>NZ_CP018335.1:2863512-3181680 GCF_001902295.1 Clostridium kluyveri | reverse complement strand
ATCCATATCTTTTATATAATCTCTATTTTTCTTTTCATAGCCTGCCAAAATTATAGAAAAAGCCCTGTCCATATGGGTATCTTCAATGGCTCTGCTGTTTTCTTTACATGCAATTATTGCAGCTTCATTTACTAGGTTTTCAATTTTTGCACCTGAAAAATAAGAAGTTTTTTGAGCCCATTCATGTAAATTTAGATTACCTACAGGCTTATTGTTTAGATGAAGGGCTATAATTTTTTTCCTTGAAGAAATATCTGGAAGCGTTATTTCTATGTGTCTATCGAATCTTCCAGGTCTTAAGAGTGCAGGATCTAGCATGTCTAATCTATTAGTTGCAGCTATTACTACAATTCCTTTCTTCTCATTGAAACCAGACATTTCTGTGAGCAGGGCATTTAGGGTTTGATCTCTCTCATCAGAACCACCAGAAGAATTGCCTCCATCTCTCTTTTTACCAATGGCATCTATTTCATCTATAAATATAACTGCTTTTCCAGTACTGTTATTTCTTGCCTTTTTAAATAACTGTCTTATACGACTGGCTCCCACACCTACATATATCTGTATGAAATCTGAACCTGAAACTGCATAAAAAGGAACATTTGCTTCACCGGCAACTGCTCTGGCTAGGAGAGTTTTTCCTGTTCCAGGTTGTCCATACAACATTATACCCTTTGGCATTCTTGCTCCATAGGATGCATATTTTTCAGGATTTTTTAAAAAATCCACTACATCTTTTACACTTTCTTTTGCCTCTTCATTTCCAGCTACATTTTCAAAAGTATAATTAAAGTCTTTTACGACAGTAGTTTCCAAAGAGTCAATGGCTAAGGTTTTCTTAGAAACTTTTTCAGAATTTTTAACTGCCATAAATATAATGGATATAACAGAAAGAAGCATCAAAGTACCTGGGTATATTTGTTTACTATCTACGGGGTAATCTTCAGATACAAGTATATTATTTTCTAGTAGTGTTTGTTTAATATTAGGCGTTCTGGGGTTATCTGTTTCATATATACCGCCATCTTTTAATTTTATTCTTATCTTGGGGTTGTCTGTAATGTAAACTGTTGAAATTCTTTTATCCAATAAATCTTTCTGAAATAAAGTGTAGGATTTGTATCCTATGGAACTATTTTTATAACTTATGAATATTAAAAAACTGAGAGACAATATAAAAGTAAAAATGGGTATTAAAATAAATTTGTTTTTTATATTTTTTATTATGTTTTTCATAAGCATCCCCTCCTGGAATAGATGAATTAATTTATAATATAAAAAATACCTATAATTCAATAATTTAACATTTATTTTTACAAAAATAAATAAACCCTATTAATATTTTACTATAATAATGATATTATAATATTTTTCTCTGTTAGTCTAATGAAAATCATAAAATTTTCTAAAGTAACTTGTAGAAAAAAGTGAAAGCCTTGAAATTATAGGAACTAAATACCTTTTATACAGGATTCTTTAAAAGTTTAAGATGAAAAATAGAAAGTGAGATCTTTATCATTTATTTTAAGTTTACTTGCTATTGAACTTACACTTGATACTCAATTTATTAGGCTTCCACAACATACAGGTTCTGAAAATTCAACAAATAACTTTCACTATATAGTACAATACTGTAGTATAATATCATATATAAGGAGGTGTGATAATGCGTCAATGCATGGATGCAGGCAATCTACACAGACGGCTGAATAAAATCATGGGACAGATAAAGGCTATTGATAAAATGGTGGATGAAGATATTCCATGTGAAGATGTTTTAATTCAGATCAATGCTGCGAAAAGTGCTTTACATAAAGTAGGTCAGGTGGTTTTAGAAGGCCATTTGAACCATTGTGTCAGAGAAGGTATTGAACATGGAGATGCCGATAGAACAATAGCAGATTTTGCCAAGGCTATAGAGCATTTTTCAAGAATGTCATAGATGTCCTAATATGCAACTGTTAAAAATAACAGTTGCTTTATTATTGACATGCTATACCCGGGGGGGTATAATATACGTATACCCCCCTGGGTACAAAAAGGAGTGATTTTATTGATACAACTATTAAAGGATGATGACAAAAGAACATTATTATTTCTTGCATTATCTCTAATTGCTCTAATTATAAGTTTTTTTAATATGGAAAGTGCGGCATGGATTGCAATTATTTTTTGTGGTATTCCCATTGTAAAAGGGGCCATTTTAGGACTAGTAACTGAATTTGATATTAAGGCAGATGTATTAGTTTCAATTGCATTGATTGCCTCAATCTTTATCGGGGAAATATTTGCAGCTGGTGAAGTGGCTTTTATTATGACAATCGGAGCTTATTTGGAAGAGCGTACTGTTGCTAAGGCCCGTGCTGGAATTGAAAAGTTGGTACATCTTACTCCCACGACCGCAAGGATTGTACAAAATGGCGAAGAGGCTATAATTTCCGCGGAGCAAATCAAAGAAGGTGATATTTTAAGGGTATTAGCAGGAGAGACAATAGCTGTTGATGGAATGATTATTAAAGGACAAACCTCTGTGGATCAGTCTATAATGACTGGAGAATCTTTACCTGTAGATAAAGATGAAGGTGATGAAGTTTTCAGCGGCACTGTCAATCAATTTGGTACTTTTGAAATGGTTGCACAGAAAGTTGGAGAGGACAGCTCTCTTCAGAGGATGATCCGTCTTGTTGAATCAGCAGATGCAGGAAAGGCAAAAATTGTTGGAATAGCTGATAGGTGGGCTACGTGGATTGTAGTCATAGCACTTGCGGCGGCAGTTGGCACATGGTTTGTTACCCATGAAATTATCCGATCAGTTACCATCCTTGTTGTATTTTGTCCATGTGCATTAGTGCTTGCAACACCCACAGCTATTATGGCTGGAATTGGAAATGCTACAAAATATGGTATTCTTGTCCGGGAAGGTGATGCATTAGAGCGGCTTGCCAAAATAAAGAGAATGGCATTTGATAAAACAGGTACTATTACATACGGTAAACCCGAAGTGGTTCAGGTAAAAAGCTGTGTACCAAATATCAATTCAGAAGCATTACTTGCGCTTGCGGCATCTGCGGAACTTCGTTCAGAACATCCTCTGGGGAAAGCAATTGTTTCCTATTATAAGAGTAAAAATGGTAAACTGCCAGAAGAGTCAAGTACCTTTACTCTTATTGCGGGTAGAGGGGTTTTGGCTGATGTAGATGGTATCAGGATATTGGCAGGTAATGAAACTCTGTTATCTGAACAAAGAACTGAATTACCAGTTACTCTTTATCAATCAGCGGAAGAAGCTAAGGCAGATGGAAGTACAGTGATTTATGTTGCAGCAGACCAAAAAGCTATTGGACTTATTGCATTGTCGGATACGCTTCGTCCTGATGCTTCAAAAACAATTGATGCAATACACCAGACGGGAATTCAAACTGTATTGCTTACTGGTGATGCACCACAGGCAGCAAATCATATGGCACGGATTGCTGGGATTACAGATTTGAAATCAAGCTGTTTGCCTGAAGATAAAATGAAAGCTATCAAAGAGTATCAGAATAAAGGTGAATTTGTTTGTATGGTGGGTGATGGAATTAATGATGCTCCTGCATTAAAGACAGCACATGTAGGAATAGCTATGGGTGGAATTGGAAGTGATATTGCAATTGATGCTGCAGATATTGCCCTTGTGGGGGATGATATCAAGGAAATACCACACCTTTTACAGCTTTCCAGAAAAACTATGCAAACCATTAATATAAACCTTGCAGCTTCTATGATGCTTAATTTTATTGCTATTGCTCTGGCCATTACAGGCATATTAAATCCCGTTGTTGGGGCACTAGTACATAATGTTGGTTCCGTTGCAGTTATCATTAATTCATCATTATTATTAAAATGGAGGAAATTAAAATGAAAGCATGGATTTTATTCGGACTTTTTATTATTGTTGGCCTAGGAATGTTTATTGCAGGAATTATCTATATGAAAAAAGAAAAAAATGATGTTGAATCTGTTAGGATATATAGAAATATCTCTGTTATAGGTGTGGTAGTGGCTGTTGCTTCTATAGTAGTGAAATTTTTGCTATAAATATTTTATGTTTAATAAAGGTAATTTCAAGTAAAGCTGCACATAGCTTATATTTATATAGGTTATGTGCAGCTTTATTATATTAAAAGAAAAGGTTAAAAAATTATTATATTTATTGAAGTATTTTTTATTTATAAATCGTTATATTATTATAAGGGTAAAAAGGTGGTGGTGATTATTTGGGAAAATCAATTTGAAAATTATATAAAACAGTATCAACGCCTAATTATTACTATCTGTTTTTCCTTTACTAAAAACTATTTTGATGCAGAGGACATATCACAGCAAACCTTTTTGACTGCCTATAAAAATATGAATAAGTTTGATGGCAGCAATTTTAAAGCTTGGGTTACAAAAATTGCATTAAATAAATGTAGGGATTATGTTAAGAATCCCGCCAGAAAGTTAGAAAGTTTAAGTAGTGAGGATTATAAATATATAGAGGATATAAAAGATTCTCCAGAGGAAAGTCTATTGAATAAGGATAGTGATGAAAAAATATATAATCTATGCAGAAGATTAAAAGAACCTTATAAGACTGTAGCAATAAATTACTTTTGTAAAAACATAAAACTTTCAGATATGGCAAAAGATACAGGAGAAAATTTAAAAACACTGCAAACAAGATTATATAGAGCAAAAAAATTTCTTAAAATTTTATGGAAGGAGGAATTTATTTGAGGGATAGTCTATTTAACAGTAATGGACATATAAGTGATTCATGTATAAAAAAATTTAAAAGGGGAGATTTGGATGATAGAGAACTTATTGTTGTATCCCAGCATATTGAGAACTGTGAAAAATGTATCCAACACCTTACAGGTAGTTTTGATGATAGTGAGTTTAAGAAAGTGCCCTTTGGATTTGAAGAAGAAGTAAAAAATAAAATAGTGAAATATAAAAAGAAAAATAGGCAGTTTTTATTTTATTCCCTTAGAGTTTCTCTTGCTGCATGTATATCCCTTATATTTGTATTCTCAAGTACATTGAATTTTATAGCAAATACCAAAGTAAAGACATTGGAAATTAGCTCACCTAAGTTTACAGTGGTAAATTCCATTAATATGGAGCTTGGTAATTTCTCTAATAAAATAATTAATATGGAGGTATTTAATAATGAAAATGAAAAAAGGTAATTTTTTAACCATTTTGTTTTCTTTTCTTCCCGGTGCAGGGCATATGTACATGGGATTTATGAAAATGGGATTGTCAATTATGTCTGCATTTTTCTTTGTAATATTTCTTTCAACATGGCTTCATATAGGACCTCTCTTATTTGTATTACCCTTAATTTGGTTTTACTCTTTTTTTGACTGTATAAATAAACAGAGCTTACCTGAAGAGGAGTTTTCACCTTTAGAAGATAATTACATGTTTTCCATAGACAAGTTTCTTCATTGGGATAAAAATTTATTTAAAAAGAGAAGGCTATTTTTTGGAATACTTCTGGTATGTATGGGAATTTACCTTATATGGGACAATATTACGTATATTGCTGCACCATATATAGATAATAGAATTTATAATATTATAAATTCTTTTACAGGAATTATCCCTCAAATCATTGTGGCAATAGCAATAATTATAATTGGAGTAAAACTTATTATGGGAAAAAAGAAGGAGAGGAGTATGGATGATTAAGGGGAGAAGAGTAGGTACATTTACTTCAGGTGTAATTCTTGTGGTATTTGGAGTAATGTTTTTAATGCATAGTATGTTTAAAAATATAAGTTATGAACTGATAATATCCTTGTGGCCGGTAATATTAATTTTTATTGGAGTAGAGGTTATTATAGCATATATCCTAAACAAAGAGGAGAAAATAAGGTATGATACAGGAGCTATAGTTATTGTAATGGTACTTTGTATTTTTGCTATGGTAATGGGGATAATGCAGTTTGCAATTACAAATTATCCTCAATTTAGGAGTATGTTTTAAATCCTGTTAAAAATTATGATAATATATTAAACGGAGCTTTCTATGATAAAGTTAAATATCATGGAAAGCTATTTTATTGTGCTGGACATTAACGTTGATTAAAATAATTAATTATTAAATCAATTATTTTAATAATTAATTATAATATATTTAATATATTTAATTTATATATTGAATATATTAAAGTGTTATGATATACTATTTGTGGAAGGAGATGATAGGTTGGCGTATAAAATAATAGGCAAATGTCCTATATGTAAATCTAAGCTTTTAATTTCAAAACTTAAATGTCCTAAATGCAGCACAATAATTGAAAATAACTTTGAAATGTCGAAATTTGAATATTTAACACTGGAACAGCTTAAATTTATAGAGGTATTTCTAAAGAATAGAGGAAATATAAAAGATGTGGAAAAGGAGCTTGGAATATCCTATCCTACTGTGAGAGCAAAGCTTGATGAGGTCATAGCTGCTCTTGGATATAATGTAGCTCAGGATGTGAAAGTTGATAAAAAGAAAGTAGTGGATATGTTAGATAAAGGACAGATAAGTGCAGATGAAGCCATTAAAATGTTAAATGAGTAAATATAATAGGGAGGATAAAAAATGAATGAAGAAATGGCAAGAGTGTTAAAGATGGTGGAAGAGGGTAAAATTACGGCAGATAAGGCTATGGAACTTATAGAGTCACTTAAGGATAAAAATACAGATGTTCAAGTTTCTTCAGATAATGATATCATGGATAAAATGTTAAAGATAAGAGTTAATTCTATTGATGGGGATAATGTAAATGTAAATCTTCCAGTAAAATTTATAAAGATAATGCTTAAAACTGTGGGCAAGATTCCCCTAAGTGATAATGTGAAAGGAATGGAAAATATTGATTTAAATCTTATTTCAGAGGCTATAGACAATGGACTTTTAGGTAAAATAGTGGATGTGAAAAGTGCAAATGGAGATATAGTTGAGGTGGTAATAGAATAGGGAGAGCAGTGTATGAGAGTGTATGTAAAATCAGGAAAAGTGAGATTTATAATACCTATACCATTTATATTTTTAAAGCTTGGTATATCAATTTTCAGTTCATCTTTTGTAAGAACACATATTCCCCAAAAAGATAGAAAGTACTTTGATATGATTGATTTTAGACAATTTTCCAAATGCCTTGGAATTTTAAAGCAATATAAGGGGTTAAGAATTGTGGAAGTTAGAGCAAAGGAGGGGACGGTAGTAGTTATAACTATATAAGTTGGATATAGGAGATAAATATGAAATGTAATTCATCTTTAATTATATAATATGTTGATTATAAAAAATAACGTAATTTAAATAAATCCATCAAACTAAAATTTGGTGGGTATTTTTTTGTTGAGGAAAAGCGATTTTTTGAATAAGTTTTGTAAGTATTTATACTATGTTAAAAAATATATATCTAAAAAATATATACATTGACAGGCGAAGTATATATTTATATAATATACATATAAAGTTAAATTAAAATGTGTAATCATAAAATAAAGTTCATCAGAAAGGAGTGAGCAAATGTCTATAACTTCAGATATTATAAGAGGGCATACGGAAACTATAATATTGGCGCAATTAGTAAAAAACGATAGTTATGGATATAAAATAAATAAGTTTATAAAAGAGAAAACAAACAGCAAGTATGAACTTAAGGAGGCAACACTTTATTCAGCTTTTAGAAGACTGGAAAAGGCTGAGTTTATAACTTCTTATTGGGGAGATCAGACCACAGGAGCTAGAAGAAGATATTATTCTATAACAGAATTGGGGAGAGAAGCATTAAAACAAAATAAAGTGGATTGGAATGAATCAAAAGAATTGATTGATAAATTGATTGATGGAGGTAATTGAAATGTATGAAAAGCTGAGAAAGAACTTAGAGGATTTATTTGAAAATGCCCCAAAAACCAATAGGGCCAACGAGCTTAAGGAAGAACTTCTGGCGAACCTTATAGATAAATATGATGATCTGGTATCATCGGGAAAGAATGAAGAAGAAGCTTTTAAAATAGCAATTTCAAGTGTGGGAGATGTAAATGAGCTTATAAATGGGTTAAATGACAGTAATGTGCTAGACAATGATATAACACAGAAAAAACGTCAGAAAAGTGCAATTATATTATCAGTGTCAATAGGTCTTTATATTATGAGTGTAGTTGTTTTAATATTGTTAAATGAAGTTTTTATGGTGAATGAAAGTTTATCTGTAAGTATTATGCTTACAATAGATGCTGTAGCTACCTGTCTTATTGTGTATAATGCCGCTTCACAGCCTAAATATATTAAAGCTGACAATACCATAGTAGAGGAATTCAAGGAATGGAAGGTGTTAAATGACAACAAAAATGAGATTATGAAATCAATAAGGTCTATAATGTGGTTGATTATAGTGGCAGTTTACTTTGTATTGAATTTTGTTTTTGGAGCCTGGGCATATTCATGGATCATATTTATAATAGGAGCGGCACTGCAAAGGGTAATTATGTTAAGTTTTAAATTAAAGGAGTAAATTTATGAATAGACGGCTGATAAAGGGATTAATTGTAATTTGGATAGCTATAGCAGTTGCAGGAGCATATTTTTTAATATATGGAATTCTACATGGAAATAGTTTTAGTAATTTTCAGTTTTTGGATAAATCAAAGGGGAAAATATATAATATGCAAAAGGACGAAGATATATCAATAAAGAATTGTAATAAAATAAGTCTTGATTTTTCTAATGAAGATATATTTATACAGACAACAGATGAGGCAAATTTAAGGGTGGTTCAAAGTTCAGTAGGTAAACTGAAAAATGAAGATAAGTTTGTAATGAGCAAAAATGGTGATAACATTGAGATCAAGACAAACAACAGAAATGGAAGATTCAAGTTTCATGTGTTTCAGTTTATAAATATTAATCAAAAAATTGAAGTATATATACCAAAGAAATATGTTGAGGATTTATATGTGAATTTAAGTTCTGGAGATATGTCATTTAATTCTTCAGTAGAAATGAATGACATATATTGTAGTCAGGCTTCAGGGGATCTTTATGTTAAGGGCGGCATTACGGGTAATAATGTCAATATAAAAACTACTTCTGGAGATATAAATGCAGATGGAATATATTCTAAATATTATAAATTAGAAAATACATCAGGAGATATACGTATAAATTCTATTTCAGGTTCGGGTGATATAAAAGCTGTTTCAGGAGATGTTAAAGTGAATTATAGAGGAATCGATAATTACTCAAAAATAAACTCTGTTTCAGGAGACATAGATTTGGTAATTCCTAAAAGCTTGAGTTTTAAGTTTAATGGGCAGAGTATCTCAGGGGATATAAATTCAGATTTTCCATTGAATTATGAAAATACAAGAAAAAATAGGGCTGCTGTACAGGTAGGCAATCCACCATATAAGACAGTAGACGTTAATGCGGTGTCTGGCGACATAAATTTGTCCCAATAGCAGTAAAAGAAGATAATTGTAATAAGTGATTCTTAGGTCCAGGTGGATTTGCACATGAGGAATACGCATCGTTATCTGAACCTTATTAACAGTATTCTTAGTGTCTCTAGCACTTAGAATACTGTTATCCTTGTTTGATTTTTGCATGGAGAATTTTTTGTTTATTTTAAAATTAGATTGTCTAGCTATATTATTATTTGATATAATGGAAATTATAAAGAATATCTCTAAATAGATGCTTTTCTATAAGTAATCATCTATAAATAGAGTTAAGAAGAGAGGAAGACATATGAAGAAATTCTGTCGAGCAGTGATGTATTGTATTGGACTTGTAATACTTGCATTGGGGATTATATTGAATACAAAGACTGGTCTAGGAGTATCACCCATTATCTCCATTCCCTATTGTGTTTCTAATATTTGGGGAGTAAATTTAGGAAATGCAACTTTATGTACATATATACTGTGTGTAGTGGGACAGATGGTGCTTCGTGGAAGAAAATTTCGTTACTTTGATCTGCTGCAGATTCCTATGAGTGTGATATTTAGTAGAGTAATCAATGTATTTAATGATATGATAATTATAAATTTTAATAGTTTAACGCTGAGATTGCTTTTACTTGGGGCAGCCATTATGCTTACTGGAATGGGGGTGGCTATTTCTGTTGAGATGAAGTTTGTTCCAAATGCGGCGGACGGTCTTACACAGGCATTGGGAGAGCGGATGAATAAAGGTCTTGGATTTGCAAAAAACATGATAGACATAGTATGCGTTACAATAACCGTACTTATAGGAGTGATATTTGGAGGAAAAGTAATTGGAATTGGCATTGGAACTCTGGCAGCAGTACTTGGGGTGGGGCGTTCCATAGCTCTTGTGAATATGTTATTTAAAAAGCAAATGAGTGCACTTGTAAACTAGGGGAAATAATCTCTATAATAGGAGGTATATATGAGAAATAATAATACAATTAAATTAAGTAAAGAGAAAAAAGAAGAAATGATTTCTTTAATAAAAAATTATTTCTTGGAAGAAAGAGGAGAAGAATTAGGTGATTTGGCTTCGGGTCTTATTTTAAGATTTATTATAGAAGAATTGGCACCGGAATTTTATAATCAAGGAGTTTATGATTCCTATAAGTATATGAACGACAGAATTGAAGACTTACTGTCAATACAAAAATATTGAAGTAATTGAAGAGATATTTATTTAAGAGAAGGAGGTCTTATCTTGGAGATAATTGATTTAACGCATACTATTTCAGAACTCATGCCAGTTTATCCAGGCACAGAACCACCTAAATTGAAAGTTGCAAATATATATGAAAAAGACGGTTTTAAAGAAACTCTACTTACCATGTCTTCCCATACTGGAACACATATGGATTCCCCAGCTCATTTGTTTCCAAATGGAATCACCTTGAATTATTTTCCTGTAAATCAATTTATAGGAAGAGCACTTGTAATTGATTGCAGTGATTTAAAGGAAGGCGAAAGAATTACCATGAAATATATTAATGAAGTGAAAGAAACAGCCCGCAGGGCACAGTTTATTTTATTTCATACTGGTTGGGATAAACGATGGGGTACAAGTTCTTATTTTGGAGAATATCCCTATATTACAGAGGAAGTCTGTGAATATCTAATTTGCAGCAAAAAAAAGGGAGTGGGGTTAGATGTGATAAGTGTTGATCCCATTTCAGATGAAAATTTGACCATACATAAAAAACTTCTTCATAAAACAGATATGATTATTATGGAAAATTTGACTTGTTTAGAAAAAGTAGGCAAGGAATTATTCACATTATGTGCGCTTCCAATAAAATATAATAATTCCGATGGAGCACCTATTAGGGCTGCTGCTATTTTAGATGAATAGCAGCAGCTTTACTTATATATCCTTTGACAATTAACTGGTTTAAAAAAGTTAAAACTGCATATTCTATGCTATATAGAATAAAATATAGCTTACTACTTATTTTAGATATCTGAATTTTGAGCTTAAATAAATTCATAAAAAAGTATGAAAGGAATGAATTAGATGAAAGGAAAATTTGTAGCAGGAGCTATAATTGGAACAGCAGTGGGTATGATGATAGCACCTGAATTGGATAAAAACACTAGAAGGAGAATAAGAAGAACTTCCAGATATTTAAGAAACAGTATGGGGAACATATATGGTAAAATGTCAAATTTTATAATATGATGTTTTCAAATGTAATATTAAAAGTGTATTATATAAATGATACACTTTTAATACTGTATTTTTACTATTATGTACTAAATAGTCTGTATTGATGCCAATATAGTTAAAATTTTTTCTTTTATCCCTAAAAATATGATATAATTAAAATAGTTATTTAGTAAAATTTTAATATGGTTAAAATAAAAACACAAGGGCAAAGGAAGAGGGAATATATGGAAATACTTTCTTTAGGAGAGAAAATAAAAAGAAGAAGAAAAGAGCTCAATATGACCTTGAAAGATTTAGCAGGAGATAGAATTACACCGGGTCAGATAAGCCTTGTAGAATCCGGAAAGTCAAATCCCAGTATGGATTTATTAGAATATTTAGCATTTGAGTTAAAGACCTCCATTGAGTATCTAATGGAGTCAGAAGAAACTCAAGCAGAAAAAATCTGTACTTATTTTGAAAACATAGCTGAATCTTATATAATAAGTGAAAATTTAAATCAATCAGAGGGATATATCGATAAGGCTTTATATTATGCTGAAAAATATTTTTTGGAATATAAAAAAGCAAAGAATCTATATTTAAGAGGCATGGTGCATATGGCCAAAGGGGAGTATCCTATTGCACAGCAATTTTTATTGTCAGCAAATGTTATATTTATAAAAGACAATAAATATGAAGAAACTATAAATACCTTTGTGAATTTAGGAAAAATATCTAAGAAGCTGAAGGCCTATTATTCCTCGTTAAGTTATTTTCAACAAGCGGAAACAGTATATAAGGAAAATAATGTAGGAGATGATTTCTTACTTGCACAAATATATTATTACATAGCTTGTGTGAATTTTAAATTAGAAAATATTCCAGAAGCTATAAATTATTCTTATCTGGCAAAGGAAAAATTCAAACAAATGGATGATGAGAAAGAATATGCAAAAACGCTTTTTCTATTAGCTGAGGAGTATAAAAAAAGAGGCGACATAGATAATGCTATAAAATATTCTAAAAAGACCTTAAGTGTATATAAGAAATTAGATGACATAGTTAACATTGCAAAGATTGAGAATAATTTGGGCAAGCTTTTTTTTGAATTTGATAATATAGAAGAATCTTTTATACATTTAAATAAGGCCAAAGAATTGAGATTAAAACTTAAAGATGGTAATATAATCGAAACTCTTGTAAATATATGTGAGAATTACATAAAATTAAAGGATATATCCAATTCTAAAAAAGTTCTTCAGGAAATAATGGAAAGGATAGACGAAGGTAATGATAGAACTTTAGTATATTATTATTTATTGAAATTTAGAATAGATATGCTTGAATCCAATAAAAAAGAAGCAGAAAATACGCTTATCAGTGCATTGAGTTTTGTAAAGAATATGGATTATATTAAAGAGATTGGTGATATTTCTATAATATTAGGGAAATTTTATATAGATAATAAAAGAGATAGGGAAGCAGCCAAATATTTAAATGAAGGTGTTAATATTTTTAAAAAAATTGGAATATTGAAAGAGATTTAAATAAAACGGGTGAGTAATTATGGAGATACTTTCTACTGGAGAAAAAATTAAAAGGGCGAGAATATATAGGGGATATACCTTAAAAGAATTATGCGATAAGAAAATATCGGTGTCTAAAATGAGTTGTATTGAAAATGATAAGGTAAAGCCCGAGGAATGGGTATTAAAATTTATAGCCAATAAACTTGAAGTTGATCTTTTATATTTAAAACAGGATATAAAAGATCAAATAGTAAAAAATATAGAGGATATAGTTAAAAGTAATGATAGAAAAGATCACGAAGACACTTTAAAGTATAATTTAAGATTTGCAAGAGAGGGCAATTATAGTGATATATGTTTTCAAATATTACATCTTTTATTTAACTGTTATTTGAATAAAGAAGAATTAGAAAAAGCACAACATATAATACATAATTATTATTATTATTTACAGAAATGTTTTTCTTATGAAAGATCAGTAGTATACTATATAGATATTGCTAAATGGTTTTTTATGTGTAGGGAATTTTTACATGCTGTAAATTATTATAATAATGCTATAGATATTGGGTTGAAAATTGATAATAAAGAGCTTTTGGTAAGGGTTCTTTATTATCAAGCCATGTGTTATTTTGAGATGAATAACTATGAAAAATCTCATGAGATTGTCAATAGGATTATAGGCTTAATGGATTTTTTAGATGAAGATATAAAGAAGGCAAAAATATATCATTTAATGGCGCTTCTTTCCCTTAAAACCAATATAGGGGAGTTTGAAAAATATGAAAAAAAGGTAGATATGTTTTATGGTAATGCTCTAAGAGATAAAGCTAAAGCTCTATTTGATTATGCTTATGCTCTGTTTGCTTTAGGCATGAAAGATAGAGCAGTACATTATTTGATTAAAGCAGAAGATATGTATCCTAAAGACAATATAAAAGAATTGGTAAAATTTTACCTCATGATTATAAATATTTTAATAAAAAACGAAGTTTTGGATAAAGCACAGAAGGTATGTGATGTAGTTTTAAACTATGCTATATTCTTAGATAATGTAGAGTATATAGAGAGAGCTTATTATTATAAAGCTGTTATACTTATAAAACAAGGAAATTTTGAATTTGGTGAGATGTATATGAATCTATCACTGGATACGCTGCTTAAATTTGCTGCAAACACCAAAATATATAAAAGATATATAAAGATGGGAGAAATGTATTATAATATGGGCGATGTTTCAGAGTCAATTAAATATTTTCATTTTGCTATAAAGTTAGGCCAAAAATATGGTTTTTAATAGATATGATAATCTCTTAAAATTAATTTTGAGAAAGGAGGAATAGTTGCATTAAAACTTAAAGAAAAGTTTTATGCAGCCAATTGTAGTATGGATATAGATAAACTTACTATTAAAGTTCAGCAGGCAATAAATAGTGCGCAGAGCATAGCTGTAAGGTATAACCATCAACAGATAGATGTTATTCATTTATTTTCAGCATTGGTATTTGAGGAAAATGGTTTAATTCCAAATATATTTGGGAAAATGTCTGTAGATGTAAAAGCATTGGTAAACTCAACTGAAGATGTGTTAAATAAAATGCCTAAAGTATTAGGCGAAGGTGCACAAAGTTCTTCGGTTTATGCTACCAGAAGGTTTGAAGAAATTTTTATAAAGGCGGAAAACATAACTAAGAAATTTAAAGATTCTTATATAAGTGTAGAACATGTAATGCTGGCTATTATGGGAAGTGGTTCTAGAGAAGTAGAAGGAATTTTAAAAAAGTTTAATATAACAAAGAATGGATTTTTAGAGGCCTTAACCTTAATTAGAGGAAATCAAAGAGTGGATACCCAGGATCCTGAAGGAACTTACGAGGCATTAGTTAAGTATGGAAGAAATCTAGTAGAAGAAGCTAAGAAGCATAAATTAGATCCGGTGATAGGCAGAGATGAAGAAATTAGAAGAGTAGTTAGAATAATTTCAAGGAGAACTAAGAATAATCCGGTACTTATAGGAGAACCAGGGGTAGGAAAGACTGCTATAATCGAAGGATTAGCGGAGAGAATTGTAAGAGGAGATGTGCCAGAAGGCTTAAAAGATAAAATAATATTTTCACTAGACATGGGAGCGTTGATTGCAGGAGCAAAATTTAGGGGAGAGTTTGAAGAGAGACTAAAAGCTGTACTTAAGGAAGTTGAAAAAAGCCAGGGGAAAATAATATTGTTTATAGATGAAATTCACACTATAGTTGGAGCTGGAAAAACAGAAGGGTCTATGGATGCAGGAAATCTAATCAAACCAATGCTTGCAAGAGGTGAGCTTCACTGCATTGGTGCTACTACTTTTGATGAATACAGAAAGTATATAGAAAAGGATAAAGCCTTAGAGAGAAGATTTCAACCTGTAGTAATAGACGAACCTAATTTAGAGGATTCTATTTCAATACTTAGGGGTCTCAAAGAAAAATTTGAGATATACCACGGCATAAGAATTCATGATTCTGCTATTGTAACGGCGGTTAAACTTTCAGATAGATATATAACAGACAGGTACTTGCCAGATAAAGCCATAGATTTAATTGATGAGGCCTGTGCCATGATAAGAACGGAAATTGACAGTATGCCTACTGTTATGGACAGTGTTAAAAGAAAAATATTTCAGCTGCAAATTGAAAAAGAAGCCTTATCTAAAGAGAAGGATACCGCCTCTATAGAGAGACTTAAGGATTTGGAAAAAGAACTGAGTAATTTAAAAGATAAGGACAATGAGCTCACTTCAAAATATGAGATGGAAAAATCCAATATATCTTTAGTTAGAAATTTAAAAGAGCAATTGGATGAAGTAAAGGGACAAATTGAAAAAGCAGAAAGAGAATATGATTTGAATAAAATGGCAGAATTGAAATACGGAGTTGTTCCAAGACTAGAAAAGGAAATAGAAAAAGAGGAAGAAAAGCTAAAAGAAAATAATGACAATGCAATGCTAAAAGAAGAAGTAACAGAACAGGAAATTTCACAGATAGTATCTAAATGGACTGGAATACCTGTTTCCAAACTGGTAGAAAGAGAAAGAGAGAAGCTTCTTAAATTAGAAGAAGAACTTTCAAAAAGAGTTATAGGACAGAAAGAAGCGGTTAGAGCAGTATCCAATGCTGTAATAAGGGCTAGGGCAGGAATGAAAGATCCTGGAAGGCCTATAGGTTCTTTTATATTCCTGGGACCTACAGGTGTAGGCAAAACGGAGCTGGCAAAAACTTTAGCAAGAACATTGTTTGACAGTGAAGAAAATATAATCAGAATAGATATGTCAGAATATATGGAAAAGTATTCTGTTTCCAGACTTATAGGGGCTCCCCCAGGATATGTGGGTTATGAAGAAGGAGGGCAGCTTACAGAAGCGGTAAGAAGAAAACCCTACAGCGTAATATTATTTGATGAAATTGAAAAGGCTCATGATGATGTATTCAATGTATTCTTGCAGATATTAGATGATGGAAGACTTACGGATAATCAGGGTAAAGTAGTAGATTTTAAAAATTGTATTATAATTATGACATCCAATATAGGAAGTAGTTATCTGCTTGAAAATAAGAAGGAAAGTGGAATAGAGGAAGAAATAAAACATAGGGTAATGAATGAAATGAGATTAAAATTCAAACCTGAGTTTTTAAATAGATTAGACGACATAATAATGTTTAAACCGTTAAATACAGAAGAAATTAAGTCTATAATAGATATATTTTTAAGGAGTATAGAAAATAGACTTAAAGACAAGAGTATTTCTTTAAGTGTAGAAGAGGGTGCCAAGGAAGTTATGGTTAGGGAAGGATATGATCCCGTTTATGGAGCCAGACCTTTAAAAAGATATATAGAGAGTGTACTTGAAACATCTATAGCGAAGAAGATAATTAATGGGGAAATATACAATGGATGTGCTATAAAGGTAGATTATGATGGCAACTTTAATATAAATTTAGATAAAAACTGAACAGCTAGGTGAAAGAGAATGGAAATATATTCTAATGTCTTTCACCTTTTATATGAAAACAGACCAGGGGAAGTTATGATTTTCTCCTGGTTTCCCTTGTTATTATAAAATTTTTAGCATGTATTTCCAATTCATCATCTAAAGGTTCCAGTGTTACGGTACCATATTTTTTTGTAAGGGCTATACTTATGAATCTATCTGCCAATTCTGGATTTTTAGAAAGAAGAGAACCATGAAAATATGTACAAAAACAATTTTTATATATGCACCCTTCATAACCGTCTTCACCATTATTTCCATAGCCTACAATTACTTTTCCAAGAGGCTCTAAGCCTCCAATATAAGTTCTTCCAGAATGGTTTTCAAAACCCACATAGGTTTCATTAAACCGTTCATTATATATTACCGTATTTCCTATAAATCTTTTATTACCGCTTTCAGTGTAAATATCCAGTACATTAAGGCCGGAAAGTTTTTCACCTTGAGGAGTAGAATAATACTTTCCTAAAAGCTGGTATCCTCCACAAATCGATAAAAATACATTTTCATTTTCAATGTAATTTAAAATGCCTTCCCTTTTATTTTTAACTAGATCCTCAGATACTATGGATTGTTCATAATCTTGACCGCCTCCAAAAAAAGCTATATCGTATTTAGATTCATCAAAAGGATCTCCTAACGATATGTTAAATATGTTTACATTTATGCCTCTTTTTTGTGCCCTGTATTTTAAAATAAGTATATTTCCTAAATCCCCGTATACATTTAGTAAATCAGGATATAGGTGACATATATTCAATTCCATTTTATATAACTCCTTATTGAAATATTTTTACCAAAATTTTTTAATATAACCTTTGAAATTGAGAAATTTTCTGAAGTTTATCATGGCAGTATAAGTAGCGAGTACATATACTGTGTTCAATTTGCAATTTTTTATTTCTTCAGTAAGAGATTCATAGGTCTCGGAGATTATAAAGTTCTTATCTGGCAGGCCGGCGATTTTTAATCTTACAGCCATATCATAAGGTCTTATACCGGAAATCATTATCTTATCTATATTTAAAGAGGATAGTTTTTCAAAATTAACATCCCATATCCAGGAAACATCTCTCCCATCTGCATAATTGTCATTTAAAAGTACTACTAGATTGAAGGTTCTGTTGTCGAGACTTAGGGTATTTATAGCCTGATCATAGCCTGCAGGATTTTTCACCAAAATTATCTTAACTTGTTTATCCCCTATCTTTATGTTTTCATGTCTCCCAAAACTACTTTTTTGATTTTTTAGGGAATTGTATATATTAGAAATAGGTATATCACATACCACAGCTACAGAGTATGCACACAGAGCATTGTACATATTATATGTACCAGGTTGATTTATATAATATTCTTTTCCATTTATAATTACAAGAGAACCCTCTGGGGTCTGTTCCTTTATTTCATCTAAAGTATAGTCTAATTCAGGACGTTTATATCCACAGTCAGGGCAATAGTAATCTCCTAAATGATTGTATGTAAGAAAATTATACATGTAAGGACTTTTACACTTTTTGCAGAACTTCGCATCAGAATTAAGGGATACTGTTTTACCTTTAGTAAGAGAACAATTAAATCCATAATAAATAGTTCTATTTGGTAGATTTAAATCGCCAAGCAGAGATTCATCACCATTTAAAACTAAATTTGAAAGGGGAACTTTTTCAATTCCCTGGATAATTTTGTTTAATGTGGAGTAAACCTCACCGTATCTGTCCAGTTGATCTCTAAATAAGTTAGTAACAGTTATAATCTCTGGTATTACATGGCTTGTGAATAGGGGTATATTTGCCTCGTCACACTCTATTACTGCATATTTTGTGCTGCAGCATTTTTTAAATGAGTAATTTTCTACAAAGCAGGATACTATTCCTGTAAGCATGTTAGCTCCTGTGTTATTTGTAATTACACATTTTTTTGCATCTTTTAGTATATTATATATCATGCTTGTAGTTGTAGTTTTACCATTTGTACCGGTGATAATTATAATTTTATAGTTATTACATACAGTTTTTAAAATATTTTTATCTAATTTTAATGCAACTTTTCCAGGAAAATTACTTCCCCCTTTAAATAAAATTTTTGATAATTTTATTACAATTTTGCAAATAATAATACTAAAAAAAGAATTTATATTAATCTTGCACACCACCCTTTGTCCAGACACATTAATCATATGTAAGCTATATAAGCTTTAAGGTAACTCTTAAATATTATAATACAATATGAGAATTTTTACATCAAAAAAGTAAAAGTTGTCTATTAATTCTTATATTTTAATAGAATTTTAAATGTCATAAAATTATATTTGAATATTAACATACTACAAGTATAAAGTTTATGTATAAATATAAAAATTGCAAGCATAAATATAAAAGAATGATATATTGAAAGGAAATATTATGGAGATAAATTTCTAAAAAATATATGTATTAGAATTTAGTTCATTAAAATTTAAAGAAATAACTGTGAAGGATGTAAAAATTAAAGTTGCATAAATAATGTAGCACATAGGGAAAAAGTATAACTTATATAGGAGTTTTTTAAAATATATATTATATTAATGCAAGGATAGTGATAAAAGTGCTGCATAATAAAAATAAAATAATCTTTTGTGTTGCATTTTTCTATAAATGGTGTAATATATATAATATAAAATATTAGGGGGAAGTAGTATGAGTATAGACTTATCGTATTTAAATATTAAAGAATATAAAAATGTGTATAAAAATTTATCACCTGCGAAATTAGTACAGTTAGCTATGGAAAGAGGAGAAGGATGCCTATCTAATAAAGGGGCTTTAATAGTTAATACAGGAAAGTATACAGGCAGATCCCCTAAGGATAGATTTATAGTTAATCAGGACAGTGTAAAGGATAAAATAAACTGGGGAAGTGTAAATTTATCTATAGAGGAAGAAATTTTCGATAGAATGTATGATAAAGTTTTAAATTATTTGAAGGATAAAGATATTTTTGTATTTGATGGATTTGTAGGAGCTTTAAAAGAGTACACTCTTCCTATAAGGGTTATATGTGAAAAAGCATATGAGGCTTTATTTGCTAATCAACTGTTTAGAAGACCAATAGTGGAAGATTTACAATCTTTTATACCTGGATTTAATGTAATAGCAGTACCGGACTTTAAATCCCAAGGAAAAGCAGATGGTTTAAATTCAGAGGCTTTTATATTAATAAATTTTGATAAGAAAATTATACTGATAGGAGGAACCCAGTATTTGGGCGAAATAAAGAAATCCTTATTTTCTGTAATGAATTTTTTGCTGCCTGAAAAAGGAGTTCTTCCAATGCACTGCTCTGCCAATATAGGAAAGGACGGAAAAACATCTCTCTTCTTTGGACTTTCAGGAACGGGAAAAACCACTTTATCAGCGGATTCAGAGAGAAAGTTAATTGGTGATGATGAACATGGGTGGTGTGATAAGGGAGTGTTCAATTTTGAAGGGGGGTGCTATGCAAAAACCATAAGATTGGATAAAGAAAAAGAACATGAAATATATAATGCTATAAGATTTGGTACTGTACTTGAAAATGTAGTTACGGATGAATATGGAGTACCTGATTACAATGATGGAAGATATACAGAAAATACAAGAGGGGCTTATCCTATTGATTATATAGATAATATAGAAAAAAGCGGAGTTGGGGGAAATCCTGAGACTATTATATTTCTGACAGCAGATGCTTTTGGTGTAATGCCTCCTATATCCAAGCTTTCAAAGGAAGCTGCTATGTATCATTTTATGTCGGGGTACACTAGTAAAGTATCTGGTACAGAAAGAGGTATAGTTGATCCTGAAGCGACTTTTTCATCTTGTTTTGGAGAGCCATTTATGCTTATGAATCCTGCGGTATATGCTAAATTGTTAGGAGAAAAAATAGACAAACATAATACAGAAGTGTATTTAGTAAATACAGGATGGTTAAGTGGCGGCTATGGAAAAGGAGATAGAATAAATCTTCCTTATACGAGAGCTATGATTAGAGAAGCTTTAAATGGCAAATTTAAGAATATAGAGTTTGTAGAGCATCCTATATTTAAAGTAATGATGCCTAAAGAATGCCCGGGAGTTCCAAAAGAAATGTTGGATCCTAAAAACACCTGGACAGATAAAGAGGCCTATGATGCTGCGGCAAAAGAATTAGCTGCAAAATTTAATGAGAATTTCAAAAAATTTGGTAGTGTTTCAGAAGATATAGTTAAAGCAGGACCTGAGGTTAGACGCTTTACCTGCATATAAACTTATTGAAAACTGTTTTCTTTATTGTTATGGAAAACAGTTTTCTTTTATCTCTAAATTAAGTCATATATTTTGTGTAACAATTTATTAATAATATAGTGGTTGTGGCCAAGCTCATAATGATAGTATAATAGTAGTTGTTGTAAAAATTAAAAATATAGAGAGTGAGTGGAAATAATGGAATTAATCTTTATTATTAAAGCTGCCATTATTGGGGTGGTAGAGGGTATAACGGAGTTTCTGCCAATATCTTCTACGGGACATATGATAATGGTGGGGGATTTGATAAACTTTAAAGCACCAACTTATGATAAAGTTTATATAAACATGTTTGAAATTGTAATCCAGCTGGGAGCTATACTTGCTATAGTGGTTCTTTACTGGGATAAAATATTTAATTCACTTAAAAATATTAAACCGGGTAAATGGGGATTTAAACTATGGGTTATCATTTTAATTGCATTTTTACCTTCTGCTGTGGTGGGGGTCATATTTAATGATCTTATTCAAGAAAAACTGTTCAACTCAATTACAGTGGCCTCTGCACTAATAGTTGGAGGAGTACTTATGATATATATGGAAAATAAATATAGAAGGGGAAATAGTACTAAAAATATTGAAGATGTGAATATTTTTCAGGCTTTTAAAATAGGATGTTTTCAATGCCTTGCACTGTGGCCTGGAATGTCAAGAAGCGCATCTACAATAATGGGAGGATGGATAAGCGGACTTACTAATGTAGCTGCAGCGGAGTTTTCTTTTTTTCTTGCCATACCAACTATGATAGCTGCATCAGGATGGTCTCTTATAAAAGTAAAAATAGATATGAGTATAATGCAGGTTATTGCCCTATCTGTTGGATTTATAGTTTCATTTTTAGTGGCCTTAGTAGTAGTGGAAAAGTTTATGAATTTTTTAAAGAGAAAACCTATGAGGGTTTTTGCCATATATAGAATATTTATAGGTATAATAGTACTTATACTAGCTGCTGCAAAAGTTATAAGTGTTTAAAATAATATTACCTAAAATGTATATACTAACAAGAGCATCAGCTAATATGCTGTGATTTTTAATTCATAAAGAAAGGTTGTAATACTTATGGATCCCATAGCTTTTTCTATCGGTGGCTTTCAAATCAGGTGGTATGGAATAATGATAGCCTTGGGAGTTTTAGCAGCTCTTATTCTGGCTAATTTAAACTGCAGATATAAAGGATATAATTTTGATAGTTTAATAGATGTATTTTTAATATCTTTTCCATTGGCAATTGTAGGGGCTAGGTTTTATTATGTTATTTTCCAGTTTCAAGATTATAGAAACAACCTCATGGATATATTTAATATAAGGCTGGGGGGGCTTGCTATTCATGGAGGTATTATATTTGGACTTGGAACAGCGTACATAGTTTCTAGATACAAAAAAATGGATTTTATAAAATTGTGGGATTGCTTTGCACCTTCTATAATTCTTGGCCAGGCAATAGGTAGATGGGGAAATTTTTTTAACGGAGAGGCCCACGGAGGGGTTGTAAGTTATGAATTTATAAGTAAGTTTCCTTTGTTTATACAAAGAGGAATGTACATAAATGGTGATTACTATAATCCTACATTTTTGTATGAATCCCTTTGGGATTTAATAGTATGTATTATTTTAATTTATATTTTTAGAAAGAAGCATAAAAGAGGCTCTGTAATATGTGCTTATGTTGGATTGTATTCACTGGGAAGATTTTTTATAGAGGGACTGAGAACGGATAGCTTAATGATTGGACATATCAGAGTTGCCCAATTAATTAGTTTTATAGGGATTGTATTGAGTATAAGTTTTTTTATATATTTAAAAGGTAGGGGTAAAAGAGTTGATTAATATAATTTAAGGGCTGGATGAACAGCCCCTAATGTTTATTCTGATAATTTCAAATCCAATTTTTTAGTAGAGCCATTTCTATAGACTACTATAGAAACAGTGTCTCCAGATTCATGAGTAGCCTTTATAGTATTTATTTCGCTTATGGACTTAACAGATTTACCATCAAATTTTTGTATAATATCTCCTGATTTCAATCCTGCTTTTTCAGCAGCACTAAATTCTTCTACTTCAGCTACATATACACCTTCTGGAAGATTATATTGCTTGGATAAAGTGGAATCTATATCCCTTCCTGCAATTCCAATTTTTAATGCCGGTTTTAAAAGGCCCGTTAATTTGGATTTTACTGTATTTATAGGAATTGAAAAACCTATACCTTCAACACCATTTCCGCCTATCTTAGCGGAATTTACACCTATTACCTGTCCCAGTGAATTCACAAGAGCTCCTCCGCTATTTCCTGCATTTATAGCTGCATCTGTCTGCAGAAAAGTTTGAGTGGTACTTCCGGTATTTATTTCTCTTTTGGTAGCACTTATGATACCACTTGTTACAGATCCCATGAGTTCTTTACCTAGAGGATTTCCAATAGCTACCACAGAATCACCCACTTGAACTTTATCTGAATCCCCAAGTTCTGCTACAGCAGGCATGGTAGTGGATTGAGTAACTTTTATTACAGCTAAGTCCTGATCTGCATCATAGTTTATAACTTTAGCAGGTACTTCTTTCTCGGTACTCAGTATTACAGTTATACTTTGAGCACTTTGTACTACATGGTAATTGGTAAGTATATATCCATCAGAACTTATTATTATTCCAGATCCCATTCCATCATCTTCCTCAGTATCTCCATTATTTGAGAAGCCAAATACATTATTTTGAGAAACAGTCTTAATAGATACTCCTACTACTGCAGGACTTACTTTTTTTGCTATTTCAGCTACAGTAAGACCATTTGTACTTGTAGTAGATATGGTAGATGCTTTGGTCTGCGAGGTAGTAGATGCATTCGTGTTTGTACTTGAATTAATACTTTCATAAAGTGGTGTGTTTTTGAAAAAAGTTGTAGTTGGTATCAGATATAAAAATGCTGCTACTGATACACTTCCTCCTATCAAGCTTGATATTAATCCCACTGCTATATAGGATAAAAGTCTTTTAAAACTGGAAGTTTTTTTGAATTTATCTCTAAAGTCGTACTTTACTATTGCTTTTGAAGTATTTTCACCGTTATTAAAGTTATCCATACAAGGACCCTCCCTTAAATTAATATAACCATTTTATTATTATATAATAAATGCGTTTTGTTACAGTTGTATGTCAGAACTGTTAATGAGTTATGACAATTTTGTTGAATATGTGTTACGATTATTTGAAAATAATAATTATGATAGAACATATATTATAATTTGATATATAGAATTTATTTTACAATAAAACAGAAAAGTATTACACTTAAATGTATGAAGGAGGTGCTTTTTATTTGGAACGTTCTATTAAATTAGGAAATGAAAAAGTAAGTAAATTGCTGCTTGAGTTTTCTATACCAGCTATAGTTGGTATGCTAGTGAATTCATTATATATTGTAGTAGATAGAATGTTTATAGGAAGAGTTGTAGGAGCTATGGCTATATCTGGAGTGAGCTTGACCTTTCCCATAGCAATTATGGTGATGGCTTTTGGTATGTTGGTAGGTATAGGAGCTGCCGCCAGAATATCTATAAAACTTGGGCAAAATAATAAACAGGGAGCTGAACATATATTAGGTAATGCACTAGTACTTCTTATAATAGTGTCTATTATAGTAACTGTATTAGGGCTTATATTAGTAGATCCTATGCTTATAGCCTTTGGAGCAAGTAATAATACCATAAGTTATGCCCGGGAATTTATTACTATAATACTTTGGGGCTCCATATTTCAAATAATAGGATTTGGACTTAATAATGTAATAAGATCAGAAGGAAATCCTAAAAAAGCCATGACCACAATGCTTATAGGAGGAATAACAAATATAATACTGGATTTTGTATTTATATATATATTTCATTTTGGCATAAAAGGAGCCGCTTTTGCTACTGTTACCGCTCAATGTATAAATATGATATGGGTGTTATACTATTTTTTAAAGGGAAATAGTATGCTTAAGATAAAAAAAGAAAATTTAATATTGAAATGGGAAACGGTTATAAGTATATTTTCCATAGGTATGTCTCCTTTTGCCATGCAGCTTGCAGCCAGTGTTGTAAATATAGTATTGAATAGGAGTCTTGGAATATATGGAGGAGATCTGGCCATAGGTGCCATGGGAATAATAAATGGAATAGTTACTGTAACTCTTATGCCCATATTTGGAATCAACCAGGGATCTCAACCGGTAATTGGGTTCAATTATGGAGCAGAGTTATATCCTCGTGTAAAAAAGGCATTGAAGCTGGCTATTATAGCGGCCACTGTAATATCTACTGCAGGAGCATTATGTGCTCATATTTTTCCCAATATTTTGGTAGGGTTTTTTAATAAGTCAGATGCTAATTTAACTAATATAACAGTAAATGGAATAAAAATATATATGTTATTATTTCCTGTGATAGGATTTCAAGTGGTAAGTTCTAATTTTTTCCAAGCTATAGCAAAGGCAAAAATTTCTATGTTTCTAGCACTTTCAAGGCAGGTAATAGTTCTTATTCCAATGCTTTTTTTATTACCCCGTATTTTTGGACTTAACGGTGTATGGATGGCAGCACCTGTATCCGATGGAGTAGCTTCCATACTGACAGGAATATTTTTAATGGTTCAAATCAAAAAACTGAATTCTAAGGATAAAATGGATTCATCTGGTGATAATATATCCCTAGGAGAGATATAAGTATTTTTGGATTTTTAAGGAGAGGAGAAATATGAACTTATGGAGAAACGCTATGACTCTACTATACTTGGTGAGGTCTATGAAAAATCGATGAACAAGTCAGAAAGAAAAGAAAGGGGAAGTTTTTATACCCCTTATTTTATAGTAGAATATATAGTAGAAAATACCTTGTCAAATTTAGACGTTAAGTTAAATCCTTTTGTTAAAGTACTGGATCCTTCCTGTGGAAGCGGCTATTTTTTATTGAAGGCATATGACATTCTAATGAAGAAATTCAATGAAAATTTAGAAAGCATACGATGTAAATTTAAAGATGAAAGGTATATTATTGAAACTAAAAATGGATTGAAAAATATATATGGGTTAGAATACTGGCAGTATTCTAACTTGAGTTATCATATACTTAAAGAATGTATATACGGGGCAGATTTAGATGAAAAAGCTGTAGAGCTTGCCAAAATAAATCTGCTAGGAAAAAGTGGAATTAATTTTGATTTTAAAAATAATATTATATGCTGTAACAGTCTGATAAGATGGGAGAGAGAACATAAGGAACATGAATCTTCATATATGGGAAAGTTCTGGGAGCAAAAATATGACTATATACTTGGAAATCCTCCCTGGGTTTCTTTAAGCAGAAAGCATAAAAAGGACATAGAGGATAATTTGAAGGAGTACTATAGTAAAAATTACGAGGGTAATACATATTTGCCTAATTTGTATGAATATTTTATAAAAAGATCTATGGAAATTTTAAAGGTAGGGGGAAGATTTGGGTTCATAATTCCAGATAGATTGGCAAGTAATCTTCAATATAAAGATTTCAGAAAAAAATTGCTTGAAAGATATAATATAATAAATGTTGTATTTGAAATAAAATTTCCGGAGATAAATACAGATACTATGATTATAATAGCTGAAAATAAGTATAGTAGACACAATAAAATAAAAGTAAATGTATATAAAAAAAGTATATATAATGTAGAACAAAATGAATATATAAAAAATTTAAATTGTGAATTTTTCTATTATCACAGTAGTAAAAGTTTACATATAAAAAATTTTATTGATAAAAACAGCCTATTACTTGGTGATATATGTAAAACCTTTACAGGATTTATAGGATATAAGGAAAAAATAACTTCTTTTAGGTTAAATAAAAATCAAGTTGAAATATTAAAGGGTGAGAATATAAAAAAGTTTCACATATCAAATAATTATTACTATGATTTTATTCCCTGCAACATAAAAGGAGGAACCAGTGATATAAAAAAACTTACAAGCAAAAATAAAATAATTATAAGGAAAACAGGAAAACATTTAATAGCAGCTTTAGATACAAAAGGGAGTATAATAGAACAATCACTATATGGTATAATATGCTTGGATAAAAGGTTTTCTCCCTATTACATTCTAGGGTTATTGAATTCAAAATTAATTCAATGGTATTATGTAAATTTTCTAATAACCAATGCTAACTCTACCCCCCAAATCAAAAAATTTAGTTTGGATAGGGTTCCTATAATAAATTCTAGTGATGTATACGCAAAGAATATAGAAAAATTAGTGAGTAAATTGATTCACCAAAGAGAACAAAATGATATACTTGAAAAAAAGTTAGATGAGTCAATATTTGAGTTATATAACATTGATTATAATTATAGAAGTATTATATTGAAGGATATAGAAAATATGATAGGATTGAAAAAAGGAGGGAACAATGTATGATTACTTTAATCGGTATTATAATGATAATTTTAACTTTTTGCCTTACATTATCAGTAATAGGAGTTATAGTGCTGCCAATGGTAGGAATAGTAATGGCTATAGCTTTATTTATGGCACTAATTGGCATGGCCTTTAAAATAGTATTTTCTCTTCCCTTTTTAATAGTAATTATAATACTGTATATTTTATATACTGCAAGAAAGTAGACAAGCTATAAACCCAATATATCATAACTGTGTATTAGGATATATTGTTAACTTTTTTAAAACATAAATATTGACTTATTACATATATAATGATAAGATAATTACGTAAATTTACTAAATTTTTCGATAAATCATTCGTATAATCTTGATAATATGGTTCAAGAGTATCTACCAAGGCACCAAAAATCCTTGACTATGAGTGAATCACGGGAAGGTAATATTTTTTATTATTTTCTAATTTGGATTGCCCGTAATTCATATTAGAAATTTTTTTATTTTTGGAGGTATTAATATGAATGTTGAAAAAACCAAGCTGGACTCATTTTTTAAGTTAACAGAAAATAATACCAGTGTAAAGACAGAAATTATAGCGGGAATCACCACCTTTATAACTATGGCCTACATAATTTTTGTAAATCCCAATATACTTATGCAATCAGGGATGAATTCTCGGGGACTTATGGGAGATGCAGCTGTAAAAGCTGGATTATCCGTAGCAAATGATCCTCTGGTGGCTTCTGTATTTGCGGCTACCTGTATAGCTGCGGCAATAGGAACTCTTATTATGGCACTCTATGCAAATCTTCCTTTTGCACAGGCACCGGGAATGGGGTTAAATGCATTTTTCACTTATAGTGTTTGTTTAGGTATGGGATATACATGGCAGCAAGCTCTGGCAGCAGTCTTTGTTTCGGGAGTAATTTTTATAATAATTACTGTAACTTCTATAAGAGAAAAAATTGTTGATGCCATTCCACGAAATTTAAAATTTGCCATATCAGGCGGTATTGGACTTTTTATAGCCCTAATAGGTCTTAAAAATTCAGGTATTATAATATCGGATCCTGCTACATTGGTTGCTTTTGGAAAATTGACTAGTCCTGGAGTACTGCTCGCTATTATAGGTATTTTAATTACAGCTGTACTTATGGCAAGGAATGTTAAAGGGTCAATATTGATTGGGATAATTTTAACTACAATAATTGGCATACCTTTTGGAGTAACCCATCTTGCTGGAATAAAGGTAATAAGTGCGCCACCTTCACTGGCACCTACATTTCTAGCTTTTGATTTTAAAGGTCTCTTTAGTGTGGAAGCAGGAGTAATAGGGGCCATTACCAGTGTACTTACAGTAATCATTACATTTACTTTAGTTGATTTATTTGATACTATAGGAACTTTGGTTGGAACAGCTGAAAAAGCAGGTATGGTTGATGAAAATGGAAAGTTCAAGAACATGCATAAAGCTCTTTTTTCAGATTCAATAGCAACTACTGTTGGCTCAGTGCTTGGAACCAGTACTGTTGTTACATATGTAGAATCTACATCAGGGGTGTCAACAGGTGGAAGAACAGGACTTACTTCTGCTACAGTAGGAATATTATTCATACTTGCATTGTTTTTCTCAGGGATAGTTGGAATAGTTCCAACACAAGCTACAGCTCCAGCGCTTATAATTGTAGGAGTGCTTATGATGGGAGCAGTTACTAAAATAGATTTTAATGATTTTTCAGAAGCGCTTCCGGCTTTCTTTGCTATAGCATTCATGCCATTTAGTTATAGCATAGCAAATGGTATAGCTGCTGCGGTAATATTCTATCCAATAGTTAAGATTGCTACAGGAAAATACAAGGAAGTTCATCCTATAATATATGTACTTGCAATATTATTTATATTTAGATTTGCCATGCTGGCATAAAATCCATGTTAAATCTATTTGAACTTATTATTGATATTTTAATTAAAAAATTTTGAGTAAATGCAGGGTAAAGCTCGTTGAAGACTAATAGTTTTCAACGGGTTGTTTTTATCCGAAGGCTACCATTGCTAATACCCCCATCTTCTTCAAAGTGGGGATAAGCACTGCTACACCCCTGGATAAGTTCTTCCCCTAAAGGATAAGTATTCTAAGTGCTAAAGACACTAAGAATACTGTTAATAAGGTTCAGCTGGAGAAAGGTATTCCTTACAAGCAAACTCCACCTGAACTTAAGAATCACTTGATTTAATGTTAAAATTCGACTAGTTGTTAATAGATTGTTAAATCATATTGGATTGAAATTATATCTTTAATAATTTATGATATTAAAGAGGATAATTTTAGGTGGTTTATATGAAAAAATGTATTAAATTTGTATTGTATTTTATAATTGTTGTATTTTTATTCACTTTAATAACAGAAATTCAGATAATTTATTTTGGGAAAAATGCAAAACCTAAAAAATCAGATTGTATAATTGTGCTGGGATGCAGGGTTTATGGCAGCACTCCAAGTCCTTTTCTCATATGGAGGTTGAATAAAGGTCTTGAGCTTTATGATAAAGGCTATGGAGATTATATAATTGTTTCTGGGGGAAAAGGTCCGGGAGAAAATGTATCAGAAGCCAAAGCTATGAAGAATTATCTGGTGTATAAGGGAGTGGATTCATCAAGGGTAATAATGGAGGACAAATCTATGTCTACCATGGAGAATTTATCAAATTCTAAAAAGATAATGGAGGAGAAAGGTTTTAAAACTGCAGTAATAATATCTAATAAATATCATTTAAAAAGAGCATCTTTAATGGCTGAAAGCCATGGGATAGAGGGAAGTTATTCAGGAGTATTTGTGTATCCCTATAAGAACAGGGAAATTACAGGGTATATCAGGGAAATACCTGCCCTGTGGAAATATTATTTGTATAAACTTTTTAAAATATATTAATATCATAAAATATACCTTATAGCTTGGCTATAAGGTATGAATTTCAACATGTATTAATCTACGAAACTATTCCAGTAATTTGAATAATCAAGGACTATTGAATCTGCCTTTGCATTCTTTACATTATAGTAATCAGCTAGTCCCTTTATAAAATCTTCTGCTGGTATTCCAGATTTGGATATTAAATCTGTTACCTGCTTTTTTATCTCTTCGGGTATATGGGAAAGGCAGTAAGTAGTATTCATTTTAATAAATCCTCCTCTATAATATAAGTATTTAGTAAAACACATATTATAATTTTAAATATTATATAACTTATATTTCGATTTAAGTATACCACTTTCCCCATTAGAATTCAATATAGAGTAGGCTAATACCAAAATGTTTATCCGAAGGCTAGAATTAGCTGTACCCCCATCTTCTTCTTTTTTCAAAATACTGTAATTTAGGCATTCTAAAGAGTTCTGAAAAAATTCAAGATACATTCTGCTATTAATTTATGACCTGTTTTTGTGGGGTGTATGCCATCTATAAATAGAGAGCTGTTATCCGTTGTTTTTAATTGTTCAAGAAAGCAGGTATAAAGATCTATGTAATAAATATTATTTTTGGTGCAAAAGTCCAATATCCAATTTCTATAATGGTTCAGTAGAATATTTATTTTATCATAATCTACAGTTCCGTCCCATTTTCTTTCAGCCAGTGTTTTATCTATGATGGGTTCTGTGCCTACTATAGGGATTATTCCTTCATTTAAAGATTCTTTTATTATTTCAGTTAAATTGTCTGTTACAAGTTTTAGACGTCTGCCAGCCATAAAGTCATTAGAGCCTCCAAGTATAATTACATGAGTCGGATGATTATTAACCACATCTCTATAGGAACGGGATGACATTCCAGGCATGGTATCTCCATTTATTCCTTTGTTCAAAACTTCAATTTTTAATAGATCCCTTATAAGAGATACCCAACAATCTTCTTTAAAGACTCCATATCCCGAAGTTAAACTATCTCCTAGGCATATTAATTTCATTGAAAATACTTTTCCTCCTTGTAATAAAATTTTTTAGTTTTGATATTATCACAATAATGTTCGTAATGGTATGAACATTATTACTGTAAAATGTAGTGCGATTTTAAAATACACGAATATTGAATCGAAAATTAAGTCTAATATATTGAACTATATAATTTCATATGTTAATATAATTATATCATAAACAAATAAAGTATCCATATAATCCTAATAATGTGGTTTAGGAGTTTCTACAGGAAGCCGTAAATTTCCCGTCTATGGATGAATTCCTTTAAAGCTTGATGTTCTTTGTTAAGTTTTAAATTAATTTGTCGATTTTAAGGTTTCATATAGATTCAAAGTTATGAGTTTATGAAATCTTTTTTTATATTTATGAAATATTTTAGGTTCAGATATGGAAAAATAAATATCAGATGAAATACCTACCTGTTTTTTATTTAATATATCTCTGAAACCTATAAAATTTTAAGGAGGATTCAGATGAAAGTTGCAATTATATTTGGCAGTAAATCTGATATAGAAAAGATGAAAGGTGCTGCTAAAGCCTTAAAAGAATTTAATATTGGTTATGAGGCTTTTATTTTGTCGGCACATAGAGTACCTGAAGAGCTTTTACAGACTATAGAGAAATTAGAGAGGGAAAATTGTGAATGTATTATTGCCGGTGCTGGACTTGCGGCTCACCTTCCAGGAGTCATAGCATCTAAAACTGTTATTCCTGTTATAGGAGTTCCACTGAATGCAGCACTTTCTGGGCTTGATTCTCTTTTTTCAATAGTTCAGATGCCAAAATCCATACCTGTAGCTACTGTTGGAATAAATAACAGTTATAATGGAGGTATGCTGGCAGTACAAATTTTAGCACTTAAGTATCCTGAAATTAGAGAAAAATTGGTTGAGTATAGAAAAAATATGAAAGAAAAATTTATAATGGAAAATGGAGAAGGGGTTGAATTGTAAAGATGAAAAAAGGAGAAATGATTTATCAGGGAAAAGCAAAAAAAGTGTATGAAACAGATGATAAGGATAAAGTAATAATTTATTATAAAGATGATGCTACAGCATTCAATGGTGAAAAAAAGGGACAGATTACTGATAAAGGAATACTTAATAATAATATTACTTCCAGTTTGTTTGAGCTGTTAGAAAAAAATAACATACCAACTCATTTTGAGAAAAAATTGAATGATAGAGAGCAGCTCTGTAAAAAAGTAGATATAATACCACTAGAGGTAATAGTGAGAAATGTAGCTGCAGGAAGTATGGCAAAAAGACTGGGTCTTGAAGAGGGAACACCTCTTAAAACTACTGTGTTTGAATTAAGCTATAAAGATGACAGTTTGGGAGACCCGATTATAAATGATTATCATGCAGTTGCAATAGGAATTGCCACCTGGGATGAACTTAAAACCATATATGACATGACAGCTTCCATAAATGATATACTTGAGTTGTTTTTTAGAAAACTAGGTATAAAACTTATAGACTTCAAATTAGAATTTGGAAAATTTAAAGATAAAATAGTGCTTGCAGATGAGATATCTCCAGATACCTGCAGATTATGGGATGCAGTAACCAATGAGAAATTGGATAAGGATAGATTCAGACGTGATATGGGAAATGTAAAGGAAGCTTATGAAGAAATACTAAGAAGAATAAGTGACAACTAATTTCATTCTACTATTTATGGTAAAAAGGAGAGAAATTTTAATGAGTGGTTTAAATGAGCAATTTAATGAGTGCTCCTGCATTGATATGGAAGAAGATAAATTTAAGGATGAGTGTGGAGTATTTGGGGTATTTTCTAAAAATAATATAGACGTGGCATCTTTGACCTACTATGGCCTTTATGCTCTTCAACATAGAGGGCAGGAAAGTGCAGGAATTGTAGTTTCAGATGGAAGTGAATTAAAGTATCATAAGGAAATGGGATTGGTTTCTGATGTATTTCACAGGGAATTGTTAAATGGACTAAAGGGTAATAGTGCAATAGGACACGTTAGATATTCTACTGCAGGAGCTAGTAGTTTGAATAATGCACAACCTCTTATAGCACAGTATAAATTAGGTTCTATTGCTATAGCCCACAATGGAAATTTAGTAAATGCGGATATTATAAGGGATCTTCTAGAAGAAGCAGGATATATCTTTCAAACATCTATAGACACAGAAATTATTTTAAGCCTTATTGCAAGGGGATCAAAAAAAGATATAGGAAAAGCTGTAGTAGATGCAGTACAGGCGGTTAAAGGTTCCTATGCCACTGTAATTTTAACAGAAAATGAGCTTATAGGGGTAAGAGATCCAAATGGAATAAGGCCGCTTTGTATGGGAGAATTGAATGGAGATTACATACTCTGTTCCGAAAGTTGTGCCCTGGATTCCATAGGTGCTAATTTTATAAGGGATGTAGAGCCGGGAGAAATTGTTATAATAAATAAAGAGGGGGTTACATCCATAAATTTTGCAGAAAAGACAAAATGTGAAACCTGTTCTTTTGAATATATATATTTTGCAAGACCGGATAGTACCATAGATGGAATAAATGTATATACTTCAAGACTGAAAGCTGGAAGAATACTTTACAGGGAAAATCCAGTAGAAGCAGATGTGGTAATCGGGGTTCCTGACTCTGGCATACCAGCTGCCATAGGATATTCAGAAGAATCAGGAATACCCTATGGTATAGGTTTTATAAAAAATAAATATGTGGGAAGAACTTTTATATCTCCTTCTAAAGAACTTAGATCTAAAGCAGTGGCTGTAAAACTTAATCCTCTTAAAGTAAATGTAGAAGGTAAAAGGGTGATAATTGTAGATGATTCAATAGTTAGAGGTACTACCAGTAAAAAACTTGTGGAAATATTGAGAAGAGCAGGAGCTACAGAAGTGCATTTTAGAGTTTCTTCCCCTGTAGTTAAATATCCCTGTTATTTTGGTATTGATACTCCTTACAGGAATGAACTTATAGGTTCCAATGCTAAATTAGAAGAAATAAGAGATGAAATAGGAGCGGACAGCCTTGGATATATAAGTATAGATGGAATTTTGGAAGCTCTTGATTATGGTGATGATGAAAATAAGGGATATTGTCTTGGATGTTTTAGTGGGGTATATCCTATATCAGCCCCTATGGAGAAAAATAAAAATTATTTAGAGTAAAGGAAGGTATACTATGGTAACATATAAGGATTCTGGTGTAAATATTGAAGAGGGGTATAAGTCTGTAAAACTTATGAAGGAATATTCTGCGCAGACTTTTATTCCAGGAGTTTTAAATGGACTTGGAAGCTTTGCAGGTATGTTTGAACTTGGCAAGTACAAAAATCCAGTACTTGTATCTGGAACAGATGGAGTTGGAACAAAGCTTAAAATAGCTTTTGAAATGAAAATATATGATACTGTAGGAATAGATTGCGTTGCCATGTGTGTTAATGATATTTTATGTCATGGTGCAAAACCACTGTTTTTTCTGGATTATTTGGCTTGTTCCGATTTAGAGGCAGAAGTAGCAGCGGAATTGGTTAAAGGAATATCGAAAGGATGCATGGATGCAGGTTGTGCACTAATTGGGGGAGAGACAGCTGAGATGCCGGGCTTTTACTCCAAAGGAGAATATGATATGGCAGGATTTGCTGTGGGAGTTGTGGAAAAAGACAATATAATAAATGGAAGTACTGTAGAAGAAGGAGATGTACTTGTTGGAATAGCCTCAAGTGGAGTACACAGCAATGGATACTCTTTGGTTAGGAAACTTGTAGATAACTTTCAAGTTGACTTCTTTGGAAGTGCCTTGGGCGAAGTGCTTTTAACTCCTACAAAGATATATGTAAAACCAGTCTTAAAACTTTTGGAGAAGTTTAAAATAAAAGCCATGGCTCACATAACAGGGGGAGGTTTTTATGAAAATATACCGAGAATGTTTAAAGAAGATTTTACAGCGGTTATAGATAAAAATAGTTTTGAGATGCCTGAGATATTTAAATATATAATGGATTTAGGTGTGGATGAGGAACATATGTACAATACTTATAATATGGGAATAGGCTTTGTACTTTGTGTAGATAGTAAAGATGCTCCAAATATAATAAAGGATTTGAATGAGATGGGGGAAAAAGCCTATATCATTGGACATGTGAAAAGAAGGGAAAAAAGGGTATGTTTAAAATAGCAGTTTTGGCTTCAGGGGGAGGTACTGATTTTCAGTCCATAATAGATGCTGTCCATAGTGGGTATTTAAAAAATTGTATTATAGATATTTTAATAAGTGACAGGCCTGGAGTGTATGCTCTGGAAAGGGCAAAAAAAAATAATATTGAATATCACGTATTGGATAGAAAAATTTATAAATCTAATATCTCCGATGAAATACTGAAACTTTTACATAATAGAGTTGAATTAATAGTGTGTGCAGGCTGGCTTTCTATACTAAAAGGTAATTTGATTTCAAAATTTAAAAATAAAATGATTAATATACATCCTTCCCTTATACCTTCCTTCTGTGGAGATGGCATGTATGGCATAAAGGTTCATGAAAAAGTACTGGAACATGGAGTTAAAATATCAGGGTGTACCGTACATTTTGTAGATGAAGGTACAGACAGCGGACCTATAATATTTCAGGAGGCAGTACCTGTATATTTTGAAGATACTCCAGAGGAACTTCAACAGAGGGTGCTAAAGGAGGAGCATAAAGCTCTTCCAAAGGTAATTAAGCTAATTTCTGAGGATAAAGTAGTAGTGGAAGGGAAAAGAGTAAAAATTTATAAATAAAGTAATTGGAGGCTTAAATATGATAAATCGTGCATTAATAAGTGTTTATAATAAAGAAGGCTTATTGGAGTTGGCACAATTTTTAAAAAATAAAGGAGTGGAGTTAATATCCACAGGAGGTACCTATAAGTACCTGGAACAAAATGATATACAGGTTACAGAAGTGTCAAAAATTACAGGTTTTGATGAAATATTAGATGGAAGGGTAAAAACTCTTCATCCAGTTATACATTCAGGTATACTTGCCAAAAGAGATAATAAAGAACATATGGATACCATAGCTAAAAAGGATATTTTTCCTATAGATATGGTAGTAGTAAACTTGTATCCTTTCTTTGATAAAGTAGATGACAATATTACCTTTGAGGAAAAGGTGGAATTTATAGATATAGGCGGGCCTACCATGATAAGGGCTGCTGCTAAAAATTTTAAGGACGTAATAGTAGTTACAGATGTAGGAGACTACTCAAAATTAATTGAAGAAATAGATTCAAAGGGAGATGTACCCTATGACTTTAGAAAAAGATTGGCGGGAAAAGTATTTAATTTAATGTCTGCTTATGACGGGGCTATAAGCAATTTTCTGCTGGAAGAAGAGTATCCCGAATATTTAAGTCTTTCTTATAAAAAGATGGATAATTTAAGATATGGAGAAAATCCACACCAGAGTGCAGCTTATTATACTGCCACAGCAGGAACTGCCCCTATGAAAGATTTTACCCAGCTAAATGGTAAACAGCTTTCATATAATAACATAAAAGATATGGATATAGCCTGGAAAGTAGTAAATGAATTTGAAGAAATATGCTGTGTGGCAGTTAAACATAACACTCCTTGTGGTGTGGCACTTGGAAAAGATCTGTATGAAGCTTATGTTAAAACCTATGAATGTGACCCTACCTCGATTTTTGGAGGAATTATAGCTGTAAATAGAAAATTGGATGTAAAAACTGCAGAGGAAATATCAAAAATTTTTGTTGAAATAGTTATTGCACCGGATTTTGATGAAGAAGCTTTAAAAGTATTGATGGAAAAGAAAAATTTGAGAATAATTAAATGCAGTGTAAAACCAACTAATAGTATGGAAATAGCTAAAGTAGATGGAGGAATACTGGTGCAGTCTGCGGACGACAAACTAGTAGAAAACATGGAAGTAGTTACGGATGAAAAACCTTCAAAAGAGGAAATAGATAATTTGATTTTTGGAATGAAAGTATGTAAATATGTAAAATCAAATGCCATTGTAGTAGTTAAGGATTTTATGGCTAAAGGTATTGGGGGAGGCCAGGTGAATAGAATATGGCCTACTTGTCATGCACTGGATAGGGCAGGAGATGGAGTAGTACTTGCATCTGATGCATTTTTCCCATTTAATGATGTAGTTTGTGAAGCTGCAAAATACGGAATAAAGGCAATAATTCAGCCAGGAGGTTCTGTAAGAGATAAGGACTCCATAGAAGAATGCAATAAAAATGGAATATCAATGGTATTTACAGGGGTAAGACATTTTAAACATTAAATTACAAATTGTGAGTTGTGAACTGTAAATTGTGAATTGTGAATTGAAAAGGGGTGTATATAGTGAAAGTACTCGTAATTGGTTCAGGAGGAAGGGAACATGCTATTTGCTGGAAAATAGCACAGAATCCCAAAGTAGATAAAATATTTTGTGCTCCTGGAAATGGTGGAACCCATGCGGAAGATAAATGTACTAATATAGATATAACAGACATAGAAGAGCTTGTAAACTTTGCACTTGAGTCAGAAATAGATTTAACTGTAGTAGGACCTGAAAACCCGCTTATAGAAGGTATGGTAGATAAATTTAGAAGTAAGGGATTGAATATATTTGGACCTACGTCAAAGGCTGCAATGCTTGAAGGAAGTAAAATTTATTCTAAGGATTTCATGAAGAAGTATGGGATTAAAACTGCAGAGTATGGTGTATTCAATGATAAAGATGAGGCTTTGAAATACATTAAAGAATGTGAATATCCAGTAGTTATAAAGGCAGATGGATTGGCAGCAGGAAAAGGTGTATCCATATGTAAAAATTATAAAGAAGCCCAGTTTACAATAGAGGATTTTATGGTTAAAGACATATTCAATGGGGCAGGAAAAAATGTAGTTATTGAAGAGTTTTTGGAGGGAGTGGAAGCTTCCATACTTACAATAACAGATGGAAAGAGTATTATTCCATTTATGTCTGCAAAGGATCATAAACAGATTTATGATGGGGGCAAGGGACCAAATACTGGAGGTATGGGGGCTATATCTCCAAACCCTTATTGTAGTAAGGAAGTATTAAAGGATTTTGAGAAAAATATAATGAATCCCACATTAAAGGGAATACAGCAGGAAAACTTGGATTATATAGGAATAATTTTCTTTGGAATTATGATAACTAAAAAAGGTATTTATCTTCTGGAATACAACGTAAGAATGGGTGATCCTGAAACCCAGGCAGTACTTCCTCTAATGAAAAGTGATTTGGTAGAGCTTATAGAAGCTTCCCTAAAAAGAAAACTTGACAAATTTGATTTACAGTGGGAAAAGGGTGCCTGCTGCTCGGTAGTAGCCGCCTCTAAAGGCTATCCGGGGAAATATAGTACTGGTTTTACCATAGAAGGTATGGAAAACTCAAATAATATTTTTGCAGCAGGAGTTAAAATAAAAAATGGAGAGTTTATAACATCTGGAGGAAGAGTTTTATCTGTCTACGGACTTGGAGATGATTTAAATAAGGCGATTGAATCAGCGTATAATAATTTGAAGGAAGTAAGTTTTCAAGGAATGTATTTTAGAACTGATATAGGACGATAATTTAAATTAAAAACTGACCACCTTGTTTTTGTAAGGGGGGTCAGCTTTTCTATTTAGATTTATAAATTATCAATGGAAATTTTATAAATATTATGTTACAAATTTAGTACCCGTATCTTTTCCAGTGGAAATAATTTTAAAATAATAGTAAAATAGTACCTATATTGTATGGAGGTATAATTTTATGGGTAACTCAGAAAATAGGCGTAGAAAGAAAAAAAGGAAAAAGAAAAAGAGTGTTTTAAAATCACTTGTTTTATTTCTAATATATGAATTAATAGTATTTATTATTGCAGGTCCTATATTGGTATTTTATGGACCTTTTAAGAATGTAAAAAGCCAGGTAGTAGGCACGGCTATGGCAACTTTCAGCCATCAGTATATAGCTACCATTTTTTTGTCTGATGATGAGATAACTAAAATACTCAATCAGGGAAAAAGCGGAGAAACTACCAGTGCGGAAAAAGAAAATCCCAATGGTGTAAATATAAGTCATGAGGGTGATAATGATATTAAAAGGTATGATATAAGTAATAGGAAATTTGATGGTTATATTCTTGAAATAAATGATCCAAAGAGAATAAAGGTGGGATATACCAGCAAGTTAAAAGAAGTAGGGGAGAGAACCAGTGAAATAGCAGAACGTAATGGGGCTGTAGCTGCTATAAATGGAGGAGGATTTACAGATAAAACCACCAGCGGCAAGCTGTGGGTGGGAACGGGAGCTTATCCTGAGGGAATTGTGATATCTGGGGGAAAGCTAATATATAGTGATGTTAACTATTCAGAGAAAATAAATGTTACAGCTTTTACTTCAGATGGCAGACTTATAGTTGGGGATCATACCCTGCAGGAACTTTTAGACAAAAATGTACAGGAGGCAATTTCTTTCAGGAATTCTCTAATAATAAATGGAAAGACTGTATCTGTAGAAAATGAGGGCTTAAATCCCAGAACAGCTATAGGACAGAAATCAGATGGGACTATAGTAATGCTAGTTGTAGATGGAAGAAAGGGATTGAAAACAGGTGCCTCCTTAAAAGAAATACAAAACATACTCTTGCAGCAGGGGGTAGTTAATGCCAGCAATTTGGATGGAGGTTCCTCTACTACTATGTATTTTAATGGGGAAGTAATAAACGATCCTTGCGATTGGAATGGAGAGAGAACCGTGTCTACAGTATTATATGTGAAGCCTTAGAGGAGAGTGTGATAGATGAAAAAACTTAAGAGAATAATTATGTGGACTTTAATTCCAATAATTATAGAGGTGACAGCTCTTTTATTTATGGATAAATTTTATTTTAATGATGAGTCAAACTTCAACATAAAAAAAGTAGATATATCTTCAAAGAAGGAACCCAACAAAATTAATGTGAAAGTTCCAGAGGATGCAAAGGATATAAAAATTTCTCACAGTGGAGAGTATATATCCTACTATAATGGTGAATCACTAGTTGTAATTGATACATCAAATAATGATAAAAAAGAAGTAACTTTAGCCAATGGTAATGAATTATCCTATTATACCTGGTTTTTAGACACCAATAATATTCTTATAGCGGAAAAATCCATTGAAGGAGAATCCAGCTATTTAAAATTTGAATCCTATAATCCTAAAAAAGATGCTACCTATACTCTAAAAAAGGATGAAAGTAGCGAAGCATTATCTATACTGCTTCCAGATGAGGAATATGAAGTTAAAAATATAGCCTTTTCCGGAGCAAGTAATGTAACTTACGTAAGTTCAGGGAGAGAAGGAGCAAGAAGCAGAATATACAGAGTAAATATTATGAATCAAATGAATCTAGTTAATTTTGTAAACTGTGAACTTGGAAATATAAAAGCTGTAAATACAAAAAATGGTGATGAGCTAATCTATGAGGACAGAACTTATAACAGGATAAGAACTGGAAAAGGTGGAGTAATAGCTACAGGAGAAAATGCAATGCACTATCTATTAAACACGGATAAAGAAAATAATGTTTATATAGGTAATGGAGATAATGATAAGGTAAATAAAATATTTGTAACAGATCTCCAATCTACTGGTACCAACTGGAAGACCCATGCATTGTCAGAATATGTGGATAAGAATAATATACATATTACAAGGGCTGGTAAAATATATATAGATGATCCTGTCAATAGTCAGGTAAAAGAGATTACCACAGGTCAGGTCACCAAATATTCGGGAAATCTAATAGCCGTATATGATTATGGAGTAATTAGTGAAAGCAGCAATAAGATAAAAAGTAGTTTATTTTAGTGAGATACTTTAAAGTAATATAGTTTACCATCTTCTATGGAATAATCCACAAGTTTATTATCGTACAAATAGTTTATAAAGGCACATATGCCTGCAAAATTTAAGTGGTATTGATGAAAATCCAGGGATAATTCATTTAATATGGTGATATTTTCAAGTATATCCTCCCTGGTTAAGGGTTGGTCTAGGAGAGCTAATATTTCATCCTTGTATTTATATATATTTGTAATATTAGCCTGGGTTAAATTAATTATTTCGTCTTTGGTTAGTATTTTTTCAGAATGGCTTATTACAAAATAATCTGCTTCCAATTCTTTTATAGTATTTAGAGAGGACAGGCTATCTTCTATATTATATAAGTAAGGTAAAGAATATTTATTTAATATTTCACTGCTGAATATAGAATCTCCGAGAAAACAAACTTTTTCCGGAGTAACTATAGCTATATGGTCTTTAGAATGGCCAGGCAGTGAAATTATGTTAAATTTTTCATCGTTTAATTTATTAATACCATAATCTAAAATAAAATCTACATCTATGGACTTATTAATTTTGTTGAATGCCTTTGAAGGATGGCAGCATGAGAGTATGGAGGAAAAGAGACTTGGATTTTCCATAAATATTTTTTCACCTTTTGAAGTATATACCAGGCAGCCAGGATAATTTTTTTTGAAATATGGATTGCCGCCGCAGTGATCCATATGACTGTGGGTATTTATTATATATTTGGGATGGAGATTATTTTCAATCAGTATAGTTTCTATTTTTTTAGCATCTCCGTTATTTATACCGGTGTCTATAATCAAGCAGTTCTTATTTTTAAAGGTGAATATTCCACAGTTGGTTGGTGCATCTATGTAATAGGTGCTTCCTTTTATTTTGTTTAAATTCATTTTGTGACACTTCCTTATATTGTTGATAAAATTAGTATATATCTAATCATATCATATTCCACTATGTAATCAAGGTAACTGAATGTTGATTTTGAAATTTTAATGATACCATGATATAATTTTTAAAGAGGTTTTTTACTGACAATGAAAATTTATGTGGAGGTATTTACTATGGAGTCAGCTATGACAAATTTATTAACTCTTTTAGGGTTTATGGGTGTTATTCAGGGGTTAGGAATGAAATACAGTAAAACAGTTAGAGAAAAATTTAGATTGGATGCAGAAGGTGTAGATAAAAAGTATGTAAATTTCAAAGTGAATTTTCTTATTGTATTGGGAGCTGTGATATTAATAGTTCAATTTGTTTCATATTATTATTCACCACTTGGAAGTAATATGGATATATTATTATCGGCATTTTTACTTTTAGCTATTACTATAGATTTTATGTATAAAAAATCCAGAATTAGAAAAAATCAAAAGAAATAAGCTTAAAATAATATACTACATACTATATAAATGAGCAAAATTATAATAAAATTTGCTCATTTAATTATATAATGGTTAGTTGCCAAACAGCGTGTTAAAATTATTCCAAACTTGTGCTTTGATTTCTTCATAAGGGGTGTTTTTTATAAAAGAAATCCATTTTATTATATTTTTTACCTCATTTGGATATATATATTTATTATTTTTTAAAGCTGTTGGTCCATCAGTTTCGGTGAAAATTCTATCTAAAGGAAGTAATTTTACTATTTCATTGGTAAGGCTGGAATGACCTATATCAATACTGATTGTAAAATAGCAGCCGTAATCTAAAAGTCTTTTTAATGTATCCAAATCTCCGCTGTACCAATGAATAATAGGTGTCCTTAAGTTATATTTTTTTATAGTCTGTAGTACCTCACTTTCAGCTCCTTTTGTATGTATGTTGGTAATTTTATTATATTTACTAGCTTTATCTGAAAAGTATTCAAAAACTCTATTCATATAAGGAAATTTGTCACTTTCTAAAATCCAGTGATAATCAAGACCTATTTCACCAATGACCCTGCACTCTTTTATATATTCATCAAAGGTATCTAGGTTTCTGTAGTTTTCATGAGCTTCCCAGGGGTGAATTCCAAAACAGGGGATTACGTTTTGGTGGGATATACTTAAATTTTTAGTGAAAAGGTAACTTTCCAGATTCATGGAACAACCCAGCGTTTTAATATTATCACAGTCTATTATGTTCAACGCCTTATTTAAATTCAAACTGTCCTCATAAAAGTCTAAATGGTTATGTGCATCAACAAACATATTTTACCTCCATATAAATTATTTATTTTCATAGGAATCTAATTTTTTAATTAAATTATGCTTCAATATATAATCTGAATACTCTAATTGATTTAATACATTTTCTTTTTCTGTTTTAAGTATATCATTTTTTGAGGTTTTGCTGTCTGTATTTATATCATAATATGCATCATCTTGAGAGGAATAGTAATAATTTTTATTTATAAAAGATCCATTTCTAAATATAACACTTTGATTTTCAGCGTTGAATAGATCTTTTCCCAGCATTTCTTTCTCAGGTAAGTCAAATAAATTGCATACAGTAGGATATATGTCCATTTGTCCTGCATAAACAGAGTTTACACCTTTTATGGATTCATCAGGAAAGTGGATAAACATAGGAACTTTTTGGAGTTTCTCCCATTCCACATCAGAGTGAGAACTTTTATTTAAGTATTTAAAAAGCTGCAATTGTTTGTCTTTGGGTATTGCATGGTGATCCCCATACAATATTACTACAGAATTTTTCAATATGCCTTCTTTATCTAATTCATCAAGAAATATTCCAAGCTGTTTATCTGTGTAATGTATAGCCTTTATATAATTACCTATAAGGGTATCCTTAAAGTCACCCGTATCAAAATCTCCATACTTGCTTACATCGTCAAAGGGAAAATGACTTGTAAGTGTTATTAAAAAGGCATAGTAGGGAGATTGCATTTTGCTTAGCTTATCTAAAGACTGGGTAAGAAAGGATTTATCACTTAACCCAAGTCCTATGGAGTCATCCTGCTTATAGCTGCTTTCACCATAAAAGGTGTCAAAACCAAATTTTTGATACATTATATTTCTATTCCAGAAACTTTCTCTAAATCCATGGAAGGCAGCGGTAGAATAGCCTTTATTCTTAAAATTTTTAGGCATTGCATTATAATAGTTGCCAGAGTAAAGAAAATAAGCTGCCCCTGCTGAAGCAGGATACAATGAGGTATTTGTCATAAACTCTGCATCAGAAGTTCCGCCAGCGGCTGTTTGATAGTAGAAGTTATCGAAGTATTCAGACCTTTTTATCCACCTATTCAAATTTGGAGTTATTTCCTGACCATTAATAGAACTATTTATAACAAAGCTCTGCAGGGCTTCTACTTGAATCATCATTAGGTTTTTATTTTTAGCAATACCCTTTAAATTTTCATGACTGGATCTATTTAATACCAAGAAGTTATGTATTTCATCTAATTTTTCTTTGGAAACGGGAACCAGTTTATTTATATTTGCATAAATGGTGTTACAAATATCCAGACAGTGATAATTCAGTATACCTAATTTTCTCGATATATACACCTTATTATACATAGTACTTAAAAGTCTAGGTTGTTCTTTAGATAAATTATAAAAACTCCTATAATTCATTAAAAGTCCTAATATGAGTAATATTGAAGATATTGACGACCTAGAGTTTAAGGAAAGTTTCTGGTTGCCTTTGGCCGCATATTTATTGATAAAAGGAATTATAAATAAAATATCAAAAAGATATAAAAAATCCTTAAAATTAATTAAGTTAATTACGCTGGATTTTACTGCATTTAATTGGAATCCACTTATCAACACAGGTATAGATATAAGATCTTTGAAATATCTAAAATAAATAGAATTACTAATTATAGAAATACTTATTATAACATTACATAGATATAAAAATCTGGCACGCCCTTTATTTTTAAAAATACAGGCTATGGAAGTAAAAATTAGCACGGAAGCAATAACTGGAATGAAAAGTTTGGCGGAAGATATGTATCCGGTTTCTATATGGCTTCCATATATTAAAATTTTAATTGTTACAATAACTATAAAAAAAATTATATCTATAAAGTCTAAAAGAGAAAAATTAAATTTATTCATAGCAATTACCCCCATTTTATGAATTTATCTGAATATAATTATAATAAGATATCTAAAAATAAATGACAAGTTAAAGATAATAAGGATATTTCATATATATTTACCATATATTCCGGTAAATATTTTAAGACGCAATTATAAAATAATATGTTAATAAAATGAAAGAATTTTTTATATCTATTTACATAAATGTTGTAGTGTAGCATAATATATTTGTTATAGGAAAGTTAAAAGAACAAGGAGGGGCATATTTGATGACAGAAAAAAATGATAATCAAGAACAGCTCTCAGTAGATGAACAAGCTAAACAGCAGTTCTTAGAGGAACTTAAGAATAAAAACATGGAAGAAAAAAGAAAATTAGAAGAATTTAAAAATCAACAGGAAAAAAATCAATCGGGAGATGAACTGGAAAATATAGATGAAGATAACATAGCTGATGAAGATAGAGAAGAAAAGATTGCTGATGAATCGGTAAGTGAACTTGAGGATGTGGACTCAGATGAAGAAGTGGAGCCAGAGAAAAAAAGTGCAAGTGAACATGATGTGGTTGATGTGGAAAAAGATGAGTTAAAACATGCTTTGGAACATATAGATGAAAATGATGGTTCTAATACAGAAGATGAGGCAGAAGAAAATCATCAAAAAAATGATGTAATTAAATTAGAAGATAAAGTACAACAAAATGAAGATAATATAAATAAAGATAAAATAATTAAAGAGGATAAAAAGGTTTCCCGCAGCAAATTTAAAATAGTATTTTTGCCTAAAACTTTAAAAGCATCTATAATAGATACGGCTGTAACGTCAATTGTTTCTTTGGCAATTCTGTATTTGCTTGATGTTATTTTAAGACTTGTAGGATATCAGGTGTCAGATATGAAAGGCATGTATATACTGATATTTATAATAGTATTGATCTTATATCCTTTTGTGATGGGTAAATTTAAATATAAACAGACTATAGGACAAAAATTTAGTTAAATATTAAAATGAGAAGGGGAAGATTGTGAATTGAGAAAGGGTAATGAATATGAATTTTATATAGAAAAGCTTAAATTTCCATATATAGGAGTGGCACAAAAAGATGGAACAACTGTATTTATAAAGAACACTCTTCCGGGTCAAAAAATAAAAGCTAGGATTAGTAGAAAAAAGAAAAACTACCTGGAAGCTAAAGTAACAGAAATAATTGAAAACGTAAAATATGCAGAAAAGGTATCATGCCCACACTTCTCCCTTTGTGGTGGCTGTGTTTCTCAATTTATACCCTATGATAAACAAATTGAGCTAAAAGAACAGCAGGTTTTGGATTTGTTTCATTCTGCAGATATTAAGGACTTTAAATTTTTAGGAATAGAAAAAAGTCCTGAAGAATTTGAATACAGGAATAAGATGGAGTTTTCCTTTGGTGATGAGGAAAAAGACGGTGAGCTTACACTTGGAATGCATGTGCAGGGAAGAGGATTTAGCATTGTAAATGTGGATGAATGTAAAATAGTTGATGAGGATTTCACATTGGTGTTAGATAAAGTTGTAAAATATTTTAGAAAAATGAAATTACCTTATTATAGAGTGAGAAGTCACAATGGATATTTAAGAAATCTAGTAATTAGAAAGGGAAAAAATACAGGAGAACTTCTGATAAATATTGTGACTACCTCTCAGATTGAATTTGATTTTGGTGAAATCACTGAAATTCTAAAGGGTTTAGAATATAAAGGTAAGTTATCAGGTATAGTCCATACTATAAATGACAGTCTATCGGATGTAGTTCAGGTAGATAAACTGGAAGTTTTATATGGCAGAGATTATATTATGGAAGAAGTTCTAGGCTTGAAATTTAAAATATCGCCTAAAACCTTTTTTCAAACTAATTCCAAGGGAGCAGAAAAGTTATATGGTATAGTTAAAGCGTTTTTAGGGGATGTATCCTCAAAGACAGTTTTCGATTTATACTGCGGCACCGGAACTATATCACAGATAGTGGCCTCTAGTGCAAGAAAAGTAATAGGAGTGGAACTTGTAGAGGAAGCAGTGAAATCTGCAAATGAAAATGCCTGTTTAAACAAAATAGAAAACTGCAAATTTATAGCTGGAGATGTGGCAAAGGTAGTAAAAACGCTGAGGGATAAACCGGATTTAATAATACTGGATCCACCAAGACCTGGAATCCATCCTAAAGCATTGAGACAAATTGTTGATTTTAATGTAAATGAAATAATCTATGTATCCTGTAACCCTAAAACCTTAGTTGAAGATTTAAAGGTTTTGATAGAGGGAGGTTACAAGGTAGATAAAGTAAAGCTTATGGATATGTTTCCGCATACGCCTCACGTTGAAACGGTAGTATTGATGTCAAGGGTTGAGAAATAAATAACTGAAAAGTGTAGAAAACAAGGGGTTTTGCGTGTTTTGCTGATTTGCAGAATGGCAGAACCCCTTTTAATTAGGCACTTGGCGGGAATGTATCAACTTTAAGAAAGCGAATAGTTGAGTTGACAGGATTGTTTTTGGGCGGGTTGAGTAGACAGAAATGTTGTAAAAATAGGCTAATCATCATATAATAAAATCATTGAAATGATGAGTAGCCATTTCAGGATTCATAACCGATTGCCAACTCAATATTGTACATATACTGGTTCTCCCCGGAATGAGTGAAGGACAGGAACATCCAACCTTCGGCTCTGGAATTGGGATTGTCTTCATATAGCCGCTGTAAAGCATAGCTGGTTATTATTACGTTGGCCATATAAATTTGATTTACAGTGGGGAGTGATTTTTGAATACTGAGTGTTTGGGTCGAATCATAGAGCATTTCCTGTTGAACTTGTTTTTCCATGTGTTCTTCATAAGAATCGATACTTATATCCACGACAGGACTCCATTGGTCTATCCGTTGTATGTAATCGGATAAAAGTTTCCGCAGCTCTCTTTTTTGAGAGGGACTGCAATCTACGTAAAGCGATAAATGCAATACTGGCTGGTTGTTATTCATGACGATACCTCCTTTGGTAGTATCACATATTAACTCTACACGCCAGTAATAGCAAGGCGTACTATGAACAATAGTATGAAGTTTATTAATTTAAGTTAAGGGGGTAAATGTATGAAATATTGGACAATACAAACGAAAGACGTAATTGAAACTGTTAATGAGAAAGGTATTTTTCAACCAGATTTTGATAAAAGTCGATATTTGAGTATAAATTCTAATTTGAAAGATTTATATTATTTTGTATTAAAGGCTTTTAATAAAATAAATGGTATGGATTTACATGGGGTGGTTTATGCTTTTGCACAAAGTGATGGTAGAAGGATAAATTCAATAAAAGATATCGATGAGTTTTGTGCGTTTATTAAAAATAAAAAAGCAGTAATAGACGGTTTATGGAAAATGATAGCTAAAGGTGATGTTGAAATTGTTGAATTGATTTATAACGAAGAGTTTAATCCCATATTCGTGGATATTAATGATTTTCAGTTTTTAATGCCACCGATTATGTATTTCCCTCCTTACACAAAACAATCTATTGACAGGATATGCGACGATATTAGTAAAGGTCAAATTAGAGTTTCGGAGTTTCCAAGTAATGTGATTCAAGCACATTTATCTTATATAAAAACTGAAAATATTGTAAATATTTATCCAATATTTGACTTGGATTAATTCTGATTTGTCTATCGGTTAGAAGGAGGTGTAGTGTGCCAGAAAATTCAAAAATACATTTTATACCTGCTGTACTAAAGCGAGAAAAACGGGTCGCTATTTATGCTAGGGTAAGTACAAGCGATGCGGAGCAATTAAAAAGCCTTGCTACACAAGTATCTGCGTTTACAAGATTAGTGGCATCTACACCTCAATGGCTATTGGTTGATGTTTACATGGATACAGCGCCTGGTAAAGCTGGCACAGCAAGAAAAGAATTCACTCGTATGATTGAAGACTGCAAGGCTCATAAAATAGAAATTATTCTTACAAAGAACATCAGTAGATTCGGGCGGGATACCGTTGAGATATTGGAGGCTTTAAATCAGCTAAAGGTTCTCGGTGTTCGTGTAATATTTGAGCAAGAAGATTTGGATACAGCAAATACGGACATTGATTTGATGATTTCTATAATAGAATCGCTTGCTCAAGCAGAGAATGAATCCAGAAGTGAGAATATAAAATGGGGCATCAAGCAGCGAGCCGCTAATGGCAGTTCAAAACTGTATGATCGAAAGTGCTATGGGTATAAGCACAATACTGACGGCGGCCTTATTATTGATGATGCCGAAGCTAAAAATGTAAGGCTGATTTTTGATCTTTACCTTCATGGCAAAAGTGTTATAGGCATTGTTAAAGAATTGAAGCAACTTGGAATTAATTCCCCTACAGGAAAAGATCAATGGTGTAAACGTACCATTGACGTGATGCTGAGCAACGAGAAATATATTGGTGCAGTTCGGCTCTTAGATTCCGGCAAACATGAAGTGCAGTATGTTTCAGAAAATAATAATCCGGCAATCGTATCAAAAGAAATGTTCCAAGCAGTGCAGATCGAAAAGTCTCGCCGGAGTAATGTGATTAAAGGTGAATATGGTAAACAGCGTAAAGATAAGAAGTACAGTTCCAAGAACAAGGAGAAGTAAAGGTAAAGAGAAAATGATAAATGAAGAACAGAAACAAGATATTATTGGCATATTAACTACACCAATAGAGTGTAGTGGCTATAGCAATGGAAAAATCAACATTACGAGAGATGGAGCAATAATAAGAACTACTCAAACATATTGGAGAAATAAAAATTACCCGCAAGGCTTAGATGAGGATATGTCAGATTTTTCTATTGGTTTTTATTCAATATTATATAAGGAACTTCTTAACGGTAAATCTGTTTTAAATGGGGATGATAACCTTTACAATGATGAATTTGCAGGGGACACGATGAATAGTTATGTAACTGTAGCCAAAAGAAAATCACTCAAGGAACCTACAGAGTATTTAAATGAATATAAAAATCAGTATCATTGTCTTGCTAATTTTTGGCTCATTCCAATGCATATTGGACGTACTTCAAAATATACACCAGATAAATTTAAAGAGTGGTCTAAAACAAGTTATGAATATAATATTGAAGATTATATGGATAGATTTTTAAACCTATATAAATGGAATTCATTACAATACAAGAGGTTGTATCCTAGTTATTTTGCAAAGATTAATTGTATTAAGGATTTTGCGAAAGTACACATATTTGTTGGAAGTTATACGTCTGAGAGTATGGAAGTGTGTAATTATAGCAATGAAAACAATGACGGGAAAGATGTTGTTGATAACATCAAAAGCAAGATTAAGTTGAGGGCAATAGCAATTTCTGAATCAAAATATGCTGATGAATTATGGAACTATTTTAATGAATTACATCTGTGTAAAAAAACTATGATAAAATAGCCTAATCACAATTGATATATGGATATGATAAGAATGATGTTAAACCGAATAATTACAGGCATTATATACACTTTGAGACAAAGTGTGAAATAGCCTAAAAATCACATGTTGAGTGTGTCGTATTGATGTCAAGGGCTGAAAAATAAAAGTGTATAAAACACTGATAAATAAAGGGTTTTCAAGATTAGGATATCACTATAAAGTTTATTTTTAAGTATCTCTAATCTTGGAATCCTTATTTTTATTTTGCAGAGAAATGTTTTAATAATTATAATATTTGTATAGTGTAGTAGGCAGGATAGATGTCATAAGGGTTGAGAAGTCAGAATAGATGAGGCTTTCAAGAGTAGGCGAAATAGATGCTTGAAGATTATGGATAAAATAATTGCTCTTTTTGACTACTTATCATTTAGCTGGGAATAATTAAATATAATTAGTATAAATTAAATGAGAGGTTAATTATGTTAAATAACAGTTTAAACCCAAAAGTAACATACATTCCAGCTAAAATAAAATCCAATAAAAGGGTAGCAGTATACTGTAGGGTTAGTATAAATCATGATTTTCAAGAAGAAAGCCTAGAAGCACAAATTAATATATAAATATGTATTGATAGATATCTCATGTTGAGTGCACGGAATATATAACAACTATAATAATTGCTATATGCTGCTTTTAAGCAGCATAAATTAGAAATATATTGACAATTGGCAGCGTATGTGCTATTCTAATATAGAGGTGAGAATATGCCCGATATAGGCCAACTGATAAAAAATAAAAGAAAAGCTGCAGGGTTGTCTCAGAAAAAATTAGGAAATGCCTGTGGATTAAGCGACAGCGAAATAATGAAAATTGAGAATGGGGTTCGTAAGAAACCGAACTGGGAGAATCTGTGCAAGATTGCTCAAGCACTTGAATTCCATCCATTTGAACTGCTTTTAGCAGCAGGATATATTTCCGAAAATGATATCCATCCGAGTACACAACTTCGTGGTCTGGAGAAATTGAGCGATAAAGACATGGAATATTTGCAGCTGCTTATAGACTTCATGATATCAAGAAAAAGCACCGATGGAATTTCAGAAGGAGGGCTGTAGTTATGCCATTTAGATTAGGTGAATTATTCTGCGGACCGGGTGGAATAGCTTGGGGGGCAATGCACGCCGATATTGGAAATCCAGAATTTATAATTACACATCAATGGGCAAATGATTATGATGCAGATACTTGTGAAACATATCGTAAAAATATTTGCCCAGATGCACCGGAGACTGTTTACCATGAAGATATTCGAAAATTTGATATGTCAAAGCTTGCTCCCATTGATGCTTTAGCGTTCGGATTTCCGTGCAACGATTATAGTGTTGTAGGTGAACAGAAAGGAATGGATGGAGTATATGGCCCGTTGTATTCATATGGTGTTAAGGCGCTGAGGCATTTTAGACCACAGTGGTTCCTGGCAGAAAATGTAGGAGGACTTAGGAACGCAAATGATGGCAGGGCATTTACGAAAATTCTAACGGAGCTGCGTAAATCAGGTTATACCATAACACCGCATTTATACAAATTTGAAGAGTACGGAGTTCCGCAGACGAGGCACAGGCTGATTATTGTAGGAATTAGAAATGATATTGATGTTGAATACAGAGTTCCGTCTGCAGCACCGTATGCAGATGCTGACAATACTTGCAGAACAGCAATTGAAGTCCCTCCTATTCCTGAAGATTCATATAATAATGAGAGGACGAGGCATTCAGAGATTGTTATCAGAAGACTGCAGCACATTCTTCCAGGACAGAACGCTTTTACAGCTGATTTACCTGAAAATCTGAGACTTAATATAACGGGTGCAAAAATCAGCCAAATTTACAAACGGCTTGACCCCAATAAACCATCCTACACGGTAACCGGAAGCGGCGGTGGCGGAACCCATATATATCATTGGGATGAAGCACGTGCATTAACAAACAGAGAACGAGCAAGACTGCAGACTTTTCCTGATACCTATAGATTTATTGGAAGCAAGGAAAGTGTCAGAAAGCAAATTGGTATGGCTGTTCCGTGCAGAGGGGCAAAAATTATCTTTGAATCTATTCTAAAAAGTTTTGCAGGGATTCCCTATGAATCAGTAGAACCTAACATTGATGAATAAAAAACAACAAAGCAGTAAGCAAGATAAAAACTTATGCTTTGTTGTTTTTTAATGTCGCTGTGCAATAATATCGTTGTAAAGTGAAGTTAAATTGGATTCAGCAACAGATTTTTTTAATTGACACTCCCAGATAACAAGGACATTCCAACCCTGCTGCTTAAGTAACTGAAAATTCTTTTTATCACGTTCAACATTCTTGTTTATCTTTTCGTACCAATACTCTTTATTTGTTGACGGCCAGACAAAACGTCCGCAGTCATGATGATGCCAAAAGCAGCCATTTACAAATATAATGGTTTTGTATTTTGGTAAAACAATATCTGGACATCCGGGAAGAGTTCGTACATTTTTTCTATATCTTAATCCGCAGGCAAATAAATATTTTCTGACAATTTCTTCTGGCTTAGAGTTTGTACTTCGAATATGGGACATGTTCATGCTGCGAACTTCTTTTGAGTGATTATCTGACATAATAAGTTTATCACCTCCTTCATATTGAGGGATGCGGAGAAAAATCCATATAATATTCTTCGTCATCGATTTTGTAAAAGGTAATATCTGTTCTTCCGTAGTTCAATAAATCTTGTTTTGTAACAAATGCACCATTTCCGAGACCTAAACGGTTTCGAAAGTATTCTCCAAGCTGAGCATTGCTAAGAGGTGTTGTAATTGCCTTGTTGTTTTGTTGCTCGACCCTTAAAAGAAGCGTGTGACTGTCGTCTGTAACAACAGTAAAATGCTGTTTGTCAAGCGGGAAGAAACCACTTCTTGCAATTTTAGCAGGAAGGTGTATATAAGCTTGGTTTCTATTTCTGCCCTTACGTTGCCCCCAATTTAAACCGGACTTTTCTCCAACATCACCTCTATTTGTAAGAAGAGATAGTGTTGTGGAAATAATACCTTCTCCAGCCAAAGTGGTTATTGGCTTACTTTCAGCATCTAGAATTTGATGTGTTGGACGGAGAACAATATGGTCTTCGACCTCTGCATGGTTACAATAGATGGAATTTGCTTCAACTTTCTCAAAAAATTTATATGCTTCTTCTGGATTACAGCATTCCACGATTTCCTTTCGAGATGGAATAAATGCATTCTGCACAAAATCAGCAGAACCTGTATATGCCTGCATTGGCAATTCACCTTTTAGCCAAATGTACAAATTTGCATGGACCGGAGGGTTTTCGCAAACATAGCTGCAGGAAAAGCTATCCACGGCATTTGGATATGCCTTGCCATGGAGTTCCTTAAAACCTTCATGTATAGGAACACTTAACCCATCGTAAGGTACCATGCCTATAAGCAATGAAATATTGACAAGGTGCATATTTTGCTCCTGAAAACTCTTTATTAGCCACGATGCCATATTAGGAGTAGCATATCCACTTAATATTAATAATGTATCTGCTCCTTGGAGTGGAGGAGCAAATAAAATTTTTTGTGCTATATTATTGGTAAACATCCATGCTTGCCCTCCTATGCTTCTGTATTATCTTCACACACATCATAATACATTGTATCGTGAGGAAGTTTAATATTTGGCACCCAGAGAGTTTTCCCGCCCCATCCCTTAGTACCAGTCACTTGATACATGGTAAGGACGACTTTATTGAGAAAAGTGCCGCCAAGTGTCCAGTCATTTGGAGATAACAACGCACCTGTGCCTTGTGCTACATTCCTTTCTCTTCTAACTACCAAAATACCCTGTCCAGCAGGCTGCTCTGAAAGAAATATGTCAATGACAGAAAGGAATGCGTCTAACTTAAAATCCGGACTGGCAATAATATGGGTCAAAATTTTCTTAATAAATCTTAAATTTACTTGGTAATAAGGTTCATTATCAGAGAAAGGCTTCAACAGCTTTGATATATCCTCTATAGAGTCATTATCAGGATAAAATGGATAATAGTTCGTTCCACCGGAGAGAATGTTGACTCGTTTATTATCAAGAACATTCTTTCTAGTTGGATTCAATCCAACTGGATAATAGATTTTAATATTATCAATTCCCTGCTCTGCTTGGGCGATTATGGCATTGTTAGTAGCATTAATATCCGCAAATAATTTATAGAGTTGTTCATTTATAAATATTTTGATCATGCCGGGGTCTCTGTCATAACCGAACATCCGGCTATGCTGCCACATAGTGTCAGCTTGAGGCTTTTTGCTTGTTCTTGTATAGTAAATTGTCTGCAGACCGGGAAAAGTAACGCCTCGACCAAGAGTATTTCCGCCAATGATAAAATTACAGCCTGCTGCATATTCAGGGCTCTCAACATCTGTCTTTCCATTCATTATAAGAACTTTTATACACTTGTTTTCCATCAAGTCCCTAGCAGTTTTATATATAATATCGAAGGAAAGTTTTTTACTTTTGTCAGGCATTAAAGCGTCGTAATGGTTTTGTAATTCGGTGATGAACTCATCATTGATATGTTCAATACACCAATTTATTTCTTTTGTGACGTCGTCAGCAAAACGCTGGTGGACAGCTTGACGTACACTCGGATGTATAAGGCAATTTGACACTTTGCCGTTGGATGCTAAAATTTGAGCAGAAACAGCTATATGTCGTATAACAACACTTCTTGTTGGTCGTTTGATTGTCTCAAGATAATCAATGCATTCAGGTTTGCCACTTGTTGGGAAGAAAAAGTCTCCACCTAAATAACCATCGCCGGGATGGAAGTAATATGTAAAATACGGATGCCATCCGGAAGCAAGTGTCTGTAGTAAGATTGCTTGAGGAGTACCGGTAACCTGTAGATATAGACTGCTTGATGCACCATTCTTTATAGAGTCCAAATACCTATTAATCGATGACTGACCATTGCGGTTTACAAGTGTATTCAAGGAAGCGGCATCTGCCTCGTCGTCAACTATAAAAAGAGGATTTCCTTTCATGAAACCCGTGGAGTTAAATATATTCGCCCACAGTCTCAGCATTCTTGAATTTTTCTTTAAGATGACAATCGCTGGCTTTACAAGGCTATTCTCAATAAACAATCCTGAGTCGTTTTCACCGCAAATACAGAAACCATCTAAATCTTCTCTGACACGCTCCAAAGTTTGCTGCTGCAAAGCAACATTGTCCGTAGTGAGCAAGATAAATGCCGGGAAACCTAAGTCGGCGGCTTTGCACATGATGCCAAACATTTGACCAGTTTTTCCAGACTGTACATTTCCAAATAATAGTCCAATCTCATGACTAGTAAATGAAAAATTGCGAATATACTGCTCGCCAACATCTTCAGCAGTTGTTAAAATAGATTCCGCCAATTTTACATTGCCTCGGTCTGTAATCTTTTGAAGGTATGTTTTTAAGTATTGCATAGTTTAACCTCTCATTCGTTAGTAGTTGTTTCAAATGATAAAACCCATACATCAAGTTCAGAGCCGTCTTCGTCCAATGCTTTCTGGTCAGTTTTAGAAAGCACAAGGCTATCGCAGCCATATGCCTGCAGCATTTCTTTCGTAATCATGCCCTTACGGTCTGTATCAGCTTGAGTATCATTCACAGGTTTTACAAGTCCTGCAGCCGCAAGTCTGCCCTTAATCCAACGGCCAAGAATAAGTTCATCTCCAACAGCACTGAACTGTTTATTGCCATCACTTGTAGTATGAGCTTTAAACCAATAGCCGTCATCGGTAACAACAAAGAAAGTTTTGTTCTTTTCAGGGTATCCCTCGGAGCGAGTTATCTCTTTGCTCACGGTCAACTGGGTCTCATACCAATCACGGGATTTTCTCCTGCTTCTCGGTGCGGCATAGCTAACGTTAATATTTGATTTTGTAAAATGCTTGCCATCGTCCATGTGTCGCTCTTTGTAAGCAGGAACTTTTAACGGCAACACAAAAGAAACACCTGTTTTATGCTGTGCATAAAGCTGTACACCAGTTTGGGGAATTTGTGTTACCATATCAATACCGCTAAGTGATGTGTTAATTTCCCTGATTATTGGCATTCTCGTTATGCTGGCAATATTATCTGAGCAATTCTGCATTTTTAGCCTCTCTATAAAATCTGCAATTTCTCTGCATTCATTAGCATCATCAGTAATTGATGAGATTTCATACTGTCGGCGGTTATTTGCATCTAATTTGATTACACCTAAGTTTGCAGAACCAATGATAGCTGAAAAAGGTTGTCCATCCTTATAGAAACAGTATAATTTACCGTGGTACTTAAATGCCTTTACAATCTTAATTTCGCCAATGCCCGCCTCTCTCCATTTTTTATTCAGTTCAAGCACAGCATTGTATGATCCTTCCGGCATTCCTTCGATGAAGTACATACCAATAGTAAGGCATATACTGGATATATTGAGTTCTTCGACCAGGCGGCCTAGTTCTTCCAAGGCTACACGGGAGATGTATCCAACCGCAATTTCAACTCGGTCTGACTTTGCAATTTGTTGGTTAAAGCAGTCAATAATTGTTTCTTGACCCTGTAATGTAGCAAGCGGCAGGATATTTGAATACAACAGTTTCATTAGCTCACTCCTTTGTGTTTAATGGGTTTCCTCAGTTTTTTCAATTTCCATAATGTCTGAAATATCACAGTTAAGAGCCTTACATACTTTTATTAAAATGTCAGTATTAACATTCTCGTTTTTTCCGAGTTTAGCCATTGAAGCAGTACTAATACCAGAGGCTTCTCTTAAGTCCTTTTTTTTCATGTCTTTATCAATTAGAAGTTTCCAAAGCTTTTTATAACTTATGGACATAATGCCACCTCACCTTAGTTACTCATTTTAGTTACAAAATAAAGTTTATCACAAAATTAGCGATGTAACAATTAAAATTCATGAATGCAAAATAAACATTGAGATAGGTGTAACATATGCTATAATTTACCTATAAACTAATGTTTGAATGTTTGAAACAATGAAAATTATTAAAGATATTAATTTCATATGGAGTGAGGAGGGAATGTCTTGGCAGGTAATCGTTCTTTTAAAGATTATGTGACTGATAGATTCTATAATGAATTATTTACTGCCATACAAAGTTACACTGCAGATAACTACGATGACTTAGACTTAAGGTTATATAGAGTTCGAAACATCGGTGGCATAGAAATGTCAGATATAGAGGTAAAGTTTGTATCTGTTAATGATTTGCCGGATATGAAAATAGACTTTGATGTTGCTGTTGAAGCTGAACTAGAGGTCCGGGAGTCAGATTATCACTATGATGAATCCGAAAATTGTAGGCAGTGGTTTATGCTGAAGTGTTCTGGAGATCTGGATTGCAATTTGGATGATTTTACAATCTCCAGTGTAACAGAGTATACCAGCAAAAATAAACAGTCAAAACCTATGTCGGACTCTCTTGTCCCTATTATTAATAAAGAACAACTAGAGTCTGTTGCTACAGACTTCCTTCGTAGAAATTACCCAGAAGCATTAAAAACCCCAATGGCAGTTGAACCACAAGTGTTGACAGAAAAAATGGGCCTTACAGTAGAAATGAGAGAGATTACAAAAGATTTCTCTACTTTTGGACAGATATACTTTCATGACTGTGATGCAGAATTTTATAATAAAAACAGCGATGAAATGCTGCAGACCCATGTGGATGCCAGTACTATATTTGTGGATCCAAAAGCGTACTTTCTTCGTAATCTTGGATCAGTCAATAACACCATTGTGCACGAGTGCGTTCATTGGGACAAACATAGGAAAGCATTTGAATTGGAGCGATTATATAACAGCAGTGCTAGTAAAATTAAGTGTCAAGTAGTAGGTGGTATAAAAGATAACATTAGAGATGCAACTGACTGGATGGAGTGGCAGGCAAATGCACTTGCGCCGAGGATTCAAATGCCATTAGTTATGTTTAAAACAAAGGCTTTTGAATTTATCAAGCAGTTCCGAGCTGAACTTGGAACATCTGAACTTATAGATGTAATGGAACCAGTTATTGATGCATTAGCAACATTCTTCTGTGTATCAAGGTTAGCAGCTAAAATTCGCATGATTGATGCTGGATATGAAGAGGCTATAGGTACTTTTACTTACATTGATGGTCATTATGTCAAGCCACACAGATTCAAGAAAGGCACATTGCAAAGAAATCAAACTTTTTCAATTGGTGTAATAGATGCTGCGATTGAAAGTATGATTAATCCTCAACTGAGTTCTATTGGAGCAGATGGTATTTATCAATATGTAGATTCACATTTTGTTTTAAATAATCAAAAATACTTAACACAAGATGCTAATGGGCTTATAGTATTAACTAATTATGTACTAAATCATATGGACGAGTGCTGCTTGATTTTTGATTTATCAGTAAAGGCTGGTTATAGAGAAAAATACCATAGTGAATGTTATCTTAATAGAGATGCCGCATCAAGTATTGTTTTTGAGGCACATTTCTCTTCTGAAAATGAGGATAATTTAAACCACACAGAAATGATTAAGCAATACAATGCTGATTTGTTGTCAGTGGCTCGTAAGCTACCAATGAATTTTTCAGGAGCGTTGGATGCTCTTATCGAATGGTCTGAGATGACGGAAGAGGAACTTGCTGAAGCTGCTGAAATGAGTGAAAAGACAATACAGCGACTTAGAAATAATGAACCAGATAATGTAACCATTGAAACAGTAGTACAGCTTTGTATTGGGATGAAATTGCCACCAATGTTAAGTAATTGTCTATTGAGAGTTTCTGGGAAATCCTTTATGATGACAGAACAGCACCTGATGTATCAGTTTCTGTTGAATTCCTGTTATACGAAGACCATATATGAGTGCAATGATATGTTGGTATCACAGGATTTGAAACCACTTGGCAAGCAAAATAGAGTTGCTTAGAAAATTTCATAATAATTTTCATTGTAGCCGGACATAGGATGTCTGGTTGCATTTTCCATAGGGGGGAGTAATTTTGGGGAAATATGATATTGGAAAAAAGCAAAGTAGGTTATGCCAGCTGACCTTTATAGAACTGTGTAAAGAATTGGTAAATGAATATGAAGATAAATATCCGAATGATGAGAATAAATGGAGAAACCCAGAAACATTGTGGAAACTGTTCAAAAATGATGATGAGTCTGGATTGATAGATAAACTGAAACGCTGTTTGCATTTTGACATTGAAGCTATAGCAGAAAAAAGTAATGCCGAAAAGTTTGATGAACTAAAACTACTGAAACTTTTATATTATATAGAAAAGTCTGGAGAACCAAAATACAAACCGTTGGATAATAAGGATTTGAAAATACAAATTACTGACATTCTTGCCAAACCAAGGCTTGAAAATATTATGACAGATTATTCTGAAAAGAGTGTTTATGGTAGCATTTTTAGCGAGATGTTTGATAAAGTACGGAGTGAAATCACTGATGCTGATGTACGAGATAAGAAAATAGAAGCAATAAATATGCATTGGGAATATATCACAGGAAAGATATTTGATTATGTTATTTCCGATAGAGCCTTAGATGAGCCAGAAAATGCAATCCGAGAATTAGAGAGAATTGATCGTTTCTTGAATGAGAATGTACTCGGGAGATTGTCAACAACCTATCCTTCATCCATATCTAATAAGGAAGGGGTTATGAATACATTCTATAATATTCTTGTTTGTCATAAACTGATGTGTAATGAGGCAGACAGATTGAACATCAACTATCGTATTTGTATTGAAGAACCTCCTGAGGATGAATATATAAAGAATTTTAGAAAATGGGAGGGCTGTGAAGTAAAGTGGGAGTTATTTCCCATAATTCAAAAACGTCTTGATGGGGAAATTGAAGATTCGGATGCTGATATAGTTCTTTATTTTATTTCATATGGTCAACTGATTGAAGATTCTGACTTGAAGAATTATAAATTTGCATTTAAGCATTTTAGAACAGTTCTTGAGTGGTGGATTGCAAAAAACGAAGATATTGATGTTTCAAATGGAGTTGCATTAGATACTCTTGCAGTAATCATACAAGAGATGGTTTCTGTGAAGAAGAATAAAGAAGGATTCCGTAATGATTATTATGGCTACAATAATCCAAATCGGTCACTCTCAGTAGCAGTTACAAAGCCTAAAGAGGCTGAGGCTGTTGCAGTGCAAGCTTGGAAGAAAAAGATAGAAAACAGAGTAGCGGTAAATTTTGGAGCATATGATTTAATCAAGAAAAAGCGTCAAGTAGAGAATACAATTTATAAAATTAAGCAGTTCGTTTATTCCTATCAAAACTTGGAAGATTTAGAATTTTCGAATGATGTACTCTATCATTTCGTTGCTCGCTCTGTTGTAAGCCGCGACCTTGCAAGGTTCATAGGGAATAGGTTTGCTGATAAAATCTATAGTCAGCTAAAGGGAAATGCAAGAAGAGTCAGATTTATTATGTGGCCAGAGGCGGTAAATGTTTATGATATGTTTAGAGAATTTACCGTGGACAAATATAATATCGAGGATTTAGTGGTAGCAGATTTAGCAAAACAGATTAATGAATTCTACCAAGAAGATAGCACAGTCATTTCAAGAGGTATGAGATGTGATTTTGAGGTATGTACTAGTAAAACGGATTATAGAGATTTTCTTTTGACATTTACAGTTAACAGATACAATAATCAGTTTGAATATCAACAGTTTGTAGAAGTATGTCCAGATGAGGATATCGATAGAATGAGAAATCTCGGCTTAGAAAAATTTGCTAATAATAACTATCCGATGTTTTTTTAGGGGAATTACTCCCGTTACAAAATTTTATAAAAGGTACAATGAGAGCCATGAAGACAAGTAAAGTAAGCTTGTTTTCATGGCTCTTTTTGTTTGGGTGAAGTACAGCTGACGGACATAGCATGTCCGAGAAAAATAGCTTGCTCATCGCTATACTTATAATCGAGCAGAAAAAACTGTTCAATTAAAATCAATATCACAAGGCCTGATTAGCTATAGGGCATTGGGATACAAATATCGGAACCTTCGCAGCGAAAGCTGTGAAAGGTGCGATAGAGGTACCCTTTATTTCTTATGGTCTAATCAGGCTTTTTTTGAGTCAGTACTTCTAAAGCACCAACGTATAGTTGTATTCCTTGCCCTTCTGTAAGAAACAGGCAGAAAGGACAAGAGAATGAAATTAAAGATTCGTTATGAACAAAAGTACGAAATAGTGGAGGTTAACAGTGAAGAGATGTGGGTCAGCTTGTCACTTGAAGGTAGCGAAGACCTAACTCAGGAAGAAAAGGAAACTCTTATTCAAGATACTTTTGAGGAGCAATTCAATAAACCGGAATACAATAACTGGCATAAGTTCGACCGCCATCGAGGGAACCTGAAAAAGCAGTTCAGAAAAGATGATGAAGATGCTGATGACAGTGATGGAATGGATACAGTAGCAGATAATTCGCAGGAAGAAAAATTAAATCGCCAATATGAATATGAGGATTTGTGCCAAAAACTCCGTGAGGTATTGAAATCGGAATACGCTGAAGTCATCATTGCTGTTTGTTTAGAGGAAAAGACCCCGGAAGAATATGCAGCAGAAATAGGTGAAAAAAGAGATATGGTGTACAAGCGTTTGCAGAGAGCCAAGAAAAAATATCAAGAAATTTTATAAAAGTGTCCAATCTGACCCTCACTCAAGGCTATTAGGTGAGGGTCGACCTCAATTAAATTTTAGGAGGTAATTCTTATGAGCGAATTACAGATTTTTAAGAATGCGGAGTTTGGCTCTATTCGTACACTTGTGATTAATGATGAGCCGTATTTTGTAGGTAAAGATGTAGCAGAAAGCCTTGGTTACAGTAATACAAAGGATGCACTTGCTACTCATGTTGATGCTGAAGATAAGATGGTAATCCAAAGGTCGGAAAATACGACCTTTGAAATTCCAAACCGAGGATTGACAGTTATCAACGAAAGTGGTCTTTACAGTCTTGTATTTTCAAGCAAGGTACAGAATGCTAAAAAATTTAAGCGTTGGGTTACATCAGAGGTTCTTCCTGCTATTAGAAAGCATGGCATCTATGCAGTAGATGAATTGCTTAATGACCCAGATATGTTGATTGCAGCACTTACAAAACTGAAAGCAGAGCGTGAAAAGACTAATGCACTTATGGCTACGGTGGCTGTTCAGAATCAGCAGATTGTGGAGATGAAACCGAAAGCCAGTTACTACGATGTAGTACTTAACTGCAAAGACCTTGTTGCTATTTCCGTGATTGCTAAAGACTACGGCTGGAGTGCCAATAGAATGAATCAGTATCTTCACGATAAGGGTATTCAGTACAAGCAGGGCAATAAAATATGGCTCTTGTATCAGAAGTACGCAGAGGTGGGTTACACAAGTACCAAAACCCACAGTTATCCCGGAAGTGACGGAACAATGCATACCAAGGTTCATACTTATTGGACACAACAGGGACGCTTGTTCATCTATGGACTTTTAAAGGCAGATGGTATTTTGCCTACGATGGAACAGGAGGATTAAACTTATGTCAATTAATAAATACAATACAGAGGGTTATTACGCCCCTGTTACTTATGAGGCATTAATGAAAATTGAAAAGGAAGAGCGAGCAGCACGAAAGGTTGCCGCTTTTCGCCCTATGGTGTATATTTGCAGTCCTTATTCCGGGAATATCGAAAAAAATACAGCAAATGCAAGAATGTACTCAAGATTTGCTGTGGCAAAGAAAAACATACCATTTGCACCACATCTGTTGTTGCCTCAGTATATTTCAGAGGGGCATGAGCGTGGACTTGCTATGTTTATGAATAAGGTGTTTCTCGGTAAATGTGATGAATTATGGGTGTTCGGAAGTGAAGTATCTGCAGGAATGTCTGAAGAAATAGAACAGGCAGGAAAAATGAGAAAGAAAATAAGATATTTCACGGCAGAATTACAGGAGGTGTCGCAATGATAAAGTTAACGATTTATATGGCAGACTGCGTTGGCGGTCTGTCTAACTGTATTTATCCAAATAAAAATATTATTACGGATGAGCAGTCAATGAGAGCTGCAATGCAGCATGACCATGTAACGGCAGAGTATAAGGATAATTACCGTAGCAATTCCAACTTTATCAGTGCCGACAATGTTCCTCTTGATTGCGACAATGACCATAGTGATAACTCGGATGAATGGATTACTCCGTTTGAAGTTGCAATGGCATTTCCGGATGTGTCCTTTGTGGCTGTATATAGCAGAAAGCATATGAAGGTAAAAGACGAAAAGTCTGCACGTCCAAGATTTCATGTGTATTTTGTGATACCAGCTGTTACAGATTCCAAGGAATATGCATCACTAAAAAAGAGAATTACAGCTGCTTTCCCCTACTTTGACAGTAATGCTCTTGATAGTGCAAGGCTGCTTTTTGGTGTTACAAATCCAGAAGTGGAGTTTTATGAGGGCAGAAGAACTATTGTAGATTTTCTTGATGATCTGGACTTTGAAGAATGGGATAATCAGCAAAGCCAAGTTCCGCAGGGAAAGCGTAATAATACCATGTCACACTATGCTGGAAAAATCATCAAACGCTATGGGGATACCGAGGAGGCATATCAGTTATATTTGCAAAAAGCTGAAAAATGCAATCCTCCCCTTGAGAACGCTGAACTGAAAACTATATGGAATAGTGCCTTAAAGTTTGGTGCAAAGGTATCTGCGCAGGAAGGATATATTCCACCAGAGCAGTATAATGCAGGTTTTCAATTAGAACCGGAAGATTACTCTGATGTGGGACAGGCAGTTGTGCTATCAAGGGAATATTATAACCGTTTAAGATACTCTCCATCTACAGGATACCTTGTATATAACGGTAGTTTTTGGGAAGAGTCAGACCCTTTGTCGCAGGAGGTGGCACAGGAGCTAACCACAAGACAGCTTGCCGAGGCGCAGGTTGAAATTAAAAAAAGACTAAAGGAAATGGAGCAAAACGGTGCCTTTGAGATACTGGCACAGATGGGTGCGAAAAAAGCTGTTTCAGCATTTAATGAAGTTCAGGTACATTCCTTTGAACTGTATGAGGATGCCATCAATTATAAGAAATATGCCATCAAAAGACGTGACTCAAAATACATCTCATCGGCACTAAAGGAAGTAAGACCGATGGTAGGTATTATGCAGAACCTACTTGATGAAAATGAGTTTTTACTTAACGCTCCCAGTGTCACTTATGACCTTAGAAAAGGCATCAGCGAAGTTAGAAATCATGAGGCACTTGACTATATTACAAAGCAGACTGCAGTGGATGCAACCGATATGGTTGCGAAATTGTGGGAGGATGCTCTTGATACATTTTTCTGTGGAGATAAGGACCTAATTGATTATGTTCAGAAAATCGTGGGTTTGTCTGCTATCGGAAAGGTATATGTGGAGGCTCTTATTATTGCCTATGGTGAGGGCCGAAACGGAAAATCTACTTTCTGGAATGTGGTATCCCGTGTACTTGGTAGTTATAGTGGTAATATTTCTGCTGATGTATTAACGGTAGGATGCAAAAGAAATGTAAAGCCGGAACTTGCGGAGGCGAAGGGTAAAAGACTTTTAATTGCAGCAGAACTGGAGGAAGGGATGCGACTTAATACCTCCAATGTAAAACAACTTTGCTCCACGGATGAAATCTACGCAGAGAAAAAATACAAAGCACCTTTTTCCTATATTCCAAACCATACGCTTGTGCTTTATACCAACCACCTGCCAAAGGTTGGTGCCATCGATAAAGGTACATGGCGAAGACTGATTGTTATTCCCTTTGAGGCGAAGATTGAAGGCAGTGCAGATGTAAAGAATTTTGCAGATTATCTGTTTGAGAATGCGGGTGGTGCTATTTTATCTTGGGTAATCCAGGGTGCGAAAAAAGTGATCCAAGAAAACTTCAATATTGAACCTCCTCAGAAGGTTAAGGACGCTATTCATAAATACAAGGAAAATAATGACTGGATGTCCCACTTTTTGATGGAGTGCTGTGAAGTGGATGAAGGTTATACGGCAAAATCAGGAGAGGTTTATAACTCATACCGTGCATATTGTACGCAGGTGGGTGACTTTATTCGTAGCACAGCTGATTTTTACACAGCCTTGGAAAGCAGCGGTTTCGACCGTAAAAAGACCCGAGATTGCAACCTGATCATTGGATTAAGATTAAAGTCAGATTTCTTGGAATAAAGCCATTTTTCTTAAAGTGTGGAGGTCTATGGAGGTCTTTTATATAACTATTCTTAGAAGTAAAAAATAATGATATATATAAAGTTATGGAAATACACTCCAATGACCTCCACACTAAAATAAATATGATGGAGGTAGTGCATTTGAGAGAAAAAGAAATAGAGCAGAAATTGGTATCAGCAGTAAAAATGATGGGTGGCATTTGTCCGAAGTTCACATCTCCGGGATTTGATGGTATGCCAGACCGATTGGTGCTTTTACCAAAGGGCAAGTTCGCCTTTGTTGAATTAAAAGCAAAAGGTAAGAAAATGAGACCACTGCAAGTAAAGAGAAAAAGACAGCTGGAACAGTTAGGATTTTTGGTTTACTGCATAGATGATGCCAGTCAGATTGGAGGAATTTTAAGTGAAATACAATCCTCATGATTATCAAAGATTTGTAACTAAATTCATATTAGAAAATCCTATCGCAGCAGTACTACTTGATATGGGTTTAGGTAAAAGTGTAATAACACTTACTGCAATATTTGATCTTTGCCTTGATAGCTTTGAAGTTTCAAAGGTCTTAGTTATTGCACCACTTAGAGTTGCCAGAGATACATGGCCTGCGGAAATAAAAAAGTGGAACCACCTTAAAGGGCTTACTTACTCAGTTGCTATCGGCAGTGGAATACAGCGAAAATCAGCACTTATGCAAAAAGCAAATATATATCTTATCAATCGTGAAAATGTAGACTGGCTGATAAATGAAAGTGGTCTGACTTTTGACTACGATATGGTTGTAATTGATGAATTATCGTCATTTAAGTCTTATCAGGCAAAAAGATTTAAAAGTTTATTGAAAGTAAGACCTAAAGTAAAACGTATTGTTGGACTGACAGGAACTCCAAGCAGTAACGGCTTAATGGACTTATGGGCAGAGTTTAGACTTCTTGATATGGGAAAAAGGCTGGGTAGATTTATAACCCACTATCGAAGCAATTTCTTTGACCCAGATAAGAGAAATCAACATATTGTGTTTAGCTATAAACCCAAAGTTGGTGTAGAAGATGCAATTTATCGCCTTATTTCGGATATTACCATTTCTATGAAAAGCACAGATTATTTAAAAATGCCGGAATGTGTTATAAATGAGGTTGGTGTAACACTTTCAGAAAAAGAACAAAAAGCCTATAACAGCTTAAAGCAAGATTTAGTGCTATCGCTTAAAGGTGAAGGAATAGATGCAGTGAATGCTGCAGCCTTATCAAATAAACTTTGTCAAATGGCAAATGGTGCTGTGTACAGTGAGGACAAGCGAGTATTTGAAATACATGATAAAAAGCTAGATGCATTAGAAGATTTAATAGAATCAGCAAATGGAAAACCTGTGCTTGTGGCTTACTGGTTTAAACATGATTTAGAAAGAATTGAAAAGAGATTTAAAGTTCGTGAAATAAAAACTTCAGCAGATATAACGGATTGGAACAATGGAGAAATAGAAGTAGCAGTAATTCATCCAGCATCAGCAGGACATGGACTTAATTTGCAAGCTGGTGGTTCAACTTTGATATGGTTTGGGCTTACTTGGAGTTTGGAATTATACCAACAAACCAATGCAAGATTGTGGAGACAAGGTCAAAATGAAACAGTAGTTATTCATCACATTATTACTAAAGGAACAATTGATGAAGATGTGATGAAAGCTTTAAAGCGAAAAGGAAAAGTGCAGTCAGATTTAATAGATGCAGTAAAGGCTAAGCTAAAGGGGGATAAAAATTATGAATGAAAACTGCTTTGCATATAAAAACAGCAGGTGTAAAATTCTTAAAAGTACACAGTGTGTTAATAATAGTTGTTCATTCTTCAAGACTGAAGAGGAGCAAGAAGAAAGCCTTAATAAAGCATATGCTCGTATTGCTTCACTAGATAAGGCAATTCAAAAAAGCATTGCTGATACTTATTACAATGGCAAAGTGCCCTGGCTGAAAGGCGGTGATAAATAATGACTGCTAAAGAATACTTAGCACAGGCCTATCGTATAGACCAGAGAATTAATAGTAAACTTGAGCAGATAGTTTCCTTAAGGGCATTAGCTACAAAAGCTACATCCACATTAAGTGATACACCTCCAAGTGGCACTCGTAATGTGCATTCTATGGAGGACACAATAGCAAAAATGGTGGATTTAGAGAATGAAATATATGTGGATATAGATGCATTAGTTGATTTGAAAAGGGAATTTGTATTTATTATAAAAAAGATTAGCAACCCGGAATACCAAACATTGCTAGAACTTAGATATCTTTGTTTTAAGACGTGGGATCAGATAGCAGTAGAGATGGGATATGACTTACGTTATATTCATAAACTTCATGGAAAGGCATTAGAAAATTGTGGGGTAAATTTAAAAGAGGACACTAAAAGACACTGAAAGACACCCTAGCAAAATGATATAGTTATAATAGAAACGTAGAAAGAAAATCCCAAAAGTCATCGCAACAAATTGTGGTGGCTTTTTATATTGATAAAAATGAGGTGAACCATTTGCCAAGAAAACCAGCTAAACCTTGTAGTTACCCGGGTTGTCCTGAACTTACTAATGAAAGGTATTGTACCAAACATCAAAAAGAAATAGAAAGTAAGTACAACAAGACAAGCAGACCTTTTAAGAAACTCTACAACAGCAGGTGGTATAAGTTAAGAAAGCAGTTTCTTTTAAAGCATCCTCTTTGTGAAGAATGTAAAAGAGAAGGAGTAGTTACTGCTGCAGAAGTAGTTGACCACGTTATATCTCACAAAGGCAATGAACAACTCTTTTGGGATGAAAGCAATTGGCAATCTCTATGTAAGCATCATCATGATATAAAGACTGCAAAGGAAGAGGGTAGATTTGGAAACAAGAATGAAGTTTATTCTTATCCATGGAAGAAGGAGTGAATGAAAATCTAATGTGAAAGGGTAAGGGGCATATTTCCTCTAGAGTTATGCCAAAAGGGCCGGGCGTCCCCCTTCGTGTGAAAAATCGCATAATTCTAGGGGCGGGTATAAGAGCCACCTTGAATATAAAGAACCTTGGATTTTCAAAAGGCTAAGAAGCATTACACCTTAAAAAAGTTATGTTAAACATAAGCTTTTCAGTGGCCTCGTTGCTTTTCAGGGTGTGTTTTTATTGCTTTTTATAAAGGATGGTGAAAGTATTGGATATTCAAAAAATAGCTGTTGAGAAATTGAATCCGTCTAAATATAATCCTCGTAAAGATTTAAAACCCGGCGACCCTGAATATGAAAAATTGAAAAAGTCCATTGAGACTTTTGGATATGTAGAACCTGTTATCTGGAATAAAAGAACAGGGAGTATTGTTGGAGGACATCAAAGATTTAAAATCTTAAAAGAGCGGGGTGAAAAGGATATTGAATGTGTTGTTGTGGATATGGATGAATCAGAAGAAAAGGCTTTAAATATTGCTCTAAATAAAGTATCAGGTGATTGGGACTTACCAAAGCTTGCTGATTTAATTGGTGAATTAGACAATGGTATGTTTGATGTCTCACTTACAGGCTTTGATGCTGCGGAGATAGAGGATTTATTTTCTAAGGTTCATGATAAGGAAATTAAGGAAGATGACTTTGATGTTGAAGAGGCCCTAAAAGAGCCAACTGTTTCAAATCAAGGAGATGTGTGGCTTCTTGGGAGGCATAGGCTTATATGTGGTGATAGTACCGAATCTAAAACCTATGAGATTTTAATGGAGGGAAAGAAAGCTAATCTTGTGGTGACAGATCCTCCGTATAATGTTGCCTATGAAGGAACAGCTGGTAAAATTCAAAATGATAATATGGCTGATAAGAATTTTTATGAGTTTTTACTGAAGTTTTATAAATGTACTTTTGAAGTTATGACAGATGGAGCTCCTATTTATGTTTTTCATGCAGATAGAGAAACTGTTAATTTTAGAACAGCTTTTAAGGATGCTGGCTTCTTTTGTCATGAAACCTGTGTTTGGGTGAAAAATTCTCCGGTACTTGGCAGGTGTGATTATCAGTATAATCACGAACCCATACTTTATGGTTGGAAGCATACAGCAGGTCATAAATTCTATGGAGACAGAAAGCAAAGAACCACTTGGAATTTTGATAGGCCTACAAAGTCAGAGCTGCACCCAACTATGAAGCCTTTAAATTTGATAGCCTACCCAATACAAAATTCAAGCCTATCAAATTGTATTGTGCTTGATCCTTTTGGAGGTTCAGGAAGTACGTTAATAGCTTGTGAGCAGACTAATAGGATTTGCTTTACTATAGAGGTTGCTGAAAGATTTGCTGATGTTATAGCAAAAAGATATATAGAGCAAGTAGGTACAGATGATGAAGTGTTTCTTATTAGAAATGGTAAAAAGTTATCCTATAAAGATATCAAAAAAAGTGAATAAAACCCTTGCTATTATGTGTTTTTAGAGTGATATATGGTATGACAAAAAATACACTTGGAGGTAAGAATATGAAAGCATTATTTGGAAGAAAGGTTGCAAATTTAGAGGAACTTAAAGAACTAACAAAAGAAGCTAAGAATGATGGAGCAAAAGGAACAGCCTATGAGGTTACAAAAAAAATTGAACTTAATGATGGAGAGTTTAGAGAATTTGAAATGGATTTTTGCAAAGACCAGCCTTGGATAACAAAAGAAGATGGCGGCTGCAATGAAAAGGGAGAACTAAGATGCATAAGGGTTAAGAATACAAAAACAAAGAAAAGCATTTTAGTAGATTCAGAAGGTTACACCTACCCAAGGTATACAGCGATTGAAAATTAGACAGAAGCAGGTTTTAAGGCCTGTTTTCTTCTTTAAATATTTATACAAAGTACTTGCTATTAACTGTGTTTAGAGTGATATATGTAATTACCAAAGCACAGGGAGGAATAAAGATGTATAGAAAAGAAATAGTTAAAACTTTGAGTGAAGCTTTAGGTGTTACAGCAAAGTATCTTGGAACACCAAGCTTTTCCTATGAAGTTAAAACGGAAAAAGAAATATACACCATAGATAGGCAGGGGAGTATTACAACTTCACAAGGCAAGGTTATTACACTTAATGAAATCTTAAATGGAGAGCATCCTGAAGAGAAAATAGAGGCTACAGCTATTGATAGTTTTAATTTAGAAATTCCATTAGGAGAACATACAGGAAGAACATTAATGAATATTTTAAATATGCTTTACAGTAAACAGCAGCTAATTTTTAAAGCCCTCGAACTAAAAGAATCTTTTATTGAAGGAGCCTTTATAGAAAATTTGAATTTAAAGAAAACAGAAACTTTAGAAGAATTCCAAGAAGCTATTACTGAAGCTGGGGCGGATGGTCACAAAGGCATGAGATTTGATTTTGAAAAACGAACCTTTACCTTTAAGCTATTAGGTGAAAACCTAAGTAATGAAAAGATGTCTGCATTTATAGAACTCGCATCTTTAATAAATGAAAATGCCCAAAAGCTAAGACATACCTCTTTTAAGCAGGCTCAGGAAGATAATCCTAAATATGCATTCAGAACCTGGCTCATTCGCCTTGGTATGAATGGAAGTTGTTATAAGGATATAAGGAAGACACTTCTTTCAAATCTTTAAGGCAGCGGTGCTTTTAGAAAATTACCGCAGGAAGGAAGTGCTAAGACAAATGGATAAATTTTTTACTCAGAAAACCTGTGATCGATGTGGAGGAAGTTTAAAGGACGGAAGAATAATGTCAATGTATAATGAGGATTGTATTTGCTTAAGCTGCAAGGAAAAGGAAAGGAAACGCAGTGATTATAAAGAAGCTGTAGAAGCTGAATATGAAGAAGTTAAAAAAGGGAATTACAACTACAAGGGTGTAAAAGGAAAAGCAAAATGAGTTTAAGGGTCTACGATTGTAGACTCTCTTTTAGTTAGCAAAAGGAGGAGGTGATACCTATGGCACAGAGGGGAAGAAAACCAAAGCCAACAGCTCTAAAAGTTCTTGAAGGAAATCCTGGAAAAAGACCCTTAAATGTAAATGAACCAAAGCCTGAAAAGAAGGCACCTAAATGTCCCACATGGCTTGAACCGGAGGCTAAAAAAGAATGGAGAAGGATGAGCAGGTCACTTGAAGCTATAGGTATCTTAACAAAAGTAGATGCGGCATCCTTTGCAGGATACTGTCAGTCTTATGCAAGGTGGAAGGAAGCAGAAGAATTTTTAACAAAACACGGCACTATTTTTAAAACTCCATCCGGGTATATCCAGCAGGTGCCGCAGGTTTCCATTGCCCAGACTTACCTTAAGATTATGAAAGATTTTTGCTCCGAGTTTGGACTTACACCTGCTTCAAGGACGAGGATAAATGTAGATAAAGATTCCAATGATTGTTTAGACCCTATGGAAATGATGCTGATGGGGGAGATGAAATAGAAATGAATAAATTTCAAATTTCTGATGATGGAGTATATGTTATTGGCCACACCAAAAAAGGTGAGGCTTTTTTATTTGATTCTTCTGACTACAGTCTGTTAAAAAAGTATAACTGGAGTATTTCAAAGAGAGGATATGTCGTTACTAAAATAAAAAGAAAGGAAACACCTATGCATAAAATACTATTGGGTGATACAAAAGGCTATGATGTGGATCATATTTCAGGAAATAAATTGAATAATTGTAGGAGTAATCTTAGAATATGCACACATCAACAGAATATGTTTAATCAAAGAATTAGAAGGAATAATACATCTGGATTTATAGGTGTTAGCTTAATGAAAAAAATAAATCAATATGAAGCCTATGTTCATTTTAGTGGTAAAAAATATCATATGGGTCTATATAGTAATGCCGTTGATGCGGCAATTGCTAGAGATAAAGGAGCAATTAAGTTATTTGGTGAGTATGCCAATTTAAACTTCCCATTAAATGAGGTTAATGTGTAGGAGGTGGCATAGTGGAAGGAAAGAAAAAAAAGCTGTTTACTCCCACAAAATTTATGCTGCCTACCTCTCACTATAATGAGGATAGGGCACAGTTTGTTGTGGACTTCATTCAAAATTTAAAACATACCAAGGGAGAATGGTTCAACAAACCTTTTATACTTCTTCCTTGGCAAGTGGAAATTATTAAGAATATATTTGGTGTTGTTAAAGAAGATGGATATAGGCAGTTTACAACAGCCTATGTGGAAATAGCAAAAAAGCAAGGTAAAACGGAAATGGGAGCCGCACTTGCACTTTATATGCTTACAGCGGATGGTGAAAGAGGTGCAGAAATTTACAGTTGTGCCGCAGATAGAGCACAGGCTAGTCTGATTTACAATGTTGCAGTAGATATGGTTGCATTATGTCCTGCACTTAAGAAAAGGCTTAAAATAATAGCTTCTCAAAAAAGAATAGTATATCCTGCAATGAATTCTTTTTACCAAGTATTATCAAGTGAGGCATACTCAAAACACGGGATTAACCCTCAAGCTGTTTTATTTGATGAAACTCATGTAGCAAACAGGGAAATGATGAATGTAATGTTACATGGTGCAAGCGATGCTAGAAGGCAGCCTTTGAATTTTTTAATTACAACAGCAGGCAATGATTTTCAGAGTATAGGTTATGAATTACATCAGAAAGCTGTAGATATTTTGGAGGGTAAAAAAGTAGACCAGACTTTTTATTCAATAATTTATGCTGCTTCGGAAAATGACGACTGGACTTTACCAGAAGTATGGGTAAAAGCAAATCCTTCTCTTGGTATTACAGTTTCAGAGGAAAAGATGCGATTAGCTTGTGAAAATGCAAGGCAGAATCCAGCAGATGAAAATTTGTTTAAGCAATTGAGGCTTTGTATTTGGGTTAAGCAATCTGTAAGATGGATGCCAATGCATTTATGGGAGAAATGTTCTTTTGAAGTTAATCCTGAAAAGTTAAAGGGAAGAGAATGTTATGGTGGACTTGACCTATCAAGCACCAATGATATTACAGCTTTTGTACTAATCTTTCCTCCAACACCAACAGATGATAAATATTATGTTCTTCCTTTCTTTTGGATACCAGAGGATAACTTAAAATTAAGGGTTAGAAGAGACCATGTACCTTACGATATCTGGGAGAAGCAGGGCTTTCTAGAAACTACAGAAGGAAATGTTATTCACTATGGTTTTATTGAAAATTTCATAGATGAACTTGGAACACAATTTAATATAAAGGAAATAGCTTTTGACCGCTGGGGAGCCGTGCAGATGGTACAAAATTTGGAAGGTTTGGGTTTTACAGTAGTTCCTTTTGGACAGGGATACAAGGACATGAGTCCACCTACCAAGGAGCTTATGAAAATAACTCTGGAGCAGAAAATAGCCCATGGGGCACATCCAGTTTTAAGCTGGATGATGGATAATGTTTATGTTAGAACTGACCCTGCGGGAAATATAAAACCTGATAAATCAAAATCTACTGAAAAAATAGATGGAGTCGTAGCACTTGTTATGGCACTGGATAGGGCAATAAGGAGAGAAATGAAAGAAAATATTTATGAAAAAAGAGGAATGAGAAGCTTACTTGATTAGGAAGTGATGTTTTGAAATTTATAGATAGATGTAAGTTGTTTTTTACCCCACAAAATGCATTATTTGAAGTCCTGCAGAAATATTCCCAGGACTTTTTAGCCGGAGAGGACGTGCCAGTAGACAATTGGAGAATAGATGTAGATACTGCCATGGGATTTTCAGCTGTGTTTGCTTGTAACAGGGTTCTTTCAGAAACACTTGCCAGTTGTCCCATACTTCTTTATGAAAAAGATGATAAAGGTAACAGACATCAGGTAACCGATACCCCTGAATATGGAGTTCTCCATTATGCACCAAATGCTGAAATGACACCGGGGCAATTTAAAGAGTTTGGTATGACAAATATTAACCTTGGTGGAAATTTTACAGCACAGAAAGTTTTTAATCTTCATGGAGAACTTTTAGAACTAAGACCTATATCATGGGAAAGGGTAAGAATTGATATAGATAAAAGCACAGGAAGGCTCCTTTATTTTATTGATGGAAAAACTGAACCTAAAACAAGAGATGAAATACTTCACATTCCGGGACTTACTTTAGATGGTTACATTGGAATAACACCTCTTAGTTATGCAGCTTTAACTGTTGATATAGGTTTATCCCAGGATAAATTTGAAAGAAACTTTTACCATAATAGGGCATCAACCAGTGGAATATTTCAGTATCCAAATGAACTTGGAGAGGAAGCTTTTCAAAGACTTAAAAAAGATATCAAGAAAAACTATACGGGACTTTCCAATGCAGGAGTTCCAATGATACTGGAAGGCGGCGGTCAATTTAAGGAAATAACCATGAAGCTTACAGATGCACAGTTTTTAGAATCCAAAAGATTCAGGATAGAGGATGTGTGCAGGATATTTAGAGTGCCCCTCCACCTAGTACAGGATCTGACAAGGTCTACTAACAATAACATAGAGCATCAGAGCCTTGAATTCATTGTGTACACTATGCTGCCCTGGTTTAAAAGATGGGAAGAAAATTTAAATTTACAGCTTTTATCAAATGACTCAAAAAGGAGAAATAGATATTTTGAGATAAACATAAGTGGTCTTCTCCGGGGAGATATTAAATCCAGATATGAAGCCTATGCTCAAGGCAGGCAGTGGGGATGGCTTTCAGTTAATGATATCAGAAGGCTTGAAAATATGAACCCTATAGAGAATGGTGACCGATATTTAGAACCTCTGAATATGGGGGAAGCAGGAAAACAGCAAGAACAGCTTAAGGCCTTAAAAGAAGGAATATTTAAAATGGTTAGTGAAGGGAAGTGATTATATTGTCATTTTGGAATTTTAAAAACAGTGAAGAAAACGAGGAGGAAATAGAACTTAGAATTGATGGAGATATTGCCATGGATGATGATTTCTGGTCCATGTTATTTGGAATAGAGAATGTAACACCAAAAGGTTTTATGGCAGAACTCAGCAAGTATAAGGGCAAGGACATAAATGTGTGGATTAATTCTTATGGCGGCGATGTGTATGCAGCTTCCAGAATTTATACGGCTCTTAAAGAACATAAAGAAAAAGTAAAGGTAAAAATAGATGGTGTTGCAATATCAGCGGCTTCCGTAATTGCTATGGCAGGGGATGAAATTTTAATGTCACCTACTTCAATCTGCATGGTTCACAACCCTTGGGGAAACTTTCAAGGTGAAGCTAAGGATTTAAGGCATGGTGCAGATGTACTTGATGAAGTAAAGGAAACTATAATTAATGCCTACCAGCTTAAAACAGGAAAATCAAGGGCAAAAATATCACAGATGATGGATGAGGAAACCTGGATGAGTGCTAAAAAAGCAGTTAGTGAAGGTTTTGTAGATGGAATTCTTTATTCTGAAAGTGAAGGGGAAACTGCACAAAATTCTTTTATGTTCAGTAGGCTTAGGGTACAAAATAGTGTAAATGACAGCACTAGAAAATTTATAGAGCAGTATAATAAAAGATTTAAGGAATTAAAACAAGATGGAGAAGCCAATAAAATTAAATTACTAAAAGCAAGACTCGCCTTAGAGTGTGAACTTTAAGGTTTTTATTATGTAAAATTTGAAAGGCAGGTAATGAGTATGTCAGAGAAAATGAAAGAATTATTAGCACAGCTAACAAATTTAGAAACAGAATCTAAGAACCTCATAAATAAACAGGATGCAACAGCTGAGGAAATCACTACGAAGCTTTCTGAAATTAAAGCACATAAAGCTAAGATTGAAGCACAAAAAGAAATTGATACATTGGAAGAAGAAAGACAAAAGCAGTCACAAATACCTGTAAATGAGCCAATATATGCAAAGCCTAAAGACCCTAGTGAGAAAAAATGGAAGGGAGGTATGGGAGAATTTCTTCAGGCTGTGGCAACTGCATCTTCACCCGGTGGAAGAATGGATAACAGACTTGTATACCAGAATTCAGCCACAGGTTTAAATGAAAGTGTAACTTCTGAAGGTGGCTTTATGCTGGATAATGATTTTATACAGGGGTTATTTGATGCAATGATGGCAGAAAGTCAGGTGGCAAATAGGATAAGGATGATTCCTATAGGTGCAAATACAAACAGACTAAGGGCACTTGGCATTGATGAAACCAGTAGGGCTAACGGAAGCAGGTGGGGCGGAGTCCAGGCTTACTGGATAGCCGAGGCTGAAACTGTTACACAGTCCAAACCAAAGTTTAGAGAAATTGATATGGCACTGCAGAAACTGCTGGCACTTTGTTATGTTACAGATGACCTGCTTCAAGATGCTACAGCTCTTGAGGCAATAGTAAAGCAGGCCTATGCAGATGAGATGTCTTTTAAAATAGATGATGCCATAATAAATGGAACTGGTGTTGGAATGCCCCTTGGAATATTAAATTCAGGTGCACTTGTTTCGGTTGCAAAAGAATCCGGTCAGTCTGCAGGTACTATAAAATATGAAAACATACTTAAAATGTGGAGCAGTATGCCTGCAAGACTCAGGGCAAATGCGGTATGGTATATTAATCAGGAAATTGAACCCCAGCTTTACACCATGGCTCTAAATATTGGAACTGGTGGGGCACCTGTATTTTTACCTTCCGGCGGAGCTTCAGCTTCACAATACAGCACCCTTTTAAACAGACCAATAATTCCAATAGAGCAGTGCTCTGTGCTGGGTAAAAAAGGAGACATCATACTTGCAGACCCGACCCAGTATATTGGAATAGATAAAAAAGCACCAACATCAGATGTATCAATACATGTAAGGTTTCTCTATGATGAACAGGTGTTTAGATTTATTTATAAATTCAATGGTGCTCCATATAGAAATAAGCCAATTACACCTTATAAAGGCGCAAATTCTTTAAGTCCATTTGTGACTTTGGCTGATAGATAAAGTGTGAGGAAGTTATACCAGAAATCATTTATAGCTGTAAATTCATAGTGATTTCTGGTATACTCTTTATAAGTAATATATTTATTATCTAGTGGCGGTACAGTTAGATTTGACTATTTTATATAAAAGTTCTAAACTATAAACTTTACCCTGAATTTTACGCTTGGAGGAAATAACATATGAGCTACTGGGACACAGCAGTCTGCGAAACAAACGGAATTAACATACACTACACAAGAACCGGGGGAAACAAACCGCCTTTAATTTTGCTGCATGGATTAATGACTAATGGGTTGTGTTGGACAGGTTTGGCACATGTTCTGGAGAAAGAATATGACGTAATCATGCCGGATGCCAGGGGACATGGCAATTCGAGTGTACCTGACTTTGGATACCGATACGAAGACCATGCAAACGATGTTGTCGGTCTAATAAATGCCCTAAGACTTCCTCCTCCAATCCTGCTCGGGCATTCCATGGGGGGGATGACTGCAGCTGTGGTGGCAAGTCGTAAACCAAATCTACTCCGTGGCTTGGTCTTAGCTGATCCAACGTTCTTGAGTCCAAAGGTTCAGCGCGAAGTTTGCGATAGTGATGTAGCTGATCAGCATCGGCGAATGCTCAATATGTCATTGGATGAGGTGGTGGCAGACGCGCGAAATAGACACCCTAATCGGTCAGAGCACATCCTTGAGCTGTTCGCTCAGGCACGACTTCAAACAAGCATGGCTGCATTTGACGTTCTCACGCCACCGAACCCTGACTATAAGATGTTAGTGAGTGCAATTGATGTTCCAAGCCTTATCGTATTTGGTGATAAAGGCGTGGTTTCGTCTGCTGTTGTCGAAGAACTGCAACGTCTTAATCCAAGACTTCAGGCAGAACAAATCCGGGAAGCTGGCCACAGTGTCCACTTAGACCAGCCAGAGCGCTTTGCGGCTGTGGTCGGATATTTCGTGCGTTCAATTGGAACAGTCATTGATTCATAAACCCATCGTAATTTGAAGCAAATCAATATCGTAATTAAATAATTCATTGAGAACTTACTTAATTGTAGGTTCTTTTTTATATTAATAAAAAAATAAAAAGTAAATTCCTATGAAACTAGCACGTATGCTGGTTTTAATTTAAAGGAGGGAAAATAAATTATGGCAATAATTGAAAAATATAAAGTAATACAGGCTTTTGAGCCTAAAACTACAAATGCTGCAATAACAAGTGACTATGTAACTCTTAAAAATGCTATTACGGCAACTGTTATTGTAAACTTAGCCCAGACAGTAGGACATGAAACACAAATTTCTTTGTATCAGGCACAGGATGTGGAAGGAACAGGTGCAAAGCCTTTAGTGAATAATGTTCCAATACTTGCAAATGAGGATGTTTCAACAAGTGACAAACTCGTGAGACAGCAGGATGGAGTAAGCTTTACTGTATCTAATACGGCAAAAAATAAACAGGTAATATTTCATGTTGACCCAGCTAAACTGGATATAAATAATGGCTTTTGCTGCTTGAATGTAAGAGTTGGAGCAAGTTCCCAGGCTACAAACTTTGCCGGTGGTGAATTTATATTAGAGAATAAGTACCCTCAGGAAGACCCACCATCTGCAGTAGTTGATTAAACCTGGGTTTTTGAGGTGATTTCATGGCTTTAAAAATTATAACTCCACCTGCAGTTGAACCTATAACTTTAGAAGAAGCAAAACAGCATTTAAGGGTATCAGGCAGTGATGATATTATTTTACGCAGTATGATTAAGCAGGCCAGGGAGTTTTGTGAGGATTTTCAAAATAAAAAATATATTACCCAAACTTTAGAGTTGGTACTGGATTCTTTTCCAGAAGATAATTACATTTCATTTAAGAACTCCTCACCGATTCAAAGTGTGGAAAGTATCAAGTACTATGATACAGGTGGTCAGGAGTTTATATTTGACCCAAGTAACTATATTGTTGACAGGGACAGCTTTGTTAATAGAATAGTGCTTGGTTACTGCAGGTTATGGCCAACAGTGCAGCTGCAGCCTGCCAGTGGGGTGAGAATAAGATTTACTGCAGGTTTTGGGGATACTGGAGAAAGTGTTCCTGAGGCAGTTAAATGGGCAATGATACTTCACATGAGGCTTCTTTATGATGATTACAAACCTGATGAAAGGCGAAAAATCGAAGAAGCAAGAAATTCGTTACTTAGCATGAACAGGGTGGTACCAATATGAGAACAGAGGAATTAAGGCATAAAATAACACTTCAAAAACTTACAACTTCCACAAATGAAAATGGCTTTGAGGAGGAAGTATGGGAGGATTACCTGACTGTTTGGGCAGCAGTATCAAATCTCTACGGAAGAGAATATTTTGAGGCGGCAGCTGTGCAGGCAGAGGAAACTGTTAAATTTACTATAAGATTTATTAAAGACATTAATGAAAGTATGATGATATTATTTAGAGATAAACAGTATAATATAACTTCTATTGATAATATAAAATACAGGAATAAATATATGGAAATAAAGGCTTTGGAGGTGGAAAGCAGTGGCTGATATAGAACTTACAGGCGTTGATGAAATATTAAATAAGCTTCAGCAGATGGGTACAAACATTAGTAGACTTGAAAACAAGGCATTAAAAAATGCCGCGGAACCTGTACTTGAAGATGCAAAGGCAAATGTCCCAGTAAGAACCGGGAAACTTAAAAAAGGTCTTAAGATAACCAATGTTAAAAAGGAAGAAGGGGTAAAGTATATTCTTGTAGGTGTGGATAGAGGAGATAATTCAGAGATTTTTTATGGTAAGTTTATTGAATTTGGAACTTCCAAAATGTCTGCAAGGCCATTTCTGCAGCCGGCCTATGAGAAAAATAAGGATAATATACAAAAAACTATAGCCAACACCTTGAAGGAGGGACTAAAGTGATAAATAGTTTAATTATTCAAGCTTTAGAACCTCTTAAAGTTCCTGTTTCATTTCAAAAATACAGGGGAAAGGAAAACACATATGTAACCTTTTTTAACTATTTAGAACAGGGTGAACATTATGCAGATAACGAGGAAAAAGAAACAGGCTATTATATTCAAATAGATGTGTGGAGTAAAAATGATTATACAGAACTTGTAGAAAATGTAACAGATGCCATGAAGGCCGCAGGGTTCAGGAGAACCTCTGCGGCTGATCTATTTGAGGAAGACACAAAAATATATCACAAGGCATTGAGATTCTTTATCCATATTGAAAGGAGGTAATATTTATGTCAGGAATAGTAAACAGTGCCCCTATAGGGGTAGAAAATTTAGTATATGCAGTTTTAACAGATGAAACCACAGTAACCTACGGCACACCTGCATTAATTTCACCTGCAATAAATGTAAAGATAAGTCCAAAGAGCAATTCAGATACACTTTATGCCGATAATAAGGCGGTAGAAACAGTATCTACTCTGGGAGAAGTGGAGGTAGAACTTGAAACTCAAGACCTGCCGTTAGAAGTGCAGGCAGTACTTTTAGGTCATACATTAGATGCAGAAACTAAGGTAATGAGCTATGAGGCTGATGACAATGCCCCTTATGTGGCGGTAGGATTTAAGGTGAAAAAAGGAAATGGAAAGTACAGATATGTATGGCTGTTAAAAGGCAAGTTCAGTGAACCGGAAGAAGAGCATTCAACACAGGAAGATAAAACAAAATTCCAGACACCAAAACTTAAAGGTACATTCCTTGCAAGGGCAGACGGCAGATGGAAATATACAGCTGATGAAGACAGCGGCTTCACGGGTGGGGCTTCTTGGTTTACCAGTGTGTACGCTCCAGCAGCTTAATATTAAAAATTGGAGGGATGAACTGTGCAAATAGTATTGAACGATAAAACCTATGTTATGCCAAGGGTAAAAACTCGTATACTTAGAAAGGCCATTGAAATAAATGAAAATATAGATTTTAATAATCTAAAGACAAAGGATTTAGACGGGTTAGTGGATTTTGTAGTAGAGCTTTATGGTAACAAATTTACAAGGGATGATTTTTACGATGGACTTGATGCAGATAAACTTATAGAGACCCTTAATAACAGCATAAATGGAATAGTTGGAAACCTAGGGAGTAAATTAAATGAGTTCCCAAACAGGTAAGCGGAGGCAGCAGTGAAAAGCTGTCTCCGCCTGACTTTATAAAAGAGATTTATCTGGAGCTTTTAGGGCAGGGATGGACATTAAATGATATTGATGGAATGGATATTTTCTATTACTTCGATATTTTAATCTACAAAGCTAATAAAGAGTATAGGAAAAATTTAAATGCCGTTTTAAATATATTGTAGAGGTGGTGGGAGAGTTGGCAGAAGAACTTGGAAGTCTGGCGGTAAAAATAGGACTGGATTCAAGTGGATTTCAAAATGGTATAAGCAGTATTAACAGGAGCCTTAGGGTGCTTGACAGTGAGTTTAAAGCAAATACTGCAGCCCTTGGAGAAAATGGAAAAGGTATTGATGGACTTAAATTAAAATCAGAAAGTCTTTCCAAACAATTAGAACTCCAAAAGCAAAAGGTAAGTGCCCTGGATCAGGCCTATACCAAAAGTGCTGAAACTAAGGGTAAAGACAGTAAAGCCACCCAAGACCTTGAGATAAAACTAAATAAGGCAAAACAGACCCTCTCACAAATGGAAAATGAACTTTCTAAGACAAATAAAGAGATAGAGACCCAGAGCAGCAGGTGGACTTCTTTAAGTAAGAGTTTAGATGGTATAGGAAGTAAAATGAAAACTATAGGTGAAGGGTTTTCAAATGTGGGAAGTAAACTTTCACTTGCAGTAACTGCACCTCTTGTTGCTGCAGGAGTTGCAAGTGTAAAGCTTGCCTCAGACACAGCTGAAAGCATGAATAAAGTGGAGGTTGCATTTGGAAGTGTTAACCAAAAGGTAAAAGATTGGTCAAATACCACTTTGAAAAGCTACGGTATAGCAAAGGGAACTGCACTTGATATGTCGGCACTTTATGGGGATATGGCAACAAGTATGGGGTTAAGTCAGGAAGAAGCTGCAAAAATATCTATGTCCCTTGTTGGACTTGCTGGAGATCTATCAAGTTTTAAAAACATTGATATAAAACAGGCTGAAGAAGCTTTAAACGGCATATTTACGGGGGAAACGGAAAGCTTAAAAATGCTTGGGGTAGTTATGACAGATGCAAACCTGCAGCAGTATGCTTATTCTAAAGGCATACAGAAGAGAACGCAAGATATGACAGAAGCTGAAAAAGTACAGCTCAGGTATAACTATGTCTTAGAAAAAACTAAAAATGCCCATGGCGATTTTGAACGTACAGGTGCAGGTACTGCCAACCAGATGAGGGTATTTCAGGAGAGTTTAAAAGAACTGGGTGCCACCATGGGACAGAATATACTCCCTATAATAACCTCCATAATTACTACATTAAATGAATGGATACAGGCGTTTGGAAAACTGGACCAGGGTTCTCAGAGGATAATACTCGTCATAGGGGCATTAATTACTGTAGTTGGTCCAGTTCTTGTTGCAATTGGCAGTGTAGTAAAAGCTGTGGGTGAAATATCCTCGGCCATTTCCAAGGTATCGGCTGTTGCAGGAAATTTAGGTGGTATGTCTAAAATACTTGGAATGGTATTTAACCCCTGGGTAATTGGCATAGGTCTTGCCATAGTTGCAGGGTATGAAATTTACAAGCACTGGGATGTCATCAAGCAGGGAGCTTCTAACCTCTGGAATAATATTACCACTATTTTTCAGAATATAAAAACCTCTATAACAAATGCCTGGGAAAGTGTAAAGACATTCACACTAACTGCCTGGGAAAACTTAAAAAATACAGTAAGTAACGGACTTAACAGTATAAAAAGTTTTCTAGAGCCAGCTCTAAATTTTTATAAGACTATATTTCAAAATACCTGGGATATTATAAAAAATATTGTACTTGGTGCTGTACTTATAGTACTTGATATAGTCACAGGAAACTTTACAAAGTTAAAATCTGATATAGAGAACATATGGAATAATATAAAGACAGCCCTGACAAATATATGGGAAGCTATAAAAGGAGTCGCTTCAGGTGCCTGGACTAAATTAAAGGAAACTGTAATAAACCTCTGTGGAAGTATAAAAGATGGAGCTATAAATGTATGGAATAGCCTTTTAAATTGGTTTTCTGAACTGCCAGGTAGACTTTACAGTTATGGTTCAGATATGTTTACAAAAATGAGAGATGGAGTAGTAAGTACCATAGGAAGCGTGAAAAGTTCTATAGAAAGTGGTATAAAGAGTGCTTTAAGCTATTTAGCAAGTCTTCCATCTAGGGCATGGAAATATGGTGCAGACTTTGTTAATGGAATTGTAAATGGAATAAGGTCAGCTGCAGGAAAAGTAGAAGATGTAGTAAGTGCACTGGCAGCTAAAATAAGGAGCTATCTTCATTTTTCAGTGCCGGATGAAGGGCCACTTACTGACTATGAAAGCTGGATGCCGGATTTTATGAGTGGCCTTGCTGAAGGTATAAATAAAAGTAAGTCTGCAGTAATAGAAGCTGTAAGGGGACTGTCATTGGATATGAAAGTAAATACTAGGACATCTGTAGAAGTACCATCTGGCAGTAATTTAAAAGATAGTAAAAATACAGATGATAGAAATGGATTTATATTACACATAGAAAATTTTAATAATAACACAAATAAAGATATAGAGCAGCTGGCCTATGAACTGGAGTTTTACAGAAGGAAAATTTCTATGGGAAGGGGAGGAATTTAGAATGCTCAGTTTTAATTTTGGCGGTAAAAACAGTTATGATGATTTTGGAATTTTAATAGCTAAAAGGCCAGACCTTCCTTCTCCTAAACGAAGGGTAAGTACCATAAATATCCCGGGAAGGGATTCTAATTTAAGATTCGATGAAAAAACCTATGAGGATATAACATTAGGCGTTGAATGTTCTGTAAAAGATACACAAAACCTTGGAAGTAAGCTCGATGATATTAAAGCCTGGCTTTTTGGAACAGGTGAAAGTGATTTAATATTCAGCTTTCAATCTGATAAAAAATATATTGCACAGGTGGTAAATGCCATTGATTTTAAGCAGGTTTATAGGTATTTTGGCCAATTTCCCATAATGTTTAACTGCAGACCATTTAAATATGCAGTGGAAAATAATATGGTAACCATAGATACTTCAGGTACAACTTTAACTAATCCGGGAAGCTTGGAAAGTGAACCTGTAATAAGTATTTACGGCTCCGGTGATATAGTCTTTAAAATAAATGAAGGGCAGATAAATCTTCAAGATATAACCGAAAAGATCATAGTAAATTCAGTTATACAGGACTGTTATGATGATGGGGGAAATAATTTAAATGGTAACATGACAGGTGAATTTTTAAAATTGAAGTCCGGTGAAAATACTATAGAGTGGAGTGGCAGTGTTACTAAAGTAGAGCTTTTACCAAATTGGCGGTGGCTGTGATGATCTGCATCTATGATAAAAAAACTACAAAAGGAAACTTTGATAATAATGGTCTTGGAATTTTAAGTGAAGCCATAAACTGCTATGTTACTGAAGAACTAAACGGTGATTTTTCACTGGAACTTGAGTATCCTGCAATTTCCCAAAAATCAAAGTACCTGATAGAGTGGAACATAATAAAAGCAGATGGACAGCTTTTTAGAATATACATGGTAGAAAAAGATAGTGATGATAAAAATATTATTAAGGTGTGGGCAAAGCATATATTTTATGACTTAGCTTATTATTTTATAGAAAGCATGGAGGCCCAAAACTGCAGTGTAAAGACAGCCCTGGAAAAATCTTTAATAGGAGATTTACTTACCATATATACAGTAGACAGCGATATTATAACAGCTAATTCAATCAGCCTTGAAGAGAAAAATCCGGTGGAAGCTATATTTTCTATAATTAATATATGGGAATGCGGCCAGTTTAAAAGGGATAACTTTGATATAAAAATATTAAATAGTATTGGTAAAGATGCAGGAGTTTTAATTGCCCAGGGTAAAAATATATCAGGATTGAAGTTCAATATAGATACCACAAGTGTTGTAACAAAGCTTTATCCAGTAGGAAAAGATGGCATAAAACTCACTGAAAAGTATATAAGTATACCTAATTGGGATGATGACCAGTATCCACCCTTTCCTATAATAAAAAAAGTGGAGTTCAAAGATGCAGAGGATGAAGTTACTTTAAGACTGCTTGCCCAGGAAGCTGCCAGTGTAATAGGTTTAAGCAAAGTTAGTATTGACGTGGACTTCGTTGAACTTAGTAAGACTAAAGAATATGAAAATTATAAACATCTCCACACAGTTAATATAGGAGATTTGGTTATAGTAAGACACAAGGACTTTGAAATAGATGTAAAAGTCCCGGTAGTTAAGATAAAGAAAGATATTTTAACCGGTGTAAATGTTAAAGTTGAACTTGGCCAGCCAAAGGACAGCATATTAAATCAATTGGATACAGCATCTATTAAAACTACATTAGATGAACTTGGCAATAAAGTAGCAGAATCTTTTAGCTCCATGCTGTATTATGCAAATTCTGTTGCACTAACTGTGGGAACAGCAGCAATAGAGCCAATATATTTAGGGGTTACTGCAGTGGCATCTACAAATCTAGCCATGAACTTTTCTATGTACTGTACTGCAAGTACTGTATGTACTTTAACCATGCAGATTCAGCTTGATAATAAGGATATTCCATTTACCCCGAAACAAAAGCTCCAGCAGGGAGATAATACAATTGGAATACCCCTTGGAATCCCCCAAGTATCTCAAGGGGCACATTATATTGCTGTGTTTTTAAAGGTGGATACGGGAACATTAAGCATACCAATGTTTAACCTGCAGTGTATGATTGACGGGAGAAACCTTCAGGGTGGCCTAAACTCAGACCCACCACATGCAGAATGTTTTGAGAAGCAGAGTTTTGTAAATATGAATGGATTGTATTTAAGTAAAGTAAAAAGTAATTATGTAAAAGCAGAAATGCAGAATCCTATAACTTCAATATTAAGCACCCATCAAACAACAGATGTAGAAGCAATAATAAGTGGAAGGCAGATGAGCACAAATTATGCCCTTTCAATTAAAAAGTATGGTGAGATTTTATATTTAACTTATCAGGATAAGGATAAATATCTGATAGATGAAAATATTTTAATAATAGATAATGACGGACTTTACTTTAGAACAGTCTATGAAGGCATGGCAGTTAATGAAACCATAGATTCAGGAAAACTGTACAGCTTTGAACTTTTAGACAGCAGTAATTTTCAAGCTATTGAAAAACTGGAGGTGAAGTAGAATGGGAGTATACAGCAGCACTATAATTGCACCAAAAGGAAGTAGTGGTATGACTTTAATAAGTTCCCATAATGATGATACTACAGTTAGTTTTTCGGATATAGGATTTGACTTTTACTACAATGGAGTGAACTGCAGAACCACTGTTAAAACAAATGGTAACTCATGGGTAGGTTTTACCGGGGCAACTGAACAGCTAAAAATAAATAGAAGAGATGCAGGGGCAGACAATATCTATTATTGCCAGGAAACTGTAAATGGTAAATCTACTTTTAGAATTAGATGGGAAGGCCATGGAGTGTATAATGCCTGGGGAACTCTTGATTTAGTATGGGAGTTAATACTCTTTAATGATAGTGCCATGGTGCTTGTTATTGAGCAGATACCTAATACAGGTACAAATTCTTTTGTAAATCCAACTTCAGGAACTACTACTTTAACCCTTGAGAATAATAAGTCCTATGCTTTTATACCGAGTCAGGAGCAAGGAAAGGCATATACTGTTCAGGAAGGTTCTTACATCCAGCCTAATATTAAATATCTTATGGTAGATGGAAACGACATTAAACACTGGGATGCTTTATCTTCAAGTTATGTTAAAGTTTCAGAACTCCCATTAACTGCAGATAAATTTCAAAGCTATAGTGATGACAATTATCATAAAGAAAGGACAGGACTTATATCTACTTCTCCAATATTAAAAATATGGTCACCACTAACTGAAATGCCGGCACCTGTGGTAACTCAAACAATTAAACCAAAACCTGTAATTGTAAGTATGAAAGAAGATATTTTATTCACAGAAGCATATATAATAGACATAATTAACGCAGTGATAAGCTTAGATAATACAGGCAGTGGAATTATAGTTTTTATAGTAAGCACAGATAGCGGAACTTCATGGAAAGCGTGGAATGGAAGTTCATGGATACTGGTGGATATAGAAAATATGCACGATGTGAAAATAAAGGGAATGTCTACTGCAGATCTTCAGGGAATTACTGAAGCACAATGGACATCCTTGGGGCTTTTAGATAAAAAGATAAGATTTGCATGGTATATGGAAGTTAGTTCAAGTACGGATATTTTGAAATTAAAAGAATTGAGGATTAATTATAATGTAATATAGAGAATCAATAATTATAGTTTATACCCTGAAAGGTTTAAATATTTAACCTTATTAAATTTCATGATATACTGGAATTAGTTATGACGGTATTGTAGTAATGTGAATGAATCCAGAACGAAAGTTTTCTCCCCCTAATTTAATTATAACATATAGAAAATAGTAAATATAGACTGTTAATTTTTGTACCCTATGGTTAAAATAGAACTATTGGTTATATCAATTAAGTTAGGAGGAGTTAACATGGACACTATAAAAACCAGAGAATGTTATAATGACTTATTAGCAAAGAAATTAATCGAAGAATTTGAAAAACGCAATATAGAGGGATTTTACTATAAAACAAAAGAAGAAGCGTTGAAAAAGGTTCTCAAAATTATACCTAAAGATAATTTGGTTTCCTGCGGAGGTTCTTTAACTCTTCATGAAATTGGCCTAAAGACCGCTTTAAAAAATGGAGGGTACAATTTTTTAGATCCTGCTGAACCCCAGGGAGGTAAAGAAAAAGAAAATGTAGCACGTCAGGCGCTGTTAGCAGATTACTTTTTAATGAGTTCTAATGCAATAGCTGCTACAGGTGAACTAGTAAATATCGATGGAATCGGTAACAGGGTATCGGCACTAATCTTTGGACCGAAAAATGTAATAATAGTCGCAGGGTTAAATAAAGTAGTACCAAATTTAGATACGGCTATACTTCGAGTAAAAGACTATGCGGCAAAAATGGTCGTGTCGGTATATAAACAGGACTATTCTTCGTTTGAAGAACTTTCTAAGGCCGCTGAAAACGGGTGCAGTCAGCTTGTCATTACCAGTAAGTCGATGTTTAAAGGTCGCATTAAAGTAATACTTGTGGGAGAGAATTTAGGAATTTAACATATTAAAATGATTCCTTGCGAATTATATTTGTTATAAGGTTAGGATATGTGAATAGTAGCGACTTTCAATAAAGAAGGTATACTAATAAAAATTTTTATTTTGGGAGGGCAATATGATTCCAGAGAATAAGCAGTTCGCTGTAAAAGATGCATTGCAAACGGCTTTTGGAGTAAATACTTATGACGATATTAAAGCGATTACTACAGGTCTTTCAAATGCACTAACCTTTCGTATTATTGTAAGAAATAAACCTTATTTAATGAAAATTGGACGTACTGATCAACTAAGTGACCCTGCAAATTATTATTCATATATGAAAGCAGGTTCAGATGCAGGAATAGCACCTCATGTTTGGTATTTAAGTACGCAGGACAAAATTTCCATAACTGATTTTATAGAAGCTAAGCCGTTTCCGATGGATAAAGCAAAGGAAATAATGCCAAAGCTTATAAGTAAATTACATAAGCTTGCTCCATTTCATAAAATAGCTAATAATGCAATGGATAAAATTGTGCAAAAAGTTCTAACAGCAAGATTTATTCCAGATAATTTAAATGGTCAAATATTAAAAAATTATACTCATATTAAAGATATTTACCAATTCCGTTCCGAAGATTTAGTTTCAAGTCATAATGACCTAAAACCAGAAAATTATGTATTTGATGGAGAACATGCCTGGCTTATTGACTGGGAATCAGCTTTTTTAAATGATCGTTATTTAGATTTAGCTGTAGTAGCAAATTTCGTTGTTAATAATGATGAAGATGAGTTTAAATATCTTAAAAATTACTTCGGTGAATCTCCTGATCAATATATACGAGCCCGTTTTTTTCTTATGCAGCAGTTACTTCATATACAGTACATGTGTATTTTTATTCTCTATGCTTCTAAAAGTTTACCTATTAGGATAGATAATGTAAAAATGAACTTTAAAGATTTTCATAAATGCATGTGGGAAGGTAAAATTGATTTGTCTAATGATGAAAATAAGCTGCAATATGCATTAGTACACATGAATCAATTTTTATTTAATATTAATAGTAGACGTTTTAAAGATTCTTTGAATATCATTTCTACTAATTAGTGTTGTTATTATTTCTTACTTTTTTATGTACTAATTAAAATAAGTGTAATGATAAAATGATTATGTTAAGAGCTGGCTCGTACTATTCTTATAACGTGTTATAACAGTTTTATAAAAATTATAGTCCATTCGGGATAGATTGGGGGTAAAAATTTGATTGTTGATACATTAGCAAATGCCTCTATTAATATAACACTGTTTATTTTTGTTGTGTTTTTCGTGAAAGGAATTGAGTCTAACCATAATAAGAAGTATACACCTTCATATTGGATAAGTATAAAAAAGCATGACATTAAATTACTTTTGTGGGGAATTATCATATCACTATTTTATAAAATATCAGTAGGGTCTATAGGAGTTATTAGTGGAACAATGGTAGTAACTGTAGATCAATCAGGTATGACAAAATTTATAATTTTCATCTTAGCAAGTAGTTTTGGATTTTTAGGAGTAGCATTATTTGAAGAAGGATTATATAGGGGATACCTCATGCAGGTGTTGTTTAAAAAACTTCCTATATTTTTGGCAATAGTTTTACAAGCATTAATATTTGGATTAATACATTATCCTCATTATTCAGTACAACCTCATACATGGGTAAAAATTATTGATGCTATGCTAATAGGATTAATATTTGGAGTTATTGTTATAAAGACAAAATCTCTTATGTTTGTTATTGGAACTCATCTATTTTATAATGTTACTGAACAAATATTATTTGTAGATAACCCATATAAATCTACCAGACTTATTTGTTTTAAGAATTCTAATGTTTTATCATCAAGTTTACTGGGAGGTTTGTTTTATACCGAATTTATAGAATTAATTATATTATCCATTATAGCTCTATCATTAATATTTTTATTCCGAAAGGATATTTTGTATAAAAAAACTGAAAAATGTTTTTTGAATAATTAAAGAATACAAATTTATCTTAAGACGCTTCTTTCTTAATTATGAGTAACATGAAACTTAAAAGATTATCATTATAACATTGCTAAGTTTCAAAATTCCTGAGTTCTGTAAATATGCTGTATCATAATAAATCTCACAAAAATTAATTTCTATAAGTTTCTTCTTAGATTGAGAAATATAACTTGAAAGCATATCAATTAAGAGTTAACATACCACAAACATAAGATTTGGAGGTATGGATATGCTGGAAGAATTTCAAGAGTTTATTGATTTTTTTATTGATAAAAGGCTTAATGATATTTCACTTGGCTTAGGTAAAAAAGATAGAAATTATAAGAAGTTGGAAATTGCATTATTGGAGGTACAGAATAAGTTAATAAGTAAAGCTGATGAAGAATTACAGGGGCTATTTGTAGAATATGGAGACATTATAAATGCACAGATGGCTATTATATACAGGGAAATTTATATATGTGCTTTTAAAGATGCTTTGAAGTCTATTGGAATTATTGAGGAGATGAAAAAATAGGTAAAGTGTTGCTAGATATGTTTGGTAATATAATTGTTTTGACAAGAAACGCAGATGTAAATAATGACGACTTAACAGCATAAAAGTATTATGATTAGGAACGCTGAATCGTATCACAATTAAGACTCTAAATATTTTTATTAGAAGAATTAAATTAACTAGTAGTTAATTTTTATGAATAAAAGATGAAAATGCTTCAATTGTTTAAATTATATAGCTTTGATATCATTTAATTAACGAAGTCCTAGGTTAATTAGATATACAAATAAATGGAGGAGTTATTTTTATGAGAATAAGTGAGGTTATTAGAAATTATAGAAAAAAGGAAGATCTTACTCAAGAGCAAGTTGCTAATTATTTGAATATAAGTGCACCAGCAGTAAATAAATGGGAAAGCGGAATATCATGTCCAGATATAGCACTGTTAGCACCTCTTGCACGTGTTTTAAAAATTGATGTTAATACTTTATTAGCATTTAATGAGGAATTAACAGATGTAGAAGTAAAAAAGATTACAAGAGAGGTAGGTGAAATGGCATCAAAGGAGGGATTCCAAAAGGCTTTTGAAAAGGCCAGTGAATTAATTAAACAATATCCAAGTTGTGATGAGTTGACATATTGGATATCAGTAGTATTAAGAATATATTTATTGGGGTCTCAAATTGAGGAAAAAGATAAATATGAAAGAAAAATTATTACTTGGCTTGAACTTGTAGCAGGAAGTAATAAAGAAAAGACAGCTTCTATGGCAAAATTAGAATTATCAGCAATGTATAGGATGAAAAAAGAGTATAAAAAAGCTCAAGAATCATTAGATAAAATTCCAGAAGTAGATGTAGACAAAAAAATTCAACAGGCATTATTATTTGAAAGTAGCGGGGAAATTGATGAGGCTTATGGCATTTATGAAGGCATATTAAGGGGAAATGCTCATAAAACATTTGCTGCTTTATCTTTTATAATAGCACTGTTATACAAAGAAAAGAAATTTGGTGAAGCAGAAGAATACATAGAGCGTGCTAAAAAGGTTTCTGATGTATTTGATTTAGGAGCATACAATAAATATCAATTAGATTTATCTTTAGCAAGAGAAAAACAGGATAAAGAAAAAGCTATTGAAATGATTATAAATATGGTAAATGAAGCAAGTAGCATGGATAATTCTATGAAGTCAAAGCTTTATAAGCATATTAAATTTAATGTGACAAACACTTGGGACAAAGATAAATATGAAAGAGCAGTAAAAGGGGCATTTAAAAAAGATAAAACCCTTGATTTTGTGAAAAATGATTCTAGAATAAAATTTCTGTTGGAATAACACTAAAGTTGGCAAAAAGAGTTGAGTGTATCCTTTTTTAATGAAAAGACTATATCCTTTTTTAATGAAAAGACTATATCACTTGAAAATGATTGGTAATGGATATTTTATGATATAAAAATAGTAGCTTCTAATTACGGGTCGGGGCTACTATTTTTTGCTAGTTCACATTGTTCTTTTTAGATGACAAAAGTCTTTACCTAGAGCGGGTATAGGCTTTTTTATATGCAAAATTTTAGAGAGGAGGAAACTCATGCCCTATAAACAAAGTTTATCCTACAGCAAAAACTTAATAAAAGAAACTGAAATAGAAATTCCAAAGAAAAAGTTAATATTACCCTTTACAGGCACAGCTACAGTAAAGCTTTATGATGCTCTAACAGGAAAACAGACCTATGAAGCTAAAAGTGAAAATAGAATATCAGCTGTATTTGGTAATATGGCTTACCTTGACGGATTTTATTATCCTATGTTAGATAATATGCAAGAGAATATACTAAGTGATATATACACAACTTATCCATTTAGGGTAATGGCACTAACTACAGGAGATATTGCAGAAGACCTTTATGACTACTTTACCTGGGGAAGCATTATAGGTTATGCGGATGCATGGTATACTTACAGCGGAAGTGATGTGCTGAGGGGAACTGTAAATAAAAGTGAAACTACAAGAAGTAATACTGATGCATCAGGTACAAGGCATTATGTCATAGATTTTCCAACCAGTGCTGCTAATGGTACTTTTAAAAGTATATACTGGACAGGTGGAGCTAGTACCCAGGATATTGCACAGAGCCCTAAAATTAATAGTCTGTATCCTAAAACTGCATTAGAAACAGGGAGCAGCGGGAGTTCCCTGCCTTACTATAATCTGTGTACTGATGAAACAAACCTTTATGCCTTAATTAGAAATACCACAACCTTAGTGGTATATGATAAAACAACAGGTGTTAAGAAAGATAATATAACCCTGTCAGTTCAAGTTAAAGCAATAGCTTATGATGGCACAAACTTCTGGATTCTTATAAGTGATGGATCTTTTAAAAAACTTGATAAAAATTTTACGGTAATCTTATCTTACCCTAAAAGTGCAGCAGTACCTGATGATCTTGTTTCTAGTGTGCAGTATTATGATATAGCAGTAAATGCTGCTTATGTGTATATAACTTACAATGGCTGCACAGATACTTCTGGGTCAAGTTCCAAATATAAAAGCTGTATAGCAAAGTATAATAAAGACGGCACTTTTGCCAGTAAAACTGAAATATACACAGGGAGTATTGGCTTAATTACTTTAACTAAAATAACCAATAATAAATTGTGGGCAATAATAGAATACGGCACATGCCTCCAGTTAAATGAGGATTTAACAGTGTATGGCACTTCAAACTTTACTTCTACTAACTATGACAGTATTTCCTGGGACAGTGATACATCTACTATATTTACCTACACTGACAGCAGCTATGGACAATTGAAACAGCAGTATGTTGTACCCGCTTCAGCTCATACATTGATTCCAGAGACAGTGACAAAGACACCTACAAATACCATGAAAATACAATATGAGTTTACCTGTGATTATATATATCCACTGGATATGCCGGCACATTAAAAGTTCTAAGATGGGGGAGAGAGGAATGAAAGTTAATATTTTTCAGGCTGTATTTACAGCTGCTGGCGGTTACATCGGCTGGTTTTTAGGAGGCTGTGATGGTCTTATGTATGCACTGGTTGCTTTTGTGGTTATTGACTATATTACAGGACTTATGATAGCAGTGCTTGAGAAAAAGCTGTCCAGTGAGATTGGGTTCAGGGGAATATTTAAAAAGGTTTTAATATTTGTGTTTGTAGGTATAGGAAATATAATAGATGTTCAATTGCTCAAAAACGGCAGTGCAGTTCGTAGTGCTGTTATTTTTTTCTATATTTCTAACGAAGGAATCAGCATAATAGAAAACTCAGCCAAGGTAGGGCTTCCAATACCTGAAAAGTTAAAGGATATTTTAGGTCAAATAAATAAAGGGGGAGATAAATAATGACAAGGCTATGTTTTGATTATGGACATGGTGGAGAGGACAGCGGTGCTTGTTACAATGGAAGAAAAGAAAGTAATGATGTATTAGACCTAGGTAAATCTGTAGCAGCAGAAGTTAGAAAATATGGTGTAGTTGTAGATGAAACAAGAACCTCAGATGTCACAGTAAGCCTTAATGATAGAAGTAATTTTGAAAATAGAAATACTTATGATTATTTCATATCCTTCCACAGAAATGCCTTTCAGCCAGAGCAAGCGAAAGGAGTAGAAGCCTATACTTATTTAAATCCAGGAGCAAAATCTAAAAGTTTGGTTCAAACTATACAAACATCTCTTGTGAATTTGGGATTTGTAGATAGAGGGGTTAAAGAGGCTAACTATCATGTATTAAGAGAAACCAAGGCTTCAGCAGTGCTTGTTGAGATGGGCTTTATTGATAATACAGGAGACAATACTTTATTTGATGCAAAAAAAAATGAGATTATAAAAGCAATTGCAAAAGCAATCTTAGCTGAATTAGGAATTAACTATATTGAACCACAGCCAGAAGTTAAGGGTCAAACTCTTTATAGAGTGATTGTTGGGGCTTATTCAGCAAAAGAAAATGCTGATGCACAACTTGCCAAAGCAAAATCAGCTGGGTTTAAAGATGCTTATATTAAATCTGAATAATGAATAAGGAATTGTCTGTAGGAGTTTAATCACTCTTGCAGGCTTTTTTTTGAAAGTTGTCCAATATGTCCTCCTCCCGTGGCTAATAAGTAGAGGGTAACAAAAAAGACCCTCGGAAAGAGGTGACGGATATGGGACACAACTTGACAATCAGTGTATCCAAAAAGCCAAAGAAGGAAGGTGTTGTCAGTTGCCGCAATGTTACCGTGCGAGAACGCCTCTTGCGTTTTCTTCTCGGTGACAAGCACAAACTGACCATCATCGTACCGGGTGACACTGTTTCGGAATTGGCAATTACAGAAATCAAGGAAGGAGGACAAATTCATGAGTAAAATGAATGAACTTACAGCAAAACTTGCAGAATTAAAGCATTGTGGAGAAATCCTTATAGGGATATCCGAAACGCTGACTCAGATGTTCAGTTCTGATGATTCACAGGACAAGCAGGAAAAAGCACTTACGCTTACAGATGTTCGTAAGGTATTGGCGGAAAAATCCCGTAACGGTCATACGGCACAGGTCAAAAAACTTCTTATTAAATATGGAGCAGACAAGTTGTCTGAAATTGACCCATCGAAATATGCAGCATTACTTGCTGAAGTAGAGGTGCTTTGATATGGGAAAACACGCACTGCTTTCTGCATCAAGTAGCCACAGATGGCTTTCTTGCCCACCATCGGCAAGGTTGTGTGCAGAATATGAAGATAAAGGCAGTGAATATGCCTTACAAGGTACAAATGCACATACGCTTTGTGAGTATAAGTTGAAGAAACTGCTGGGAATGAAATGTGAGAACCCCATAAAAAACCTTTCATTTTATGATGAGAAAATGGAAGAATGTGCCGATGGTTACGCAGGTTATGTGGCAGAACAGCTTACCAAAGCAAAGGAAAAATGCACAGACCCCATCCTGTTAATTGAACAGAAATTAGATTTTTCTAAGTATGTAGAGGAAGGCTTTGGTACTGGAGACTGCGTGATTGTTGCTGATGGTACTGTATCGGTAATTGACTATAAGCACGGTCTTGGAGTGCTTGTATCATCAGAACATAATCCTCAGATGATGTGTTACGCTTTGGGTGCATTGGAGTTATTTGACGGCATTTATGATATTGATACTGTCAATATGACTATTTACCAGCCACGAAGAGAAAACATCAGTACCTACTCTATTTCCAAGGCAGAACTTATAAAGTGGGCAGAAGAAATCCTTGTTCCTACGGCAAAACTTGCCTTCGCAGGAGAAGGAGATTTCAAAGCTGGAGAGCATTGTCAGTTCTGTAAAGTGAAAGCCAAATGTCGCAAGCGTATGGAGTACAACATGGAACTTGCTAGGTATGATTTTAAAATGCCTGCCACATTAAGTGATGAGGAAATTGCAGTCATTCTTTCAAAAGTAGATGAATTATCATCTTGGGCAGAAGATGTGAAAGAGTACGCATTGCAGCAGGCATTAATTGGCGCAAAATATAATGGATTTAAGGTTGTTGAAGGTCGTTCTAATCGAAAATATATCGATGAAGATGAGGTTGCAAAAGCCGTATCCAGTGAAGGCTTTGACCCATATGAAAAGAAGGTGGCAGGAATTACGGCAATGCAAAAAATTCTCGGTAAAAAGAAATTTGAAGAGATACTTGGTGGTTTTGTGTATAAACCTCAGGGCAAACCAACACTTGTGCCGGAGAGTGACAAGCGTCCGGCAATGAATACAGCAATAGAAGATTTTAGTGAAAATTAAGGAGGAAACTATTATGTCAATTATTAATAATCCAATGAAGGTAATCACAGGTCCAGAAACAAGATGGTCTTATGCAAATGTATGGGACCCTAAGTCAATCAACGGAGGCGCACCGAAGTACAGTGTCAGTCTCATTATTCCTAAGTCCGATACAAATACAGTGGAGAAAATTCAGACGGCTATTCAGGCTGCATACGAGGAAGGTCAGGGTAAACTTAAGGGCAATGGTAAAACAGTTCCTGCACTTTCTGTACTTAAAAAACCTCTTCGTGATGGTGATATGGAAAGACCGGATGACCCTGCATATGCAGACAGCTATTTTATCAATGCCAACAGTGCGGCTGCACCGGGTATTGTAGATGCAGACCGTCAGCCGATTATCGAGAGAAGTGAAGTGTATAGTGGTGTTTACGGCCGTGCCAGCATTAGCTTTTATGCTTTCAATTCCAACGGTAACAAGGGCATTGCCTGCGGTCTTAATAATCTTCAGAAGATTAAGGATGGAGAGCCTCTTGGCGGTAAATCTCGTGCAGAGGATGATTTTGCTATAGAGGAAGATGATGGGTTCTTGTCTTAACAATTAGCAAATAAACGGGGCGGCAGAGTTCATCTTTGCCGCCTTTATCATAGTGATGGAGGCGAATTATGAGCAAAATTAAGACAATCTCGATTGATATAGAAACATTTTCTGATGTAAATTTGCAAAAAAGTGGAGTTTATAAATATGTGCAATCCTCTATGTTTAAGATATTACTGTTTGGATATTCCATAAACGGCTCGGACGTTATTATTGTAGATCTGGCACAGGGAGAAACAATCCCGGTAGATATCATCATGGCATTAACAGATGGAACCATCATCAAATGGGCGTTTAATGCTCAGTTTGAAAGAATATGCTTATCGGCATATTTGAAAAAATACTATCCACAGTACTTTTACAGTTACAGTATTCCGGAAGATACTGTGGGAGATTATCTTGACCCTAGATCATGGAGGTGTTCCATGATATGGTCTGCATATATGGGACTTCCCCTTTCCCTTGCAGGTGTAGGTGCAGTGCTTGGACTTGAAGAACAAAAGTTAAAAGAAGGTAAAGAACTTATACGATATTTTTGTGTACCATGTAAGCCAACCAAAACCAACGGTGGAAGGATACGAAATCTTCCTCACCATGATATGGCAAAGTGGAGCTCCTTTATATCTTATAACAAACGAGATGTGGAAGTAGAAATGTCTATTCAAGTAAAACTTGAGAAATTCCCCGTGCCAAATTTTATATGGGAAGAATATCATCTCGACCAAAAAATAAATGACAGAGGAATTCAACTTGATATGGATGTAGTGGCAAATGCCATATCAATTGATGAGCGTTCCAAGAATCAGTTGTCACAGGATATGCAGAAACTGACAAGTCTTGAAAACCCAAACTCGGTACAGCAGATGAAAAAGTGGTTATCCGATAATGGCTTGGAAACGGATTCACTTGATAAAAAAGTTATTGCAGACCTTTTGAAAACAGCAACCGAACCACTTCGCTCTGTGCTTATTTTAAGGCAGCAGCTTGCCAAGTCTTCAGTAAAGAAGTATCAGGCAATGGAAAACGCAGTCTGTGAAGATGGCCGAGCAAGAGGAATGTTCCAATTTTATGGTGCAAATAGGTCAGGTAGATGGGCAGGTAGATTGATTCAGCTACAAAATCTTCCTCAGAACCATATGCCGGATTTAGAACAGGCACGTTCTCTTATAAAAGAAAACGAGTACGATGCATTGGAATTTTTATATGATGATATTCCAGATACCCTGTCGCAGCTTATCCGTACAGCCTTTGTGCCAAGAAATGATATGAAATTTGTGGTAGCGGACTTTAGTGCAATTGAAGCAAGGGTGCTTAGTTTTCTTGCAAAAGAAACATGGAGAAATAAGGTTTTTAAGGATAATGGGGATATTTATTGTGCATCAGCCTCTGCAATGTTTTGTGTTCCTGTGGAAAAGCACGGTGTAAATAGACATCTAAGGCAGAAAGGAAAGATTGCGGAACTGGCTCTCGGCTACGGTGGCTCAATTGGAGCATTAAAATCAATGGGAGCCTTTGAAATGGGACTTGCTGAGGAAGAACTGCAGCCACTTGTGGATGCGTGGCGTAGTGCTAATCCTATGATTGTTCAATTTTGGTGGGATGTTGACCGCGCTGTAAAAAGTGCAGTAAAGCAGAAAATATCTACGGAAACACATGGCATTCATTTTATTTGTAAAAGTGGAATGCTGTTTATAAAACTACCCTCCAGCAGATGCCTTTCCTATGTGAAACCACGCATAGGAGAAAATAAATTTGGAGGAGAGTCTGTTACCTATGAGGGTGTAGGTACTACGAAGAAATGGGAGAGAATTGAAAGTTACGGATCTAAATTTGTGGAAAACATCGTTCAGGCAATTAGCCGTGATATTTTGATGTATGCCATCAGGATTTTGAGTCATTGCTTTATCTGTGGTCATGTTCACGATGAGGTTATTATCGAATGTAGCAAAGATGTATCCGTAGATGCTATTTGTGAGCAGATGGGAAGAACACCTCCTTGGATTGAAGATTTGTTACTAAGAGCCGATGGCTATGAAACCACGTTTTACAAGAAAGACTAAAGAAATATCGGAAAATGTCCAATTTTACCTCCTGCCATGGCTATTAGGCAGGAGGTGTTTTTTCTTATGAAAGATGAAAATAGAACAGTAACAAAAATTACGGAACAGAACCTGTTTCCTGTTCCATTAAAATATCAAATGACAGAAGAGCAAATGCGTAAGGATTATTACTATTACCTTGCACAAAAAATAATAAAGTCAATGCTTGATAAAGGACTAATTACTAATGATGAATTCAACAGAATAATGAAATTAAATCGGCAATCTTTCTCTCCAAATTTGGTCGAGATTATGCCTTGAAATCGTTGATATAACTTGGTTTTAGAGGTAATATGTGACACTGACAAGGAGGTGAAAATCGTGAAAAAAGTAACCAAAATAGAAACGGCAGTGGTGACTGGACTGCGTAAAAAGAAACTTCGTGTAGCAGCATACTGCCGTGTATCCACTGCCAGTGAAGAGCAGATGGAAAGTTTGACTGCACAAAAAGAACATTACGAAAAATATATAAAAGAAAATCCAGAATGGGAGTTCGCTGGACTGTATTATGATGAGGGCATCACTGGAACTAAAAAGGAAAAGCGAAAAGGTCTGCGGGCAATGATTACAGCATGTGAGTTAAAGCAGATTGATTTTATTATTACCAAATCCATCAGCCGATTCGCAAGGAATACACTTGATTGTCTGGAAATGGTTCGAAAGTTGATAGAACTTGGAGTTTTTCTATATTTCGAGAAGGAAAACATCAATACTCAGTCTATGCAGAGTGAAATGATCCTTTCCATATTAAGCAGTATGGCGCAAGATGAATCTTCATCAATTTCTGAGAATAATAAGTGGGGGGTCAAAACACGATTTAAAAATGGTACCTACAAGATTTCATATCCTCCATATGGTTATGCCAACACTGATGGAAAAATGGAAATTATTCCAGACGAGGCAGAAATAGTACGAGATATTTTTAAATGTGCCCTTGCTGGAAAAGGTAGCTATACGATAGCCAGAGAATTAAATGAAAGAAATGCTCTTACAAAAAAAGGTGGGAAATGGACAGGAACTTCTGTAAGAGATATTCTTTCCAATGAAAAATATACAGGAGATGTTCTTTTCCAAAAGACATACACTGACAGTCAGTTCAACCGTCATGCAAACCGTGGTGAAGAGGAGCAGTATTTTGTGCCAAACCATCATGAGGCCATCATTTGTCATAAAGATTTTGATGCGGTGCAGGCGGTTATCAGACAGCGTGGAAGTGAGAAAAACATTGATAAGGGTAGTTCAAAATATCTGAATAGATATGTGTTGTCTGGAAAAATCATCTGCGGAAACTGCGGTAGACATTTTAAGAGAAGAACACACTATACAGCAAAGAAATCTTATATTGCTTGGACTTGCCAAACTCACATTGAGCATAAAGAAGAGTGCACTATAAAATACATCAGTGAAGATGGAATAAATAGAGCCTTTGTACTAATGATGAATAAGCTTAAATTCGGCTATAAATCAGTGCTAAAACCTTTAAAAAATGGATTGAAAGCAATGAGTGGCGAAAGCCGTATTACAGTACTTGCTGATTTAAATGAACGCATAGAAAAAAACGCAGACCGTAAACGTGTTATAGCAGAACTTATGGGAAAGGGATTTCTGGATGCAGCACTTTTTACTAAAGAGTTATCTGATATTGCAGCAGAGGCTGAAATGCTTAAACAGGAGAAGAAACGTCTTGAAAGTTCGGCTACAGGCAATCATCAGCAACTGTCTGAGTTGGATGCACTTATTCATTATATTTCCAACAAGCCAGAAATTGTAAAATTCGAAGATGCAATCTTTGAGCGGTTCATAGAGAACATTGTTGTATATTCCAGAGATGAAATTGGATTCTGTATGAAATGCGGTATTACGCTGAGAGAAAGGATGGTGAATTAAATGGCTACACATACACCCTATGGTTATGTAATAGAAGATGGTAAGGCTGTTATTGATGAAGTTAGTGCAAAACAGATTAGGCAGTTATATGAAAATTATCTATCTGGTGACAGTCTTCAAAATGCAGCAGCCAAGGCAGGTATAAATACATGGTATGGTACAGCATCAAGAATGCTTGCAAATAAAAAGTATCTTGGAACCAAGTATTATCCTACCATTATTGACCGCGATTTATTTGATATGGTGCAAGAGGAGCGACATAGAAGGGCAGTTGCTTTGGGGAGGGTTTATGATGAAAAATTGAATGAACCAACTGCATTAGATAGCACTCCTGCACCACTAGAATTTTGGATGAGACCGTTGGTGATTAAATTCCAAGACCCTTACAAGCAGGCTGAATTTGCTTACAGCCTTATAGAAAGAGAGATGAGTTAAAATGGGAACAAGAAACATAACAGTTATTCCAGCCAAATCAAGGATTGGAAATACTGCATCAGCAGTACAGATACCAAAATTAAGGGTAGCCGCCTACTGCCGTGTTTCTACTGACAGCGATGAGCAGGCTACCAGCTACGAGGCACAGGTGGAACATTACACAGATTTTATAAAAAAGAATACTGAGTGGGAATTTGCTGGGATATTTGCAGACGATGGAATCAGCGGAACAAACACTAAAAAGCGTGAAGAATTTAATCGCATGATTGATGAGTGCATGGCTGGAAACATTGATATGATTGTAACTAAATCCATAAGCAGATTTGCTCGAAACACACTGGATTGCCTAAAATATATCCGTAAACTGAAAGAAAAAAATATTCCAGTATATTTCGAGAAGGAATCCATCAATACAATGGATGCCAAGGGTGAAGTGCTGCTTACCATTATGGCATCACTTGCCCAACAGGAAAGTCAGTCATTGAGCCAGAATGTAAAACTTGGATTGCAGTACCGTTATCAGCAAGGAATTGTCCAGATTAACCATAACCGTTTCCTCGGATACACCAAAGATGAGGAAGGACATTTGGTTATTGAGCCAAATGGAGCGGAAGTTGTAAAAAGAATTTACCGTGAGTATTTGGAAGGGGCAAGTCTGATAGAGATAGCAAGAGGACTGATGGCAGATAATATTTTAACCTCTGCGGGGAAAGAAAAATGGAGACAGGAAACTATTAAAAAGATACTTAAGAATGAAAAATATATTGGCGATGCTCTTTTACAGAAAACTTACACAGTAGACTTCCTTACCAAAAAGAGAGTAAAGAATGATGGTATTGTTCCTCAGTATTATGTGGAAAACAATCATGATGCAATTATACCGCGGGATTTATATATGCAGGTTCAGGAAGAGATGGAACGCAGAAGTAACATCAAAAGTGGTAATAGTGGTAAGAAACGCATTTATAGCAGTAAATACGCTTTATCAACTATTGTTATTTGCGGACACTGTGGGGATATTTTTCGAAGAATCCATTGGAATAATCACGGTTGCAAATCCATCGTGTGGAGGTGTGTAAGCAGGCTTGATAAGACGTCGGTGGACTGCATGGCTAGGACGATTAGGGAAACGGAGTTGCATGATGCAGTAATAAAGGCAGTCAATAAGGTTTTTGGGGCAAAGACAGAATTTATAAATATTTTGGAAAAGAACATAGCGTTAGTCATGAACCAGGTGGATAAGAATGCCATTCCTGAAATTGATAAGAAATTGGAGCAGCTACAAAAGGAACTCTTTCGACTTGCCAACAACAAAGAGGATTATTCTATCCTTGTAGACGAGATTTACCGACTCCGAGATGAAAAAGAAGCAGCGATGACTAAGAATGCCGGATATGCAAGTCAGAAGCAACGAATGGTTGATATGACCAAATTCTTGAAGCTACAGAAATGCATAGTGGAATATTATGATGAGCAACTTGTCAGAAAGTTGATTAAGGGTATAACAATTTATGATGAGAAAATTACAGTGACATTTAAATCTGGTTTGATAGTTGATATGGAGATTTAATATAGAAAAACAAATCCTTACAGAGCTTTAGCACTTTATAAAGATGTAAGGTGTTTGTTCTGCATAACAGTAAATAGTGATTATATTTAATTAATAAATCCTTTTTAGATAAACTTGAGTTTAATGCACTAAAAATTCACAATACAACAGGTTGGTGAATTAATGTAGCTGTTATTGGTGAATGTAATTGTTAAAATTGAAACAAAATGCTTAAAATATATGCAAATTATTTTAAAAATAATTTGCATATATTTTATTGATATTATAAACATAAAAACAAAATATATAAAAATATTTTTAAAACTATTGACAAATATAACTGGTAAATGTATATTATTTTTATAATAATACTAAAAGGAGTATTGATATGGAAAATGTAGAAAGCAAAAGAGACAAATTTATTAGAATTGCTGAGGCTAGAACAAACAAGATTATTTCGATGATTCAACTGCTTGGAAACTGTTCAAATCAATCTTCATACGATTATACAGAAAAAGATGTTTCAGATATTTTTAATGCAATTGATAAAGAGCTAAAACTAGCAAGGCAAAAATTTAATACGACAGATGATAAATTAACAAAGTTCAAATTGAATCGATAATAAGGAGGGTTATTATGACAACGATTGAAAAAACTCAAATCCCACATAATTTTTCTAAAGAAGTTGAATGGGTGTTTGGCGCATATGAAGATGCCGGAGTAGATTTGGCAAATGGATTTCAAAAAGACTGCATTCAAAATTGCGCTGGTGCTCGTAAAGTAAATTCATGGAAGGATTGGAATTGCAATATATATTTAAAAGAAACCGAAAAGGGTCTTTTTCTCGTTGTTGAAGATTCTGGCACGCAAGGCTTAACAGGACCTAATATTTCTGCAACAGAAATAAAACATCGCATGGATGCTAATGAATATTTCGATAGTGACTATAGGTTGGCCAGATTTTCCTCAATGCATAATTCTGGTGGAAATGCAACTGGAGCAGGTACGTATGGGGTTGGCAAAATTATTTATGCCGTTGGATCAAAGAATTATTCTTATTATTTTGATTCTCTTACAGTTGAAGAAAAGTATGTTGCTAACATGCTAGATAATGGTAATATTTTTGAAAAGGCATATGAGGGTAAGGAAGCAGAAAAATTTATAAAGGACAATACTGGATTTGAGCCAAAAACGACAGTTGGCACAAGAGTTATCATAGTAAATCCAAAGGATGAATTAGTTGGCGCTATTAATGATGGGACAATGGTTAAGTATATCCAGGAGACTTGGTGGAGAATTATTGAACGACTTGAGGACAAGTCTTCTGCAATTGCTGTAAATGGTGAAAAGGTTCATATGGTAAACCAGCCAGAGTGTGTGCAAAGATATGACCTTCCTACTTCTGAAATATATCGTGATGGATATCGTGTAAAGCATTTCGGGCTTTATGTATTTTCTAATAAAGAAAATATATGGTCAGGTGTTTCTTATTACAGAAAAGGTATGAAGATTGGTGATGTAGAAATTAGTGATATTCCAGATAAAATTAAAGGGAAATTCTGGGGATTTGTTGAAGTAGATGAAGACTGGGAAAATGAACTTGCAGAGATTGAAGATAAGGTGCATTTTGGAGTTAGTAAAGGTAAAAAACTAAAAAATGCGTATCAATATTTAAAAAAATACTCAGCAGAAAAATTTCGCAAGTTAATGGTTGAATGGAATTATATTAAAGATAAGGAAAATGAAGATCGAAAATTGCAAGAAGAAATTCAGGCGATAGCCGAAGAAATTCAGAATCTTTTTGATTCACTTGGTTTTGAAGATTTGGGTAAAGGACCCAAAAAGCCTGATTTTGATGTTAGATGGCAGAATATTGCATATCCTACAAAAGGTTCTGTAGAAGTTAAGCTTAATGACAAGATTTCATTTGATATCAGAATTAAGAGTGACTATATAGCAAATAAAAAGTTTGAATATTCTTTGATTGTGGTTGATAATACTGATAAAACGGTTGTTTCAAATATCTGTGCTGAGACAATAAATGTTGAACCCAATTGCGTTTTTACAAATACATTTACACTTGATGTAACTGAAAAAAATGCTAGAAGATTTGCTGAGAATCGTGTGATATTAAAAGTTTCTGCTCAAGGTAGTGGAAAAGTAAAAACAAAAGAGTTGCCATTCTTTTTTGATATTTCAAAACCTGACAATTCTAGGAAAGAAGTTATTCTAACTCTTAATAGCTGTACATTTCCTCGTACAGGAAACCGCCGGATAAATTTTGATGAAACTTTAAAAGAGATTGCATATAGAGTAGAAAACAAAAGACCAGATGATTTGGAGTTTCAAATGAATGTTAGCATTCACGATGCACGTGAGGCATCTTGTCCTAAACTAATTGATATTGGCTCTTATACTGGTATAGTTGGTCCTTATGAAGAAACTGTTATTGATATTCCTGATATCACTTTTTGGGAAGAAGTATACGAGAAGTTCCTGAATAAAGGAGAACTTGAACTAAGAGCACGTATAATTGCTGCAGAAGATAGTGGCGAATATGAAAAGGGAGATAGAATAACAAAATACATTTATAAATTGTTTTTCAATTGCGATGAAAAGAATGGTAAATCAGATGCTTTTCAAACTAGAAATATAGATGCACCAGATGATGTAAGACGTTCATGGTATGAAACGAATGGTATTGGTAAAATAATTTGTTTAAACACTGCCCATGTTGCATATATGTTTGTTGCTGATTTACCTGATATGCAAAGAGCTTATATTAAAGAACAAATGTTGAAACAATATGTATTTTTGTATTTGCATGAACAAAAATATAGTATGTTCAATGTTGATGGAAAGAAACTGGAGGAAATGGACATACTAGAGTCTAATGAAGCAGTTAATAGAAAATTTGAGTCTGTTTTAGCGGCTAGTTTTAAATAGAGGTGGTGAACAATGGGATACTTAGTAGAGCGAGATTCAGAAGGTAGATTAATATATGTATGCGACTCGTTTCTGACATCAAGAGAGAAAGCTGTATATGATAATCTGTTATTGGATTTAGAAAATGACATACCTAAAATCGAGGAAGGGTTAAAAAAGGAATATGGCAAATCTGTATTGTATAAATATTTTCTAGGAAAATGTCTTTCTGATTTTTTAGAAAAGTATAAAATCAATGATTCAGAACGAAGAAAATTTTGGGATGAAATAAAGGATTTTGCAACACAAGAGGTAAGAAAGCGAGACGACGGATCAGTATCAAAAAGACGTAGTTTTTATGAACAATGCTATGTATTATCGCAGTATAATATTGAAGTTGTACAAAAACTTTCTTGGAGACAGTGGCAAGACTTATTAGACAGAGTATCGAATCGTGAAGATGAGCGAATCTTTGAGTGGTTAAGAAATATAAGCGAAAAAATTCGTGAAGACGATTGGCGTGAGTTTGAGAAAGCATTACATTTGTATTTAAAGAGTAAAGACACATCGGTCTTTTCAGATGATGAATTGTTTGAAATATACAATACTTTGTTTGCCATGAGTATCTATTGGCGTATTGCCTTTGCGCGGTTTTCTAAAGACTTTCCTAATAGTGCAAAAATTAAGAGTAAAACAAGACGCTCCAAAAAATATCAGAGTGCTTGCTTTCAAATAAAGAAAGAAAAGCGAAAGCCACTTGATGATGTGATTTTTGCTGAAGCTTTCGACATTGCTATGAAATAGTAAATCCATTTAAAAAGTGGAGATTCAAGTAATTAGCAATATAACAGCGCCTAAAGTTGATATTTTGTCTATCGCCACAACGTATAATCTGTCAATGGTATGCCTTGATAACTTTTGCTATTTCTATTGAAAATAAGGCGAAAATAGGCGGTGGACTATTACCGAATGTTACCTCAAGAGAAATCGATTGAGTTGACATTATATAAGTCCTCTCGAGCCATGTGGAGACGTGCGTACTTTTATCCCACAAAAACCCACAAACATCTCCACCGTCTTTATAAACAGGAAAATTGAATAAAATAGACTTTAAAGGCAATTCAGCCTCGTCACATGGAAAAATCTCTATTTCTTTGATTAACGAAGAAATCAGAGATTTTTTCTCTTCCTCGCTGATTTTATCATATACCTTATCAAAGTTTTCCAGTAAAGTGTAGATGTTTTCCAGTGTGATAGCATCTTGCTCCACGGCTTTGCGGCGCAGCTTTACATCTTCAATCTTTTCTTCCAGCTCTACAATGGTGTCATACAGCCCATCAAGACGGAGGGTCATATCGTGGAGCTTGCGTTCTCTAAAACGGGTATCTTCCGGCAGACTGTCAATTTCATTTTCAAGACGAGTTTTATTGAGTTCCACTTCTCTAAGCTTATTTTCATAGTTTTTGAGTTCTCTATTTAAAGTGGAAGTATCAATTTCCTTGCCTATCCTTGATTTGATTTCTGCCGCAAAATCCTGATTTTTAATTAGCTCTCTGATTGCTTCAATGACAAGCGGCTCAATATCAGTTTTTTTGAGCATGGCTTTATAATCACAGCTTTTTCCTCTGGCGGTGCGAGCCTTGCTGCATACATAATAGTAGATTTCTTTATATGTACCGTCTTTGTTTGTCCAAGCATGTTTATTGGTGTACATTGGGCCACCGCATTTTGGGCATTTTAAAATACCACTTAATAAATGCGCCCTATCACGACCAATTTTGGACGGAGATTTAATGCCTGTTAATTCTCGTTTTTCATGCGCTTCATTCCATAGTTCCTCATCTATAATAGCCTCGTGCTGACCGTCTGCAATAATGTATTCATCTTGGTGTACTTGGCGGTATTCATTTTTAGTGCCCTTGACCTTTTCTCTTTTTCGCCTGCCAAAAGCAATTTTTCCAGTGTACACAGGATTGTCGATTATCATTCTGACGAAATGCGTACTCCATTGTGAAAGAGTACCGTTGGCACGTTTGATTTTTGGGATACCCTGCAAATTTAGATAGTTTGCAATTTTATAAAATCCCATATTGCCATTTACATATTTGTCAAAGATAATTCGTATCGCTTCTGCTTCATTTTCTTGGATATAGAGCTGCTTATCTTTGAGGTAGTAACCATAGGGAGCAAACCCACCGTTCCAGCCACCTTGACGGGCTTTTTCTTTTCTTCCGTTCATTGTCTGCTCTATGATATTTTCACGCTCTATTTCAGCAACGGCAGACAACACTGAAATCAAAAGCTTTCCGTTTGTTTGGGAAGAATCAATTCCTTCCTCAATGCAAATTAAGTTTACGCCAAAGGATTGAACGTGTTCCAAAGAGTTTAGAATATCGGCTGCATTCCTGCCAAAGCGGGAGAGCTTATAGACTAAGATATATTCAATTTCCAAACCATTTTCAATATCATATAGCATTTGTTTAAAAGCGGGTCTGCCTTCTATGGATTTGCCGGATTTACCAGCATCTTCGTAAATGTCTACGATCTCCATTTCTTCTCTGTCTGCAAAACGCCTTAAGCTGTTTTTCTGCCCATCTAAGCTGAACCCATCAACCTGCATTTCGGTACTTACACGAGGGTAAAGTACACATTTTTTTCCACTCCGATTCATAATAGTTGACCTCCAATCAATGATTGGAAAACATCAATCCATAAGCACTGCTCGTTTAGACAACACGATTGATTTCATCTAAGACCTCTGCACCATGTTTTTCTATAATCTGAGAAAGTACATTGATAAAATCCTGATATGCCTTGGTTTTCTCATAAGATTTAGGTGGTGAAACATTAGTAGCAGTAGGATTAGTTGCATTTTTGATATTTTCCATTCGCAATCACCTCCAAGTGTCTTGCTTATATAAAGTATAAGCGTATATATCATTTATGAAAAGTTTGTCGCTGTAACAATTATAGTAAAACCAAGCACACCGCAAATTTGCATAAAACAAAAGTGCGGTGCGGTTAGTTTTATAAGTTTGCCGTATTTGCCACGCACCCCGGCAAAACGCCATTAAAATTGCGGGGATATTTTGAGTTGCTGTTGGCACAGCTATCATAGCCCCACAGTACCGTAGCTTGTCCTTTCAAAAGCCACGCATACCGCAGGGACTCCCTCCGTTTTAATCGTATCGAGGGCGAAACGTATTGAAGTATCATTATCCCTTATGTGGGTCATTGCGGACGAGTTTGCCAAGCTCGGTCTAACATTCCATTTTGTCGCTCCAAAGGTATTTAATTCACCTCCCCATACCGTTATCATGGCGATGTCTGTTAAGTCGCTTTGCCTTTCGGCTCACATAAGTAATGTACTCAAAATATCGTATATGAAATTGTCAAAGAGCAATTATGTTATTCTACATATCAGAGAGAAAACTTCCTCTCATATACCTTTAGAAAAAGAGCTGATTAGTTGCGTCTATCACAAGACATTTTTTAAATATTTTTCAAGATGCGATAATCCTTGGTTAATTGACCGTGTTACTTGGCTTTTGTTTACTCCCTCGGCTTTAGCAATAGCCGTTTTACTCATTCCTAAAAAGTAGTGAGCATAAATACGTTTTGCCTGCTTATCGGGCAAGGTGGCAATGGCAGCGTGAAGCTGTTCCCTTGTGAGCTTACGCTCGTAAATTTCATCGGGCGAGCAGGAAACAAACAAGGCACTGTGTTCAATGCCGTCACCACGGTCAAGAGAGTAGTATGCTTTGTGGTAATATACTTTGCTTTGATAGGCTTGCTCTGCTTTGCGGTATTCTTCAAAAATGTTAAATACTTCATCAGGAATATCAATATATATGTCTACGCTTATATGAGCATAGTAATCTTTTAGATTTATTTTTTTCATGGTCTTACCATCCTTTCAAATTTGGGTTAAAAACTGAACTTGAAAGGACGGTGGGAGGGGAACGACAACAGGGGTCTATAAACGCAAAAATGCCCGACTGAAATTTATGAAATCTCAATCGGGCATAATGGCGCTTGTTTCGTGTTATGTAGTTTATAATTTCGGGTTGTTGCCCATAATCGTCCCATAACAAGACAAGACTTTTTTTGATAAGTTACCAAGCTTTTGAGCAAAAGAAAACATGACGATACCTCCTAAGATACCGCCATATACTTACTCTTAAGCCCCTAAATAAACTTGGACAATTATATCTATATTTATTATAATGTAGAAAGTGATTGGAGGCAAACTATGAAAGGAAAAAGTTATACAAAAGAATTAAAAGAAGAGGTATTAAGAGAAGCGAAAGAAGTAGGAAATGTTTCACTGGTATCAAGAAGGCATGGGATCTCAAAATCAACTATATTTACGTGGATAAAGAATTCTAAGGATGAGATTAAAGTTAAGCCTGGTAGAAAAGCTTTGGTTGAGGGAGAAAAAGAACTTGAAAATGAGTTAACAGAAGTAACAAAAGAGAATGATCATCTAAAAAAATTGTTAGGAGAAAAAGATTTAGAAGTAGCAATTCTTAGAGACTTAATAAAAAAATCAAACCCTCAATTAAAGAAAAAGTAGAAATAGCTAAAAAATATATAGATCAAGGATACAATGCAGTATTTGTACTTAAAGTAGTTAAACTCGGAAGATCAACATATTACTATAATTTAAGCGTAGAAGGCAAAGAAAAGGCTAGACCTAAAGGTGGAAAGCCAAAAGGATACAGTATAAACGTAGATGGTGAGAAAGTATGCGATGATCAGATTAAGGAATTTATTTTGGAGGCCATTGATGGGGATGCTATTAACTATGGATATAGAAAAATAACTTACCATCTAAGAAAATATTATAATCTTGTGATTAATCACAAGAAGGTTTATCGGCTTTGCAAAGAGCTCAGAATACTTAAAGACCAGAGAATAATTAAAGCTAAAATAAAGAGAAATATTGCAGTTAACAGAACTATAACAGGCTCAAATCAACTATGGGAAATGGATATAAAATATGGCTACATAGAAGGTGAAGATAAGTTCTTCTACTTACTAAATTTAATTGATATCTTTGATAGGAGCATTATAGATTACCACATGGGTTTACACTGTGAGGCTAAAGATGCTACAGCACTACTGAGAAAGTGCTTAATAAGAAGAAACTTGTTTGAGGAAGGCTCTAAAAAGCCAGTAATAAGAACAGACAACGGGCCTCAGTTTATAAGTCATAAATTTGATGAATGCTGTGAAGGACTTAAAACTGAACATGAGAGAATACCAGTGAAGACGCCAAATAAAAACGCACATGTGGAATCATTTCACAGAATACTTGAGGATGAGTGTTTAAAAATTAATGAATTTCAAAGCTATGCGGAAGCATACAAAATAGTAAATGAATTTATGGAATTCTACAATAATAGGAGATTACATTCAAGTTTAAGATTTATGGCTCCACATGAATTTTATAACCTTTATTTTGGAGAAAACCTAACAAATATTCAAATAAGGGTCTAAATTTAAAAGAAATGAAGAATTTATTAGATTCCGTCCAAAACGAGGGGGTTAATCCGCTTATCAGTCGTCATAGACTTGTGTAAAACGCAAAGAACGGCGGCTTTGAAAATCAAAGCCACCGTTTTATAGACGTGAAAATATATCTACTGTACGACGACTTTTTTTCTTTTGCCGTCGTGCGGCAGATTGTTTTTCTATTAGATTATTGTTATCAGTACAACAAGAATACCAACCACAATTCGATACCAACCAAATGCCTTAAAATCATGTTTTTTAATATATCCCATGAGGAATTTTATAACTAACACCGATACCGCAAATGCTACCACCATACCTATTATTAAGATAAGCAATTCAACGCTTGTAAAGGAAACACCAAATTTCAATATTTTAATAGCACTTAAACCGAACATAACAGGAACGGCAAGAAAAAACGTAAATTCCGCTGCTACTACTCTTGATACACCAATCAACAGCGCCCCTATAATTGTGGCACCCGAACGAGAAGTACCGGGAATAATGGAAAGTACCTGAAATAGTCCAATTAAAAAGGCTGTTCCATAAGTAATATTTTCTAATTTGCAAGTAGTTGGAAACCGTTTTTTGTTCCAAATTTCAATGACAATAAAAGCAATACCATAGAAAATAAGGGCTGCTGCAATTACTATTGGAGTGTGTAGATGAGCTTCAATATAATCGTCAAACAGGATAGTTATAACTGCCCCGGGAATACAAGCAACTACGACTTTGAACCAAAGAGAAAATGTATCCTTTTTGATAATAGGCTGTGATTTGTCCTTAAATTGGAACGGAAACATTTTTTCCCAAAACATAACAACTACCGCAAAGATAGCTCCAAGCTGAATGACAACAAAAAACATTTCCTTAAATGCGTCGCTCATATTAAGCGTGATAAATTCGTCCACAAGAAGCATATGCCCTGTGCTGCTGATGGGCAGCCACTCGGTAATTCCCTCAACAATTCCAAGAAAAATAACTTTCAAAACTTCTATAAAATCAAGTGCCATTATCTCAAATCCTCCTTTTCGAAATGGTGATAGGTCATAAAGAAACCGACTGCTGATAACAAAAGGATAATACCCACAGATAGGGCAATGGGGTAGCCGGTATTCTCGATTTTACCCTGCACAAGAAAAAATGTAGCTGTCCACGGATATATTGCACCCCATTCTTGATTTGCGAGAGCCGCACTGCCCATGACGATAACAGCAGAACCAATCATAGGAGCAACAAATCCCTTTGTTTTCCCTGCGACAAATACAAAAGGAGAAGTTGTTAAAAACATTAGGATACCGCCAAGTAAAAACTTTGGAAACCATTCGATTGCCACAAGCAAGCTGTACCCTTCCATTGTAAAGATAGCGTGGTATATTCCACAAACGATAAAAATACCTGCCCATGTCACAATGTTAAGAGTAACAATTTCAAGCAGTAAGGTGCAAAACTTGCCAAGCAGTAGTTTTGTTCTTGAGATAGGAATGGGTAATATAGTCTTAAGTGTATTTTCTGTATATTCTCTACTGAATAAAAATGCAGCAATTGCAATATAGACCATCATATTTGTTAGTAACATGGTATAAAGTACACTGCTGTTGTAAACGTCAGACAAGGTAAAGACAAGTTCTGGTTTGTCAAAATAAGTTTGCAGAGCCTCTAACAGCATTAACAATGGTGTAGATAGCACTCCTGCAATACTAATTGGTATTATTTTTGACCGCTTTAATTTAAGTAGTTCACAGGAAATAATCTTAAGCAATGCCCTCACCTCCAATCAGTTTAGAAAAGTATTCCTCTAAGTTTTCTTCACTGGCATTTACCTTTGTGACAAGTAGTCCATTTAAGGCAAAATCGCGATTGATGTTCCCTATATTGTGGTTGAAATCATAAATTTTTAGTGTATTTCCCTGCACCGTAAAGTCTGTGATATGATAGCGGCTTTCTAAAATTTTTGCAGCTGCTTGCCCATCCGACAAATCAAATTGAGTGTATTTTCGGTTTCTTTTGTGTAGCTCTGCTATATCAACCTCTTCTATTAAATGACCCTCGTGCATAACACCAATAATATCTGCAATTTGCTCAACCTCATTTAAAACATGGCTTGATATAAAAATTGTGGTGCCATTATCATGGCTAAGTTTAGATAGAAATGAGCGAATTTCTGATATTCCAATTGGGTCAAGTCCGTTAATTGGTTCATCAAGTATAAGCAGCTCTGGCTCGTGCATAATGGCAGCGGCAATACCAAGCCGCTGTTTCATGCCAAGGGAATAGTCGGCAAAGACCTTTCTTTTTTCCTCATGCAGCCCCACAATTTCAAGAGCGTTTAAGACTTTGTTTTTGCAAAGTTGTCCTCGCAATTTAGCAAGAATATACAAATTCTCATATCCTGTTAAATTGCCGTAGAAACTTGGTGTTTCAATAATCGAACCTATTTTGCTATAAATAGCAGTTTCATTGCCCTTATAGTCTTTTCCAAACAGCCTGATAGCTCCATCTGTTGGGAAAGTAAGTTTCAACATCATTTTCATTGCGGTGGTTTTCCCGGCTCCGTTTCTGCCAAGCAGTCCATAAATCTTCCCTTTTGGCACATGAAGATTTATCTTATCAACAACGGTAGCGGTTCCATATCGCTTGGTAAGATTATTAGTTTCGATAATAAATTCCATAACCATTATTCCTTTCTGTGGATTTCTGTTTCTGCTGACCACAAATTTATTATCCGTCCCAGTGTGGTAAAAGCAAAGAAACCTACCGTCACAATAGAAAAAAAGCTCCGACACTTATCGTGTCAGAGCCTATTTTCAAGGGTTTTATGGCAATTTTTATTTTGTTCTGCTTTGCTGTAGCAATAAAAATATTTTCACTGCAAAAAACAAGAAAAGCAGTATTGTTGCATATGGTTCTCTTGCCGCAGCAAATAAACAGATTGCTACTGCGCCTGTTGCGATAGAAACTTTCGAGATAATGTTATGCAATAACTCTTTTTCGAAACAAATGAAAGCAATTCTGGCAATTCCAAGCCCAATTATAAATAAAAAAACAGCCCAATGTATTCCAATATCTAAATCTGGTAAATGAGTATTTGACAGAAGATTTACATGGTAAAACTGGCTGCCTTGAGGTTCTCCATAGATTGGTAATACAATAAGTGCAACTGCCAATACATCTATTATTCCACTGATAATGTTATAAATTCTTTTAACATTAGAGTTGTTTTCAGTTTCGGCAAGGGTAATCAGTTCCTCACCAGACAGCAGTTCATCTATGGTTACAGAAAAGAATTTAGAAATACACTTGAGTGACTCAATGTTAGGGTAGCCTTTTCCGCTTTCCCATTTTGAAATTGCTGTCCTTGATACATATAGTTGCTCTGCAAGCTGTTCCTGCGTTAGGTTCTTCCCAGTTCTAAGTTGTTGCAGTTTTTCGTTAAACTCCATGCTTGTCCTCCTGTTTGTTTTTTATTTTCATACGTCCATCAATGGGCTTTTCCGCATCTTTGGGTATCAGCCATGCCCGACCAAACTTCTCGGTACCATCAATGCGACTTTCTTCGCATAATTTTTGTATTCGCCGTTCCGATATACCCCATTTTTTAGAAGCAGCTTTCACAGAAATATAATTCATATAATCAACTTCCTTTCGCCTAAGAGTATATAATTATTATATACGGAATGGCGAACAATAGCAAGTTTACTTCTATCGAAGAGCGAAATAAAATACTACTTAATGTAAAGTTGTGCTTCGTTCAAATGTCGTCACCCGAAATGTAAAATGATATGGGGTGATATAAAAATGTACCAAGACGAAAGAAAGCTTGATTTCAAGCCTTTAGGTATGGCGATAAAAAAGGCTCGTGAAGCGAAAGGGTGGACACAGGAGTATCTTGCCCAACTGGTAGACCTCACACCACGCTCTATTATGTACATAGAGAACAGAGGGCAGCATCCAAGCCTTAATAAATTTTATCTGATTGTTACACTGCTCAATATTTCAGTAGACCAATTCTTTTATCCCTGCAATGCAGAAGGTAAAAGTAATCGCCGCAAGCAAGTTGATGTATTGCTTAACTCAATGAAAGAAACGGAGCTTATTGTAATCGAAGCTACGGCTCAAGGCTTGAAAAAAGTAAGAGAAACAGCGGAATAATGAACGCTGTTTTGGTAAGCCAAGCAAACTGAAAAAGTGCGACACCTATGAGGATATAGCAAAGTCAATTGTGGATAACTGGAAAAAAGTTATTAAATAGTAGAGACTAACTATATGAAGTCAAGTTAAAAATCAAAAGATTTTTATAGTTATTTAATTGAAAAAAGAAAGCATGACAAAAAGAGCAATGGAAAATTGCTTTTTGAAAAATATTAATTTTTATGGATAAGTTTATATTTGTGGAGCAAAAGTTGCATTGGTCTTTAAAAGATGAAATATTACACGTATCAATTTTTTAGCAACATGGCTCATGGCAACATAATAGTGCTTGCCTTCAGATTGTTTCTTTGACAAATATGCAGAGAAAGTAGCATCTCTCATTGAAACAGTTCTCCCAGCCATAAGTATGGCCCATCTAAGGTAGGCAGAACCCCGTTTGACCATGGGTGTATGGGATGCAGTGTACTTTCCAGATTGATAGGTGGAGGGATCTAATCCGGCAAAGGCCAGGAGTTTACAGGGAGTGGTGAATCTTTTAATATCGCCGATTTCTGCCAATATTATAGCTGCCAGGGTATATGAAATTCCTGGAATACTAATAAGTGGGGAATTGATCTCAACAACGATTTCTTTTATGAGAAGCTCTAAGGAATCAATCTCGTGTTGTACTGACTGTATTAACCTAATGGTTTGCTTGAGTTCAAAACTTAGAGACCTTGAGTTAGTGCCAATAGAATTTGCAGCAGACTCCTTTAGAGAAATAGCTTTATCTTTTCCATACTTGCCCTTGGAAGCTGTATTTAGTATGTTTGTTAGCTTGGTCAGGTGGCAGGCAGCTATATCTTTTGGGCTTGGAAGTATGGATAAAAGGGCATAGGAAGAAGATTGATGAATTGACCAAAAAAGATCGGGCAGCTCGGGGAACATAATATCTACCAATCTATTGACAGATGTTTTCAACTTAGACCTATATCCAATTAGGCGATATCTATGCCTGGTTAATGACTTTAGCTCTTGAATCTGGTATGATACAGGAGAATAGGATTTTGTATCATCAGAAAAGAGCATTTTAGCAATAACCAATGCATCCGTTTTATCAGTCTTAGTTTTTCTAAGAGACTGGGCTTTACGGAAGAGATTTGTAGCTAAAGGGTTGAGAATGGAGAGCTTGAAGCCTTTAGCATACAAAAAGTTTTGGAGATTGGTGCTGTAATGACCTGTTGATTCAAGTCCTATTTTTACGTTGGAAATATCCTTGTCAGGCAGAATGGAAAGTATTGAAGAATAAAGTAATTCAAAGCCTTGACGGGAATTGGATATACGTAAAGAATCATTATAAACAACACCATCTGAATCTATAATACAGCAATCATGTTTGTTTTTTGCTATATCTATACCAATATAAATCATAAGAACAACTCCTTTATAGTATTATACGCCATGTTCCACAAATCTCATGCAAATGTATCCTTGCTATATATAAAACGTCATGCGTTATCTAACTAATTAACAGATAAGCATAAGACAGTGGTTAGATCCTCAATTAAAATAGTCCAGCTATAGGTGATAAAACTAATCCACAGCGTCTTATGATAATTATAGTAAAAATCTCTAAGAAAGGAAAAGTATAATGAATTTTTACTATATGTTCATTATACAAGGTGAATTGCGTGGAAAATGAAATGTTTGAACTTGCAGACAGATTAAAAAAACTTAGAGAAATTAAAAAAACACGGGAAGAAGAGCTTAAAACAGTTAACGGAGAAATTCAGGATGTGGAAATAAAACTATCTGACATGATGGTTGATACTGAAACGCAGAGCTTTAACAGAAGCGGCACATTATTTTATCTAAATGCTAAAACCTATGCATCGGCAGTGGCCGGACAAAAACAGGAATTATTTGAAGCACTTAAAACTAATGGGTTTGGTTCATTGGTTACAGAAACAGTTAACACAAATAGTTTGTCAGCTTTTGTAAGGGAGCAGATGTCAGAAAATGATGAAATTTTACCTGCCTGGCTTGAAGGCAGAGTAAATGTCTTTGAAAAGACAATAGTAGGAGTTAGAAAAGCGAAGTAACCTCTGATGGGTTATGGATAACAATGAAAATTATTAAAAATTCACATAGATTCAATAATACAAAGAATATGAATGATACAAAGAGTATGAGGGTATAAACAAGTAAAATTTAAGGGGGAAAGGAATGAAAAATAAGGAATTAATGGGGCAGGAAAGAGGATATTTAGCAGTTGCTGAATTCAATGCCCATAATGGACTTATAGAGGAACTGGACGGATTAACCTCAACCTTTGATAAAATAAAAATTCCTGCAGGGGGAGGACTCACCTTTGAAGTACCGGGAGATAATGGAGAGTCCGAGGCAGCAAAAGAAATAGAAGGAGTTATACTCTACCACCACGCACTGAATAGTTATTATAAAGATAAATACACCGGGGGAAGTAACCCGCCGGACTGTGGCAGCCTTGATGGAAAAGCAGGGGAGGGAAATCCGGGTGGCAGATGTATAAACTGTCCCTATAACCAGTTTGGTACGGGAGAAAATGGCAGTGGAAAGGCGTGCAAAAACAAGAGGAGAATATTTATTTTAAGGGAAGGAGAAGTATTTCCAATACTTCTCACCCTTCCTACAGGCTCACTTAAAGGGTTTACGGCATTTATAAGAAGACTTGTGACTAAAGGAAAAAGGTGTCATACTTTAGTCACAAAAATTAGCCTTAAAAAAGCTGTAAGCAGCAGGGGAATTCAGTTTTCACAGGCAGTTTTCAGGGTTCTAAGAGATTTAAATGGGGAGGAAATTCAAGCTGTAATGCCACTGGTTAATCATGTGAGGGAAATGTCTAAAAATATTGCACTGGATATAGATGCTGAAAATTGTGATAATTATACAGTGGATAAAGAAACAGGTGAAATTGTACCTTTAGTATAAGATTTAACCTTTGGGGGCGGCTGTGGCTGTCCCTTGTATTCAGACCTTTCACTGGAGGTGGTGAAACTGAATAACCTGGATTCAAAGATAAACTGGGCTGATTTTTATAAAAAGTATGTAAAAAGGCTCAAAAAGGCAGGAGTAAGCAAAATGCAGGGTCTATGTCCTTTCCATAACGACCATAAGGCTTCCTTCTGGTTTAATACTGTAAATGGGTGTTTTAAATGTGAGGCCTGCGGGGAATCTGGAAATGGTCAGACCTTTCTTGAAAAGATAGAAAATATAGATAGTAAAGAAGCCTATAAAAGACTTTTAAAAATTGCAGGAGAATACAGGGAACCTGAAAAGAAAGAAAAATTTACACTGAGATACTATTCGGAAATGAAAAAGCTGCCCCTGGAATTTTTATCTGAGCTCCAAATTAAAAATACTAGAAACGGTATAGTAATACCCTATTTTGATGCGGAAGGGGCTGTACTCTGTAAAAGAAACAGATATGGAGAGAGAATGTTCAGCTGGGCAAGGGGTTCTAAAATTAACCTTTATGGACTGTGGAAAATAAAAGACTTTGGGGCTTTTGATTATATAGTTTTAGTTGAAGGTGAAAGTGATGCACATACTCTGTGGCTTTATAATATCCCTGCCCTTGGAGTTCCGGGAGCCAGTACCTTCAGGCAGGAATGGGCAGAGCATTTGAAGGATTTTAATGTGTATATCTATAAGGAACCGGACCAGGGAGGAAAAACTTTTTTAAGGAAGATCTGTGGGGAACTTTTTAAAGCAGCCTTTAAAAATGAAGTGTTTGAAATTACTATCCCAAACTTCAAAGACCCCAGTGAACTCCACATAAATGCACAAGATGAATTTCAAAACAGGTGGAATGCTGTAATAGAAAGTGCAGTAAAGGTTGACATAGAAAAAGCTGCAGTAAAACCTGATGAGGTAATTAAAGGGGCACCAGTATCTTTAAGAATTCCTCAAGGGTTTAAGCTCACAGAAGATGGAATATTTATACTTGACCAAAAGAGGGGCATAGATGTAAGGTTCTGCAGTACCCCTGTAATTATCTCAAAGAGGCTTGTAAGTATTGAAACCAACGAAGAAAAGTTAGAAATAGCTTTTCTAAAAGATAAAAAGTGGCACAGGCAGATAGTGCAGAGGTCAACGCTTTTTCAAAATAGAACCATAATACAGCTTTCAGATATAGGAATAAATGTAACCTCTGAAAACTCAAAATTTCTTGTAAGGTTTTTAGGTGCACTCCTTGATGAAAATATGGATTTGATCCAGATATCAAAATCAGTAACTCAAATGGGATGGCACGGCCGTAAGTTTCTCCCTTACCTGTCAGGAGATATTGTAGTTGATGTGGACTCAAACGGCAGCAGGTGGGTTAATGCCTACCATAAATCGGGTAAATATGAGGAGTGGACTAAGCATATAGGAAAATGCCGGGAGAATTATATTTTTAGATTTATACTTGCGGCAAGCTTTGCAGCTCCCCTCCTTAAAGTTATGAACCATAGAATATTTATGATCCACAACTGGGGGAATACCCGTTTTGGTAAAACGGCAGCACTAAAAGCCGCTTTATCAGTGTGGGGAGAAGCGGAAGGACTGATGGGCAATTTTAATGCCACAAGGGTAGGACTTGAGAAGATGGCAAGTTTCTTCAATGACCTGCCACTTGGAATAGATGAAAAACAGGTTGTTGGAAACAGGCAGGACTTTATTGAGTCCCTTGTATATATGCTCTCCCTTGGAAAATCCAAAGTACGGGGAACAAAAAGCGGGGGACTTCAAAAGAGTTCATCATGGAGAAGTATCATACTGACAACAGGTGAAGAACCAATTATAGCATCTAACAGTCAAAGCGGCATAAATACAAGGGTAATAGAAATATACGGTGCACCTTTTGAAAATGAAAATTGGGCCGGAAAAATGCATAAGGTAACAGCAGAAAACTATGGATTTGCAGGTGAAAAATTTCTAGGTTCTTTGATAAATGAAGGTAGATTCTTAACGAATATTAGAGAGTTATATGATACTTTTTGTAGAGAATATGAATCTGAAATAAAAATAGGTACCCACATGGCAAATGTCGCACTAATTTCTGCAGCTGATGTTTTAGTGTCAGAAATAGTATTTAATAGTTCAAGAGAAAAAGCATTAGAAGAAGCTAAAAATATGGGATATAAAATACTAATGGAGCTTGGAGAGCAGCAGGAAGATGTCAATGATAAAGCCTATGAATTTATCAGGGAATGGGCAATATCAAATAGAAACCAGTTTGAAAATGATGCGAAGCAGAGGTACGGATATATAGAAAGCAGGACTTTTTATATTTTACCTTCTATACTGGAAGAAGCTTTAGGTAAAAAGAATTATTCCTATAGAAAAACTATAAGGGCACTGGGGGAAAGAGGGCTTATTGGAAGCTCATATTACAATGGAAAACTCCAGTACTCTGTTGTCAAAAGGTTTGGAGGCGGGATATCCAGGTTCATAGAAATAAAATTTAAGGAACTTGAGGAGAGCCAGCCATTCTGATTTAGGTGTAACAGGAGTAACGTTGGGAGTAACAAAAAAATACCAAAAAAGTTAGTAATATAAACCTGTGTTACTCCTGTTACTACTGTTACTCCTAATATATATATATTATATAGGGGAGTTACCAAAGAAATAATAAGAGTAATTAAACTCTATATATAGGGTATGTTTTTTTACCTTAGGAGTAAGAAAAAATATAAGGCTCAAAAGCTTGTAAAATCAACGCTTTCGGGGTGTTACTCCTGTTACTACTAAGTTTTTTATTATGTGGTGGTGATGGATTTGAAAGAGAAAAATGAACTTGAAATAATAAAAAAAAGACTCCAAAAAGCATACTCAATGACCATAAGAGAGCAGAAAAAGTGGTCAAAGAAAATTAAAGAACTTGAGGTACTCTCGGTAAAACTTGAGAAAAGTACCGGTAAACATTTTTTAGATGAAGAAGGAGTAAAACTTTTAATATCGGCAAATAAAGAGATTTCAAGGGAACTTTCAGAAGAGAGATGGGGAGATGGCATTGGAAAGTATTTTGAGGAAAACCCGGAGGTTAATGAACTTTTAGAAGCCTGCAGTGATATTGACTATGCCTTCAGGATAAGGAGCTTTACTGTTTTAAAGTTAAAGATTGAAAAGTACAAAGAAGCTTTCAAATTTGTTGAAAAAACTTATGGAGACACTAAAACTCTCGGAATTAGAGAACTTACACCGGATGAAAGCAAAAAAGTAGATAAAGATTTAGAGCAGATAGGGTGGCTTTAAAATATATGGGAGATGCTCTGGTAAAAGAAAAAAATATAACAAATAAAATATTAAAGTATCTAAAGTCCCTGGATAACTGCTTCTGTTTTAAAGAGCATGGGGGAAGATACGGAACAGCAGGAATACCAGACATAATATGCTGCTTTAATGGCAGGTTCATTGCCTTTGAGGTAAAAACCGAAAAAGGCAGACTTACAAAGTTGCAGGAAATCACAATACAAAAAATCAAAGAGGCAAAGGGCAAAGCTTTCAAAGTTACAAGTTTAGAAGAGGTTAAAAATATACTTGAAAATTTGGAGGTATAAGCTTATGACCAAACAGGAACTGTCCCAGCTTTATCATTTAAACAGGGAAATTGAGAGAATGCAGAGTAGGCTGCAGGAACTTGAAGCTCTGGCAGCATCATGTACAGGTAGTATAACAGGAATGCCCAAAACTCCTGGAATATCTGATAAAGTTGGAAAATATACAGCTGAAATAGCAGACCTTAAGAGCCTTTTAGATATCAGTCTTAGAAAGTGTTTCCATGAACTCAATAGATTGAACAGATATATAAATAGTGTTGAAGACAGCCAGATGAGGTTAATTCTAAGCCTTAGATATATAAATGGACTCAGCTGGAAGCAGATAGCTTTTAGTATAGATGAACATGATGAACAATATCCACGGAGAAAACACAATAAATTTCTTAAACAAAGTAAAAATGACGAACTTAATGTGATATGATATAGAATATGGAAGAATATATAAACCTCTTGGAGAAATCTAAGGGGTTTCTAAATAAACAAGAATATTAAAGAATGGGAGAGTAAAACCAATCTGAATGCTCTAGAACCAAGATAAAAAGCAAGAAAAATCAGTAAAAAAATTGAAGTTGACGAAAATGACGAATGAAATGTGATACAGTATAAAGTGTGGAAGTATACATGAAACCTCTCTGGAAATCTCGGGAGGTTTTTTTATGCTCTAAAATAACAGGCTTCGGAATATCAGGGGCTTTTTTGATTGGAGGAAGAAATTGGAATTATACAATCAGAGGATAGAGAATCTGTGAAAGTAAAGATATTGGTAAGGAGTATATAGAAATTGGAGAACTTGCAGGTGTGTTTATAAGAACAAAAGGTGCCAAAATGGACACTTTCATGACACTGCTGGAGATCCCAGTAAGTTTTTTTAGACCCTAAAATAATAAGCTTAGGAATATCTGGAGTTTTTTGATTGGAGGAAGAAAATGAAAATTATACAATCCAAGGATGGAGAGCCTATAAGAATAAAAATATCAGCTGAGGCTGCAAGGGATCATAGAGAATTATTCGGAGCAATGAAGAGAAAAGAAATCCAGATGGAACTTAAGTATTATATAACAAAATTTCTCCAGGCAAAAAAAGTACCTGATGAAATTATTAACTATGATAACGAGAAAGCTATATTTCTTTTAAAAATTGATGACAGTAACTATGAGGTTGCAGGTTTTGGGAGGGTCAGTGAATGGTGTTCATAAGTAAGAAGTATGAGAAATATGTTAAATCAAGAAGAATTAAATAAGCTTTGCCATGGTCTTGAAAAGGTTCATAGAAAAGATGGAATTAAAAAACTAATGACTAAAGGTTACAGCATGGATGAAGCTTCTGAGTACTACAACATCTGGAGAAAATACTATGTCACCACTCTTTTCAATATCACTTAGACGGTGTACTTAATTTGGGGGAATAAATATGGATGTGCATGAATGTGAAAAATACGTGTGGAGCAATAGAATAAGTAAGATGATCTTGTGCTGTAAGTAAAATAATTCATATCATACATTTAAGTGAAAAGAATAATTTAAATTACGTAGAATAATCGAAATATAGAGTATAATATATATAAGAATTTGCATTATTTAGTTAGGGGTGTGAAGTAAATTGGGAGCTGAAAAAGTAAAAATAGATTTGAATTTATCTAATGATTTAATACCACTTATAGAAGATCTAGGACTTTCAAAATCTTTAAATGATAATATAACTATATCAATAGCAATTGCATTATTTACAAGTAAGTCTGTATCATTAGCTCGTGCAGCTGAGATAGCAGAAATGAACCTTGTAGATTTTATGGATTTACTTAAAAATAAAAATATACCTTGGAATGAATATACAGAAGATGAATTTCGTCTTGATCAAATTGCACTAAGAGATTTAAAAGACGAATTAGGAGCTAACAAAAATGACTAAAGTTGTATGTAATTCAAGCCCAATCATAGGGCTAAGTATTATTAAAAAGTTAGATTTGCTATGGGAGATTTTTGATGAGGTTTATATTACAGAAGAGGTTTATAAAGAAATAACAATAGCTGAGAAAATTAACAAAATGGGTGCAAGTGAACTAATAGAAGCTATTAAAAACAATCATATTAAGGTGTATAGTGTAAAAAATAAGATGTTAGTGAAACAGTTGTATGGAAGACTCCACCGAGGAGAACTTGAGGTTGTGGTTGCGGCAAAAGAATTGAAAATAAAAAGGGTAATAATAGATGATAGGTCAGCTAGGCATTTTGCAGAGACAGCTTTGTTAAGAACAATCGGATTGATGGGAATTTTATTATTATCAAAAGAGTATAAAAAAATTGAAAGTGTAAAAAAGTATCTAGATGTATTAATAGAAAACGGATTTAGAATATCCGTAAAATTGTATAATGAAATTTTAAGATCAGCAGGAGAATTGGACTAAGAATCATTTTAAAAGCAAATAGAAAAACTCTTGATAAAGTTTCAAGGGTTTTTTATGCATTTTAAAAAAGGAGAAAAAGAAATGTGTCCAAGAAAACCACCAAAGCCCTGTAGCTACCCCAACTGTCCTGAACTGACCTACGGAAGGTACTGTGAAAAGCACCAGAAAGAAATGGACAGGAAATACAGCAGTACAAACAGACCCTTTAAATACTTATATAACACTGCCAGGTGGAAGAGGCTGAGGAAACAATTCTTATAGGAATATCCACTCTGTGTAGAGTGTAAAGCTAAAGGTGTCATTAAAGCTGCAGCTGTTGTGGATCATATCAAAGCCCATGAAGGTGATGAAAAATTGTTCTGGGACGAGAGCAACTGGCAGCCTTTATGTAAGTCCTGCCATGATAGAAAGACTGCTAAGGAAGATGGCAGATGGGGAAAGAAAGGAAGGGTTTACCCTTATGACTTTAAATAAAAATGTTATCCACAGACTGTTTAAAATATCTGTGGATAAGCTGTGGATAACCTGTGAGTAAAAAGTGTCGGGGATAGGGGGGGTAAATCCTCTAAGCCTTGCGGCAGAAGGCCGGTCGGTCCCCTTCGTGTGGGAAAACGCATAATTTCATGGGCGGGGATGTGAATTTTGAGGAATTGTTTTAAACTGCGGGGTGAAAAAATATGTTAGATAAAGGGCAGAAATATGAAATTTTAAAGCTTAGAAAGAAAGGCTATGGATATAAAAGTATATCAAGTATTTTAAAAATAAAAAGAGATACTGTAAGAAATGTATGTAAGGCTTATAACCTTACAGGATATGGACAGCCAATTGGAGGTGATATTGAAGACCTTATAAATATACCAAAGAACTGCCTTTACTGCGGAAAGGAAATAAATTCAGAAGATCGCAGGGGCAGAAAATCAAAATTCTGTTCGGATAAGTGCAGGAGGACATGGTGGAGCAAGAACAGTGATAAGAAAAATAAAAAGGCGTGGTATACTTTTATATGCAAAAACTGCGGCATAGAATTTAAAGCCTACGGCAATAAAAACAGGAAGTTTTGTTCTGTTAGATGTTCAAATGAACATAGATTTGGTGGCACCGCTCAAAGTGAGTAAGGTGTTTTTTTATGTTAAAAATGGGAGGTGAATGCAGTGAAAAAGGACAGAAAAATTAAAAATAATAGATATAGATGAATTAATATCCTATGTCAATAATGCAAGAACCCACAGTAAAGAGCAGATAACAAAAATCAGAAGCAGTCTGCGTGAATTTGGCTTTGTAAACCCGGTTTTAATTGATAAAGATAAAAATATTATATCTGGACATGGCAGAATTTTGGCAGCAAAGGAAGAGGGAATAAAAGAAATTCCATGTGTACTGGTTGAACATTTAACTGAAGCACAGAAGAAAGCATATATCCTTGCTGATAACAAACTGGCACTGGATGCAGGGTGGGATAATGAGATTCTGGCATTAGAAATTGAAGCTTTAAAGGATTTAGATTTTGATATTTCCCTTACAGGTTTTGATGCCGCAGAGATAGATGATTTATTTTCTAACGTCCATGATAAGGAAATCAAAGAAGATGATTTTGATATAGACAGTGAATTAAAAGAACCTGCTATATCAAAACAGGGAGATGTATGGCTCCTTGGAAAACACAGACTTGTCTGTGGTGACAGCACTAAAGCTGAAACTTATGAGGTTTTAATGGAGGGGAAGAAAGCAAATCTAGTTGTAACGGACTTGCCCTATAATGTAAATTATCAAGGGGTTGCCGGTAAAATAAAAAATGATAATATGGGCGATAAGGAGTTCTTTGAATTTCTTCTAAAGGCTTTTAAAAATATGTATGATAATATGGCAGATGGTGCTCCTATTTATGTATTTCATGCTGATAGAGAAACTGTTAACTTTAGAACTTCTTTTAAAGAAGCAGGGTTCTTCTGTCATCAAACATGTATATGGGTAAAAAATGCTCCGGTACTAGGAAGAAGTGACTACGTCTATATGCATGAGCCTATTATCTATGGTTGGAAACCAACATTGGGACATAAATGGTATTCAGATCGCAGACAAAAAACGGTGTGGAATTTCGATAGACCAACAAAATCAGAACTCCATCCAACTATGAAACCATTGAATTTAATAGCCTATCCTATAAAGAATTCAAGTATTTCAAATTGTATTATCCTTGACCCTTTTGCCGGAAGTTTTTCCACAGGGATAGCATGTGAACAGACGGACAGGATTTGTTATGCTGTAGAACTTGAAGAAAAATTTGTAGATGTAGCAGTTAAAAGATATATTGAGCAGGTTGGAACTGACAAAGGGGTATTTCTTATTAGAGATGGAGTTAAGATTGGATATAAAGATGTATTAAAGGAGCTTGAGTAGGTGTGTGATTTTATTTTGATAGAATTTATCATATATAACTTGCTATATACCCCTTTCAGAGGTAATATACACACTGCAAGAAGGTGATAAACACACTTTGAAAGGGGTAGGAAACATTGAAAAGCCAGAAGTTCGGAATAGAAATAGAATTTACAGGATTGACAAGGTATATGGCAGCTAAAAAAGTTGCAGAGTTTTTTAAAACAAAGCTAGAGCATATTGGAGGCAGCTATGATAAATACCACATTAGAGATGGAGAAGGCAGAGTTTGGAACATAGTTTCAGATGGAAGCATTGACCCAGAGAAAAAAGAAAAGGGAGAAGTTATATCGGCACCGGATACCTACAAAGTTGAACTGGTAAGTCCGGTACTTAACTACAGTGACATTGAACCCCTGCAGGAGCTGGTAAGAAAACTTAGAAAAGCAGGAATGGTTGTGAACAAAAGCTGCGGAATCCACATACATATTGACGGGTCAAACCACACACCTTTAAGTCTTAAAAACCTTGTAAATTTAATTGCAAGCAAAGAGGAACTGCTTTATAAATCCCTCGAGATAGACACTGAAAGGCTCAGATACTGTAAAAAGGTAAACGAGAAACTTTTAAGTACTATAAATAAAAAGAAACCAAAAACTTTGGAGGAACTGGCAGATATCTGGTACCAAGGTTATGGCAGTGAATCAAGGAAAAGGCATTACCATAGGAGCAGGTACCACGGATTGAATCTCCATAGTATTTTTGATAAAGGCACAGTGGAATTTAGACTCTTTAACAGCACCACCCATGCTGGTAAAATTAAAGCATACATCCAATTTTGCCTTGCAGTAAGTCATCAGGCCATAAGACAAAAGTCAGCCAGCAGCAAAAGAACCATAACTGACAATGAAAAATACACCTTCAGGTGCTGGATGTTGAGACTGGGACTTATAGGGAAAGAGTTTGAAACCTGCAGGCACCATTTTCTAGCAAACCTTGAAGGAAACCCGGCCTGGAGGTACATAGCTTAAAAATTTACGAAAGGAGTACAGGGTAATGAAAAATAAGATATATGCAGCTTACGGTTCTAACATGAACCTTAAGCAGATGAAACGAAGATGTCCAAAGGCAAAAGTTGTAGGTATAGGAGAAGTTAGAAATTATAAATTGACTTTTAGGGGAACTAGCAGCGGCGTTGCAAATATTGAGGAAAGTTCTAAAGGGGCAGTACCTATTGTTTTATGGGAGATAACCAAAGAATGTGAAAAGGCACTGGATATTTACGAAGGGTATCCAAAGATGTATGTTAAAAAGGATATTCAGGTTGTTACAAAAGAGAGTACAGTTACTGCAATGGCTTATGTTATGGCAAAAGAATATGAAAAGCTTCCGGCAGAGCCTGTAAGATACTACGTTGATGTCATTAGACAGGGATATGTAGATAATAAAATACCTATAAATGTTTTAATGGAAGCAGTTGATGAAAATATTAAAGAACTGAAATTTTAAGAGCTTGCTTAGGTAGGCTCTTTTTTAATCAGGATTGGAGGTGAAACCTATGGCACAGAGGGGAAGAAAACCAAAACCTACTGCTTTAAAAGTTCTTGAAGGAAATCCAGGAAAAAGACCTTTAAATGTAAATGAACCAAAGCCTGAAAAGAAGGCACCTAAATGTCCCACATGGCTTGAATCGGAGGCTAAAAAGGAATGGAGAAGAATGAGTAAGTCACTTGAAGCTATAGGTATCTTAACAAAAGTAGATGCGGCATCCTTTGCAGGATACTGTCAGGCTTATGCAAGGTGGAAGGAAGCAGAAGAATTTTTAACAAAACACGGCACTATTTTTAAAACTCCATCCGGGTATATTCAGCAGGTGCCCCAGGTTTCCATTGCCCAAACCTACCTTAAGATTATGAAAGATTTTTGCTCTGAGTTTGGACTTACACCTGCTTCAAGGACGAGGATAAGTATAGGAGTAGAAGAAACTGCAAATACAGATGATCCAATGGAAGATATTTTAAGGATGGTTTAACTTATGTTTGATGAGAAAAAGGCTGAAAGGGTAGTGAAATTTATTAATAATCTTAAGCACACAAAAGGTGTGTGGCATGGAGTTCATTTTGAACTTTTACCCTGGCAGGATAAAATAATCAGAGATATATTTGGCACTATTAAAAATGACGGATTTAGACAATACAATACAGCGTATGTAGAAATACCTAAGAAAAATGGAAAGAGTGAAACCGCAGCAGCAGTAGCACTGTATCTTACCTGTGCAGATAATGAATGGGGGGCAGAAGTTTACGGCTGTGCTGCAGACAGGCAGCAGGCATCCATTGTATTTGATGTTGCTGTGGAAATGGTAGAACAGTGTCCTGCTCTTAAGAAAAGAATAAAACCGGTAATATCACAGAAGAGGCTTGTTTATATTCCTACAGGAAGTTATTATCAGGTTTTATCTTCAGAAGCTTTTAGTAAACATGGACTTAACGTACATGGAGTTATCTTCGATGAACTGCATGCACAGCCTAACAGAGAATTATATGATGTTATGACAAAGGGCAGTGGAGATGCAAGAATGCAGCCGCTGTTCTTTTTAATTACGACCGCGGGAACGGATAGAAATTCCATATGTTATGAGGTACATCAAAAAGCAGAAGATATTTTAAAAGGTAAGAAAATTGACAAAACCTTTTATCCAGTTATTTATGGAATTAAAGATGAAGACGACTGGAGCTTAGAGGAAAATTGGTACAAAGCCAATCCTTCCCTTGAATATACCATACCTATTGAAAAAGTCAGGGATGCCTTTGGAAGTGCAAAAGAAAATCCAGCAGAAGAAAATATATTCCGCCAGCTGAGATTGAATCAGTGGGTAAAACAATCCGTAAGGTGGATGCCTATGGATATATGGGATAAATGTTCTTTTGAAGTTAATCCTGAAAAACTAAGAGGAAGAGAGTGCTATGGTGGACTTGACTTATCAAGCACCAATGATATTACAGCTTTTGTTTTAATTTTCCCTCCAACACAAGCAGATGATAAATATCATGTTCTTCCATACTTCTGGATACCGGAAGATAATTTAAAACTTAGGGTTAGAAGAGACCATGTACCATATGATGTATGGCAGAAACAGGGCTTTCTTAAAACTACAGAGGGAAATGTTATTCACTATGGCTTTATAGAAAACTTTATAGATGAACTTGGGACTAAATATAACATAAAAGAAATAGCTTTTGACCGCTGGGGAGCTGTGCAGATGGTACAAAATTTGGAAGGTTTAGGTTTTACAGTAGTACCCTTTGGACAGGGATACAAGGATATGAGTCCGCCTACAAAGGAGCTTATGAAAATAGCTTTAGAACAGAAAATGGCCCATGGGGCACATCCAGTTTTAAGTTGGATGATGGATAATGTTTATGTTAGAACTGACCCTGCGGGAAATATAAAACCTGATGAATCAAAGTCCACTGAAAAGATAGATGGGGTTGTGGCACTTGTTATGGCACTGGATAGGGCAATAAGGAGAGAAATGAAAGAAAATGTTTATGAAAAAAGAGGGATGAGAAGTTTACTTGATTAGGAAGTGATATTTTGAAGTTTATAGATAGATGTAAGTTGTTTTTAACTCCACAAAATGCATTATTTGAAGTGCTGCAGAAATATTCCCAAGATTTTTTAGCTGGAGAAGATGTACCTGCGGACAATTTTAAAGTGGACACAGATACAGCCATGGGTTTTTCAGCAGTTTTTGCCTGTAACAAGGTGCTTTCAGAAACACTTGCCAGTTGCCCCATATTTCTTTATGAAAAAGATGATAGGGGAAACAGACATCAGGTAACAGATACCCCCGAATATGGAGTTCTCCATTATGCACCAAATGCTGAAATGACACCAGGACAATTTAAGGAGTTTGGTATGACAAATATTAACCTTGGCGGCAATTTTACAGCACAGAAAGTTTTCAATCTTCATGGAGAACTTTTAGAACTAAGACCCATATCCTGGGAAAGGGTAAGGATTGATATAGATAAGGTTACAGGAAGACTCCTTTATTTTATAGACGGAAAAACTGAACCTAAGATAAGAGATGAAATACTTCATATTCCGGGACTTACTTTAGATGGTTATATAGGAATAACCCCTCTTAGTTATGTAGCTTTAACTGTTGATATCGGGTTATCCCAGGATAAATTTGAAAGAAACTTTTACCACAACAGGGCATCGACAAGTGGAATATTTCAGTATCCAAATGAACTCGGGGAGGAAGCATTTCAAAGGCTTAAAAAGGATATTAAGAAAAACTATACAGGGCTTTCCAATGCAGGAGTTCCAATGATACTGGAAGGCGGAGGACAGTTTAAGGAAATCACCATGAAGCTTACAGATGCACAGTTTTTAGAATCTAAAAGATTCAGGATAGAAGATGTGTGCAGGATATTTAGGGTGCCCCTCCACCTAGTACAGGATTTAACGAGGTCTACTAACAATAACATAGAGCATCAGAGCCTTGAATTTATTGTATACACTATGCTGCCCTGGTTTAAAAGATGGGAAGAAAATTTAAATTTACAGCTTTTATCAAAGGACTCAAAGAGGAGAAGTAGATATTTTGAATTCAACATAAGTGGCCTTCTCCGCGGAGATATTAAATCCAGATATGAAGCCTATGCTCAAGGCAGGCAGTGGGGATGGCTTTCAGTTAATGATATCAGAAGGCTTGAAAATATGAATCCTATAGAGAACGGTGACCGATATTTGGAACTTCTAAATATGGGTGAAGCAGGTAAACAGCAAGACCAGCTTAAGGCTTTAAGGGAAGAAGTATTTAATTTAATGAGTGAAGGGAAGTGATTTAATTGGCATTTTGGAATTTTAAAAATAGTGAAGAAAACGAAGAGGAGATAGAACTTAGAATTGATGGAGATATTGCCATGGATGATGATTTCTGGTCCATGTTATTTGGAATAGAGAACGTAACACCAAAAGGTTTTATGGCAGAACTTGGCCAGTACAAAGGGAAAGACATAAATGTGTGGCTTAATTCTTACGGTGGAAATGTGTACGCAGCTTCAAGAATTTATACAGCATTAAAGGAACATACAGAAAAAGTAAAGGTAAAAATAGATGGTGTTGCATATCGGCAGCTTCTGTAATTGCTATGGCAGGGGATGAAATTCTTATGTCACCAACATCAATTTGTATGGTTCACAACCCCTGGGGGAGCTTTCAAGGGGAATCTAAAGACTTAAGGCATGGTGCAGATGTACTTGATGAGGTAAAGGAAACTATAATTAATGCCTACCAGTTAAAAACAGGTAAATCAAGGGCAAAGATATCACAGATGATGGATGAGGAAACCTGGATGAGTGCTAAAAAAGCAGTTACTGAAGGTTTTGCAGATGGGATTCTTTATTCTGAGAGTGAAGGGGAAACTGCACAAAATTCCTTTATGTTCAGTAGGCTTAGGGTACAAAATAGTGTAAATAACAGCATTAGAAAATTTATAGAGCAGTATAATAAAAGATTTAAGGAATTAAAACAAGATGGGGAAGCCAATAAAATTAAATTACTAAAAGCAAGACTTGCCTTAGAGTGTGAACTTTAAGGTTTTTATTATGTAAAATTTGAAAGGCAGGTAATGAGTATGTCAGAGAAAATGAAAGAATTATTAGCACAGCTTACCAAGTTGGAAACAGAATCTAAGAACCTTATAAATAAACAGGATGTAACAGCTGAGGAAATCACTGCAAAGCTTTCTGAAATTAAAGCACATAAAGCCAAAATTGAAGCACAAAAAGAAATTGATGTACTAGAGGAAGAAAGACAAAAGCAGGCACAAATACCTGTAAATGAGCCAATATATGCAAAGCCTAAAGACCCTAGTGAGAAAAAATGGAAGGGAGGTATGGGAGAATTTTTACAGGCTGTGGCAACTGCATCTTCACCCGGTGGAAGAATGGATAACAGACTTGTATACCAGAATTCAGCCGCAGGTTTAAATGAAAGTGTAACTTCTGAAGGTGGCTTTATGTTGGATAATGATTTTATACAGGGGTTATTTGACGCAATGATGGCAGAAAGTCAGGTGGCAAATAGGATAAGGATGATTCCAATAGGCGCAAATACAAACAGACTCAGGGCACTTGGTATTGATGAAACCAGCAGGGCTAATGGAAGCAGGTGGGGAGGAGTTCAGGCTTACTGGGTAGCCGAGGCTGAAACTGTTACACAGTCCAAACCAAAGTTTAGAGAAATTGATATGGCACTGCAGAAACTACTGGCACTTTGTTATGTCACAGATGACCTGCTTCAAGATGCTACAGCTCTTGAGGCAATAGTAAAGCAGGCCTACGCAGATGAGATGTCTTTTAAAATTGACGATGCCATAATAAATGGAACTGGAGTTGGAATGCCCCTTGGAATATTAAATTCAAGTGCACTTGTTTCGGTGGCAAAAGAATCCGGTCAGTCTGCAGGTACTATAAAATATGAAAACATACTTAAAATGTGGAGCAGTATGCTCGCAAGACTCAGGGCAAATGCGGTGTGGTATATCAATCAGGAAATTGAACCTCAGCTTTATACTATGGCTTTAAATATTGGAACAGGAGGAGCACCTGTATTTTTACCTTCCGGTGGAGCTTCGGCTTCACAATACAGCACCCTTTTAAACAGACCAATAATTCCGATAGAGCAGTGCTCTGTGCCTGGTAAAAAAGGAGACATCATACTTGCAGACCCGACCCAGTATATTGGAATAGATAAAAAAGCACCAACGGCAGATGTATCAATACATGTGAGATTCTTATTTGACGAACAGGTATTTAGATTTATTTATAAATTCAATGGTGCACCTTACAGAAATAAGCCTATTACACCTTATAAGGGAGCTAATGCGTTAAGTCAATTTGTGACTTTGGTTGATAGATAGGAATTCAGGGGGTTATATCAGAAATAACTTGAGAGTGTAAACTAATAGTAGTTTCTGATATAATATCTACAAATGTTATTACGACTTTGTAATTTATTATGACATACTGCTGTCATATTCAGTGTGATATTATATAAAAAATAAAAAGGTAATTATCCATATAAGGAGATGAATAAAACTATGGCTTATAAATTGAGGGAAGTAACAGTAAGAACGAATAATTCTGAAGAAGGAACAAAAGTAATTAGTGAAATCTGGGAAGATATTGTCAGTGGAAAACTACCCATTCTTTTTGATACCGAGCATATGTTTCAACAAGGCGTTTCTCCAGTTTCAAAATACAGTAATTATTCCAGTGATGAAAGTGGGGATTATGACCTTACAATAATGGCTGTAACAGCTGGCTTTTTTCGAAAAATGGAAACAGCAGTAAGTAAAGGCCTATATAAAAAATATGATGAAAAAGATGAAAGTGGAGAGATAGGTGTATGTACAAGAAAGGCATGGGAAAAAGTGTGGCTTGAACAAAAATCAGGCAATATAAAGAGAGCATTTACCCAAGATTATGAGAGTACCGTTCCCGGCGAATATACGAAAGATGGAAAACCACATTGTTATTTATATATTGCCATTAAGTAGAATAAAAAAATAAGATTGTGAACATAGTACAAAGCTGACAAATTCCAATTATTGTTTAAGGTTAAACATGATAAATGGTAATTTGACAATTTAAAAAAATAAGTTGAAATACATTTTAAAGCATTATATGATGAATTCAGGCATCGATGTACTCTATTAAAAAAGAAGGTAAGTTATGGATATTAATATTGAAATGATATCATCATATAAAATTGCTTATATACGAAAAACAGGTCCTTACGGTTCAGAGAATGTACAAATAATGGAACAATTAAAAAGTTGGGCTAGAGAAAAAAACTTATTTAATGAAAGTTCAATTATATTAGGAATAGCCCAAGATAACCCTCAATTCACAGAACCTAAAGATTGTCGTTATGATACATGTTTAGTTGTTTCGGATGAATTTGAGGTTGATAACAAGTATATTAATTTTGGAAAAACTATCGGTGGAAAATATTGCGTATTTAAAATAAGTCATACGATAGATGCTATGCAAAAAGCATGGATGGAGATATTTTCGGAGTTATCAAAAAGAAATTATGAATTTGATGATAGAAGACCTATTCTTGAACGCTATACAATGAAGATGATAAATAAGCATTATTGTGAAATTTGCGTACCAATATTATAAAAGAATATTAAAACAAATTCTAAATTTAAGATTGAGTATTATAAATAGTAATTTGATGCATAGGTTGATGTATAGGTTATTTAGTAATCTTTCCGGTAAGACAAAACATAACACAAAAAGTCGGGAATAACCGCTTGAAAAGAGATAAGATATGTGTACAGACAGGGGATGATGATTATGGGATGGATTGAAGGAATCGGTGAAGCTATCAACTATATTGAGGAGAATATCACTGAAGAAATCACAATAAAAAATATTGCAAAAAAAACATTTATGTCTCCGTTCTATTTCCAAAAAGGCTTTGCAATGCTTTGTGGTTTTACGGTCGGAGAGTATATCAGACAACGCAGGCTTACCATTGCCGGTAGTGAGCTTGTTTCTACTGATGAAAAAATCATTGATATTGCACTGAAATATGGCTATGCCTCACCAGATAGTTTTACAAAAGCTTTTACTCGATTTCATGGTGTCACACCCACTGCTGTTCGAAAGGATGGAGCAATGATTAAATCGTTTGCTCCTCTGAAAATTAAATTTTTATTGGAAGGCGGTTATATTATGGATTACAAAATTGTTGAAAAAGATTCGTTTACTGTCATGGGCGTATCAAAGGTGTTTAAATATGATAGTGCAACTACAGAAATTCCACAGTTTTGGACAGAGCATTATCAAACAGGAAAGGGGAAATTTGTATGCGGAATGTACGGAGTATGCATAGATGAGAGCATGGGTTCAGATGAGTTTGAATATTTGATTGCAGACAATTATAATCCGCCTATAGAAATACCTAATGGTTTTGTTACAAAGATTATTCCTAAACACACGTGGGCTGTTTTTGCTTGCAAGGGCGCAATGCCGAAATCTCTGCAAGATGTAAACAGAAAAATCTTCTCAGAATGGCTGCCTAATTGCAAGGGCTATGAAATTGCAGCAGGTTATAATATTGAAATGTACACTAATACAGCTGATTATCCGCAAGGTAATCAAGATGAAAACTACTATAGCGAAATTTGGATTCCTGTTAAGAAAAAATAACTACGTAAAAGAGCATAATTTGAAGTTCATCAAATTCCAAGTTTGTAAAGTTGATTCAGAATAATTTTAATCCAGTTCTGTCGTATCTTTCTTTTGTGGACAAAAAGTAAATAAAATACTAGGATACAAACTAATAAATAATAGTTATTATTTAAGGAGTGGTTTTGTGAAGAAATGCATTGTAATAATGGGATAGTCAAAAAGTATCATAATATAAAGGAGAGAGTTAAAATGACTATTCCAAATTTAAATAAAGTATATCCAAGAAGTAACGATTACCAAACAGTATATCTTAAAAATGTAATTACTAGAGACAATATAAAAGTTGGAGATTATACAATATATAATGATTTTTATAATGACCCAAGGGATTTTGAGAAAAATAATGTGTTATATCAGTATTCTGTAAACAATGATAAATTAATAATTGAGAAGTTTTGTTCAATTGCGTGTGGAGTAAAGTTTCTCATGACTAGTGGGAACCATACAATTAAATCATTATCTACGTATACATTTCCAATATTTTATGAGGAATGGGGTTTAGACGTCAGCCATATAACAGATGCTTGGGATAATAAGGGGGATATTGTAGTTGGCAATGATGTGTGGATAGGATATGACTCTATAATTATGTCAGGTGTGAAAATTGGAGACGGTGCAATTATTGGAACTAGGGCAGTAGTTACTAATGATGTTCCACCATATGCTATTACTGGAGGAGTACCAGCAAAGATTATAAAGAAAAGGTTTAGTGATGATGTAATTTCTAAGTTGATGAAAATTAAGTGGTGGGACTGGTCATATGAAAAGATCCGGGCAAATATTCAATACATTCAATCAGGTAGTATTGATAAATTAGAGTGATATTTTATACTACATTCTTCTTATAATATGGTAAAAAGGCTTGCTTACAAGTAAGTCTTTTGGCTGTGTATTTATACCAATAAATTTTAAAGGAGGAAAACAAATTATGGCAATAATTGAAAAATATAAGGTAATACAGGCATTTGAGCCTAAAACCACAAATGCTGCGATCACAAGTGACTATGTAACTCTTAAAAATTCTATTACGGCAACTGTTGTTGTAAACCTAGCCCAGACAACAGGGCATGAAACACAAATATCTCTGTACCAGGCACAGGATGTGGAAGGAACGGGTGCAAAGCCTTTAGTAAATAATGTTCCAATACTGGCAAATGAAGATGTTTCAATAAGTGATAAACTTGTAAGACAGCAGGATGGAGTAAGCTTTGCTGTATCTAACACTGCAAAAAATAAACAGGTGATATTTCATATTGACCCGGCTAAACTTGATGTAAATAATGGCTTCTGTTGCTTGAACGTAAGACTTGGAGCAAGTTCCCAGGCTACAAACTTTGCAGGTGGTGAATTTATACTGGAGAATAAATACCCGCAGGAATACCCACCTTCTGCAGTAGTTGATTAAACTTAGGTTAAGGTGATTTCATGGCTTTAAAAATTATAACTTCACCTGCAGTTGAACCTATAACTTTAGAGGAAGTAAAACAGCATTTAAGGATAGCAGGCAGTGATGATGATATTATTTTACTCAGTATGATTAAACAGGCCAGAGAGTTTTGTGAGGATTTTCAGAATAAAAAATATATTACCCAAACTTTAGAGCTTGTGATGGATTCTTTTCCAGGAGATAACTATATTTCATTTAAAAACTCCTCGCCAGTTCAAAGTGTAGAAAGTATCAAGTACTATGATACAAGTGATCAGGAGTTTATATTTGACCCAAGTAACTATATTGTTGATACAGATAGTTTTATTAATAGAATAGTTCTTGGTTACTGCAGGTTATGACCAACCATGCAGCTGCAGCCTGTTAATGGAGTAAGAGTTAGATTTACTGCAGGTTTTGGAGATAATGGTGAAAGTGTTACAGAAACAGTTAAATGGGCAATGGTACTTCACATGAGGCTTCTCTATGATGATTACAAACCGGATGAAAAGAGGAAAATTGAAGAGGCAAGAAACTCATTACTTGGCATGAATAGGGTGATACCAATATGAGAACAGAGGAATTAAGGCACAAAATAACATTTCAAAGTCTTACAACTTCTACAAATGAAAATGGCTTTGAGGAGGAAATATGGGAAGGTTACTTAACTGTTTGGGCAGGGGTATCAAATCTTTATGCAAGAGAATTCTTTCAAGCCGCAGCCGTGCAGGCAGAGAAAACTGTTAAATTTACTATTAGGTTTATTAAAGGCATTGATGAAAGTATGAGGATACTATTTGGAGATAAACAGTACAATATAACTTCTATTGATAATATAAAATACAGAAATAGATATATGGAAATAAAAGCTTTGGAGGTGGAAAGCAGTGGCTGATATAGAACTTACGGGCGTTGATGAAATATTAAATAAGCTTCAAAGAATAGGTGCAAATATTAGTAGACTTGAAAATAAAGCACTCAAAAATGCCGCAGAACCTGTACTCCAGGATGCGAAGGCAAATGTTCCTGTGAGAACCGGAAAACTTAAAAAAGGTCTTAAGATAACCAATGTTAAAAAGAAGGAAGGGGTAAAGTATATCCTTGTAGGCGTTGATAGGGGGGATAATTCAGAAATTTTTTATGGAAAATTTGTGGAATTCGGCACTTCCAAAATGTCTGCAAGACCATTTCTACAGCCGGCCTATGAGAAAAATAAGGATACTATACAAAAAACTATAGCTGATACTTTGAAAGAGGGGTTAAAGTGATAAACAGTTTAATTGTTCAAACTTTAGAACCTCTTAAAGTTCCTGTTTCATTTCAAAAATATAGGGGAAAGGAAAACACCTATATAACCTTTTTTAACTATCTGGAACAAGGTGAGCATTACGCAGATAACGAAGAAAAGGAAACAGGATATTATATTCAAATAGATGTGTGGAGTAAAAATGACTATACAGAACTTGTAGAAAATGTGACAAATTCCATGAAGGCCGCAGGATTCAGGAGAACCTCTGCGGCTGATTTATTTGAGGAAGACACTAAAATATATCACAAGATGTTGAGGTATGTAATTACAATACCAATAAAATAACGAAAGGGAGGTAATAATTTATGTCAGGAGTAGTAAACAGTGCCCCTATAGGGGTAGAAAATTTAGTATATGCAGTTTTAACAGATGAAACCACAGCAACCTATGGAACACCTGCATTAATTTCACCTGCAATAAATGTAAAGATAAGTCCAAAGAGCAATTCAGATACACTTTATGCCGATAATAAGGCAGTTGAAACAGTATCCACTCTGGGAGAGGTGGAGGTAGAACTGGAAACTCAGGATTTACCTTTAGAAGTACAGGCAATTTTACTCGGTCATACATTAGATGCGGCAAGTAAAGTAATGAGCTATGAGGCTGATGACAATGCCCCTTATGTGGCGGTAGGATTTAAGGTGAAAAAAGGAAATGGTAAGTACAGACGGCAGATGGAAATATACAGCTGATGAGGACAGTGGTTTTACAGGTGGGGCTTCCTGGTTTATCAGTGTATATGCTCCAGCAGCTTAATATTAAAAATTGGAGGGATGAACTGTGGAAATAGTATTGAACGATAAAACCTATGTTATGCCCAGGGTAAAAGCCCGTATACTTAGAAAGGCTATTGAGATAAATGAAAATATAGATTTTAACAATCTAAAGATAAAGGATTTAGACGGCTTAGTGGATTTTGTAGTAGAGCTTTATGGTAACAAATTTACAAGGGACGATTTTTACGATGGACTTGATGCAGATAAACTTATAGAAACCCTAAATAACAGTATAAATGGAATAGTGGGAAACCTAGGAAATAAATTAAATGAATTCCCAAACAGGTAAGCGGGGGCAGCAGTGAAGAGCTGTCTCCGCCTGACTTTATAAAAGAAATCTATCTAGAGCTTTTAGGACAGGGGTGGACATTAAATGATATTGACGGCATGGATATATTTTATTACTTTGATATTTTAATCTACAGGGCTAATAAGGAGTATAGGAAAAATTTAAATGCCGTTTTAAATATATTGTAGAGGTGGTGGGAGAGTTGGCAGAAGAACTTGGAAGCCTGGCGGTAAAAATAGGACTGGATTCAAGTGGATTTCAAAATGGTATAAGCAGTATTAACAGGAGTCTTAGAGTGCTCGATAGTGAGTTTAAAGCAAACACTGCTGCTCTTGGGGAAAATGGAAAAGGACTTGAGGGACTTAAATTAAAATCAGAAAGTCTTTCAAAACAGTTAGAACTCCAAAGACAAAAGATTGGAGCTTTAGAACAAGCTTATACCAAAAGTGCTGAAATAAAAGGTAAAGACAGTAAAGCCACCCAGGACCTTGAGATAAAACTAAATAAGGCAAAGCAAACCCTCTCACAAATGGAAAATGAACTTTCTAAGACAAATAAAGAAATAGAAACACAAAGCAGCAGGTGGACTTCCCTAAGTAAGAGTTTAGATGGTATAGGAAGTAAAATGAAAACTATAGGTGAAGGGTTTTCAAATGTGGGAAGTAAACTTTCACTTGCAGTAACTGCCCCTCTTGTTGCCGCAGGAGTTGCAAGTGTAAGGCTTGCCTCAGATACAGCTGAGAGCATGAATAAAGTTGAGGTTGCATTTGGAAGTGTTAACCAAAAGGTAAAGGACTGGTCAAATACCACTTTAAAGAGTTATGGTATAGCAAAAGGAACAGCACTTGATATGTCAGCCCTTTATGGGGATATGGCAACAAGTATGGGATTAAGCCAGGAAGAAGCTGCAAAGATGTCTATGTCACTTGTTGGTCTTGCAGGTGATTTATCAAGTTTTAAAAATATTGATATAAAACAGGCAGAAGAAGCTTTAAACGGTATATTTACAGGTGAGACAGAAAGCTTAAAAATGCTTGGGGTAGTTATGACAGATGCAAACCTGCAGCAGTATGCTTATTCCAAGGGAATACAGAAGAGAACACAGGATATGACAGAAGCTGAAAAAGTACAGCTCAGGTATAACTATGTCTTAGAAAAAACTAAAAATGCCCACGGGGATTTTGAACGTACAGGTGCAGGTACTGCCAACCAGATGAGGGTATTTCAAGAGAGTTTAAAAGAACTGGGTGCCACCATGGGACAGAATATACTCCCTATAATAACCCCCATAATTACTACATTAAATGAATGGATACAGGCATTTGGAAAACTGGATCAGGGTTCCCAGAGGATAATACTCGTCATAGGTGCACTAATTGCTGTAGTTGGTCCGGCTTTAGTTGCAATTGGCAGCGTGGTAAAAGCTGTAGGTGAGATATCCTCGGCCATTTCTAAGGTATCAGCTGCTGCAGGCAATTTAGGTGGTATGTCTAAGATACTTGGAATGGTGTTTAATCCCTGGGTAATTGGCATAGGTCTTGCCATAATTGCAGGGTATGAAATTTACAAGCACTGGGATGTCATCAAGCAGGGAGCTTCTAACCTCTGGAACAATCTTACCGCCATTTTTCAAAATATAAAAACCTCTATAGTTAATGCCTGGGAAAGTGTAAAGACGTTCACACTAACTGCCTGGGAAAACTTAAAAAATACAGTAAATAACGGACTTAACAGTATAAAAAGTTTTCTAGAGCCAGCTCTAAATTTTTATAGGACTATATTTCAAAATACCTGGGATATTATAAAAAATATTGTTTTTGGTGCTGTACTTATAGTACTTGATATAGTCACAGGAAACTTTACAAAGTTAAAATCTGATATAGAGAACCTCTGGAATAATATAAAGACAGCCCTTACAAATATATGGGAAGCTATAAGAGGAGTCGCTTCAGGTGCCTGGACTAAATTAAAGGAAACTGTAATAAACCTCTGTGGAAGTATAAAAGATGAAGCTATAAATGTATGGAATAGCCTTTTAAATTGGTTTTCTGAACTGCCTGGCAAGCTTTACAGTTATGGTTCAGATATGTTTACCAAAATGAGAGAGGGAGTAGGAAGTACCATAGGAAGTGTGAAAAGTTCTATAGAAAGTGGTATAAATAGTGCCTTAGCCTATTTAGCAAGTCTTCCATCTAGGGCATGGAAATATGGTGCAGACTTTGTTAATGGAATTGTAAATGGAATAAGGTCAGCTGCAGGAAAAGTAGAAGATGTAGTAAGTGCACTGGCAGCTAAAATAAGGAGCTATCTTCATTTTTCAGTGCCGGATGAAGGGCCACTTACTGATTATGAAAGTTGGATGCCAGATTTTATGAGTGGCCTTGCTGAAGGTATAAATAAAAGTAAGTCTGCAGTAATAGAAGCTGTAAGGGGACTGTCATTGGATATGAAAGTAAATACTAGGACATCTGTAGAAGTACCATCGGGCAGTAATTTAAAAGATAGTAAAAATACAGATGATAGAAATGGATTTATATTACACATAGAAAATTTTAATAATAACACAAATAAAGATATAGAACAGCTGGCCTATGAACTGGAGTTTTACAGAAGAAAAATTTCTATGGGAAAGGGAGGAATTTAGAATGCTCAGTTTTAATTTTGGCGGTAAAAACAGTTATGATGATTTTGGAATTTTAATAGCTAAAAGGCCAGACATTCCTTCTCCTAAACGAAGGGTAAGTACCATAAATATCCCGGGAAGGGATTCTAATTTAAGATTCGATGAAAAAACCTATGAGGATATAACACTAGGCGTTGAATGCTTTGTAAAAGATACACAAAACCTTGGAAGTAAGCTCGATGATATAAAAGCCTGGCTTTTTGGGGTTGGTGAAAGTGATCTCATATTCAGCTTTCAATCTGATAAAAAATATATTGCACAGGTGGTAAATGCTATTGATTTTAAACAGGTTTATAGGTATTTCAGTCAGTTTCCCATAATATTTAACTGCAGGCCATTTAAATATGCAGTGGAAAATAATATGGTAACTCTAAATACCTCAGGTGGAGATGTAACTAATCCGGGGAGCTTAGAAAGCGAACCTGTGATAAGTATTTACGGCTCTGGTGGTATAGTTTTAAAAATAAATGAAGACCAGATAACTTTTCAAGATATAACCGAAAAGATCATAATGAACTCAGTTATACAGGACTGTTATGATGATTCAGGAAATAATTTAAATGGCAAGATGACAGGTGAATTTTTAAAATTAAAGTCAGGTGGAAATATTATAGAGTGGAGTGGCAGTGTTACTAAAGTGGAACTTTTACCGAACTGGCGGTGGCTTTGATGATCTGCATCTACGATAAAAAAACTACCAAAGGAAATTTTGATAATAACGGTCTTGGAATTTTAAGTGAAGCTATAAGCTGTTACATTACTGAAGAACTAAATGGAGATTTCTCACTAGAACTTGAGTATCCTGCAAGTTCCAGAAAATCAAAGTACCTTGTTGAATGGAACATAATAAAAGCAGACGGACAGCTCTTTAGAATATACATGGTAGAAAAAGATAGTGATGATAAAAATATTATTAAGGTCTGGGTAAAGCATATATTCTATGACCTTTCCTATTATTTTATAGAAAGTATGGAAGGTAAAAACTGCAGTGTAAAGACAGCTCTTGAGAAATGTTTAATAGGAGATTTGCTCACCATATATACAGTAGACAGCGATATTATAACAGCTAATTCAATCAGTCTTGAAGAGAAGAATCCAGTAGAAGCCATATTCTCTATAATTAATATATGGGAATGCGGCCAGCTTAAAAGGGATAACTTTGATATAAAAATACTTACCTCAATTGGAAAAGATGCAGGAGTTTTAATTGCACAGGGTAAAAATATATCGGGACTGAAGTTTAATATAGATACCACAAGTGTTGTAACAAAGCTTTATCCAGTAGGAAAAGATGGTATAAAGCTTACTGAAAAATATATAAGTGTACCTAACTGGGACAGTGAAAAGTACCCGCCGTTTCCTATTATAAAGAAAGTGGAGTTCAAAGATGCAGAGGATGAAGTTACTTTAAGGCTGCTTGCCCAGGAAGCCGCCAGTGTAATAGGGTTAAGTAAAGTTAGTATTGACGTGGACTTCGTTGAACTTAGTAAGACTAAGGAATATGAAAATTATAAACATCTCCAGACAGTTAATATAGGAGATTCAGTTATAGTAAGACACAAGGATTTTGAAATAGATGTAAAAGTCCCAGTAGTTAAAATAAAGAAGGATATTTTAACCGGAGTAAATGTTAAAGTTGAACTTGGTCAGCCAAAAGACAGTATATTAAATCAGCTTGATACGGCATCTATTAAAACTACACTGGATGAACTTGGAAATAAAGTAGCAGAGTCCTTTAGCTCCATGCTGTATTATGCGAATCCTGTTGCACTGACAGTTGGGATATCAGCAATAGAGCCAATATATTTAGGGGTTACCGCAGTAGCATCTACAAATTTAGCTATGAACTTTTCTATGTACTGCACTGCAAGTGCTATATGTACTTTAACCATGCAGATTCAGCTGGATAATAAGGATATTCCATTTACCCCAAAACAAAAACTCCAGCAGGGAGATAATACAATTGGAATACCCCTTGGAATTCCACAAGTATCTCAAGGGGCACATTATATTGCTGTGTTTTTAAAGGTAGATACGGGAACGTTAAGCATACCAATGTTTAATCTGCAGTGTATGATTGACGGGAGAAACCTTCAGGGCGGCTTAAATTCACACCCACCACATGCAGAATGTTTTGATAAGCAAAGTTTTGTAAATATGAACGGTCTATATTTCAGTAAAATTAAGGGCAACTATATTGAAACTGAGTTACAAAATCCTATAACTTCAATGTTAGGTACCCATCAAACAGCAGATATAGCAGCAATCAGTAGTGGAAGACAGATGAGTACAAATTATGCCCTTTCAATCAAAAAGTATGGTGATATTTTATATTTAACTTATCAGTATAAGGACAAATATGTGATAGATGAAAATATTCTAACAATAGATAATGACGGACTTTACTTTAGAACAGTTTATGAAGGAACAGCAGTTAATGAAGCAATAGATTCAGGAAAACTGTACAGCTATGAACTTTTAGACAGCAGTAATTTTACAAGCATTGAAAGTCTGGAGGTGAAATAATTTGGGAGTATACAGCAGCAGTATAATTCCACCAAAGGGAAACAGTAGTATGACTTTAATAAGTTCCCATAATGATGATACTACAGTTAGTTTTCCCGATATAGGCTTTGACTTTTACTACAATGGAGTAAACTGCAGGACTACAATTAAAACAAATGGTAACTCATGGGTTGGGTTTACCGGGGGAACTGAACAGCTAAAAATAAATAGAAGGGATGCAGGGGCAGACAACATTTACTATGTGCAGGAAACTGTAAATGACAAACCTACCTTTAGAATTAGATGGGAAGGCCATGGAGTGTACAGCACCTGGGGAACTCTTAATTTAGTATGGGAACTGATACTTTTTAATGATAGTGCAATGGTGCTTGTTATTGAGCAGATACCTAATACAGGTACAAATTCTTTTGTAAATCCAACTTTAGGAACTACTACTTTAACCCTTGAAAATAATAAATCCTATGCATTTATTCCGGGGCAGGAGCAGGGAAAAGCATACACTGTTAAGGAGGGCTCCTACATCCAGGCAAATATTAAATATCTCATGGTAGATGGAAATGATATTAAACACTGGGACACGGCATCTTTAAGTTATGTCAAGGTTTCAGAACTTCTTCAGAACTTCCACTGACAGCAGATAAATTTCAAAGCTATGGTGATGACAATTACCATAAAGAAAGGACAGGACTTATATCTACTTCTCCAATATTGAAAATATGGTCACCGCTAGCTGAGATGCCAGTACCTGTGGTAATTCAAACAATTAAACCAAAACCTGTAATTGTAAGTATGAAAGAAGACATTTTATTTACCGAAGCATATATAATAGATATAGCTAATGCAGTAATAAGCTTAGATAATGCAGGTAGTGGAATTATAGTTTTTATAGTAAGTGTAGATAGTGGAACTTCATGGAAGGCATGGAATGGAAGTCTATGGGCACTGGTGGATATAGCAAATATGGAGGATGTGAAAACAAAGGGTATGACTGTGCCAGTACTTCAAGGAATTACTGAAGCACAGTGGACATCTCTTGACCTTTCAGATAAAAAGATAAGATTTGCATGGTATATGGAGATTACAGCTAGTACAAATATTTTAAGATTGAAGGAGATAAGAGTTAATTATAATACTGTGTAGAAGAGGCATAGGGTTATATATTCAAGAATGTTTAAATAGTTCAATTTAATCCCCTCAAATTTCATGATATGCTAGAATTAGTTATGGTGGAATTGTAAATAATGATGTAGAAATAGAAATGATATAGTGAGAGTAAAAAGTGAAAAAACATTAAAATGCTATTATGTATGGAGGTACTGTTATGATAAGAATAAATGAAAATCAAATTGAGTCAATAGCTATACTTTTAACAAAATGTTTTATTAATGATCCTTTGATTATTATGCAGACAAAAGGGATAGATGATAGAGAAAAATTTTTGAAAAAGCTATTTATGAGCCAAGTACCTATTTTTCAAAAAACAATAGAGGTATTTAGTTTAGATAGTAAGCTTAATTCTGTAATAATTGGTTATGAAAAAAAGAATTATAAGAGTTTTAGAACACTAATACTAAATTTAATGGCAAGCCCTAGAGTATTTCGCGTTCTGGGAAAAAAAGATTTTAAGATATATTCATCCAATGTAAAAAATGCTTTAAAGGTTATTAATTTAAAATGGCAAAAAGAATTTATCAAAAGTAATTATTATTACATTAAAGCAATTGCTATTGCAAATGAAGAACGTGGTAAGGGTGTTTTTAGAAAATTGATTACGCCAACATTGAACTATTGTAATGAAAATACTATACCTACAATTTTAGAATCAAATGACCCAAACAATATACCAATCTACGAACACTTTGGTTTCAAACTAGTCAAAACCATAGCAGAAAATGAGATAGACTTGAGGCAATATTGCTTTATAAAATACCCTGATTAAATATTTATAAAATGCACTTATAGAATTATATAAATGAAATTGTTATGATAATATTAATGTATAATCTTCTTATTATGAGTAACATGAAACTTAAAAGATTATTATTGTAGCATCACTAAGTTTTAAAATTTCCAAGCTGTCCCAATATACTGTATTATAATAAACTTCCTAAGAATTAATTTTTCAGAGTTCTCTTTTAATCTAATAAATATGACTTGAAAGCATATCAGTTAAGAGTTAACATACCACAAATATAAGATTTGGAGGTATGGATATGCTGGAAGAATTTCAAGAGTTTATTGATTTTTTTATTGATAAAAGGCTTAATGATATTTCACTTGGTTTGGGAAAGAAAGATGATAGCTATAAAAAATTAGAAATCGCATTACTGAAGATATAGGATAAGTTTATAAATAAGGGTGATGAAGAGTTACAGGGGCTATTTGTAGAATATGGAGATATTATAAATGCCGAGATGGCCATTATATACAGAGAAATTTATATATGTGCTTTTAAGGATGCTTTAAGAGCTATTGGAATCTTTGAGACTATGAAGAAATAAGTAAAGTGATATAAATGACTCGATAATACAACCATTTTTCGAAGGGACGCAGGTGCAATTTATATATATGTAACATTACATTTTAGGAAGGAAGATTTAAGATGAAATATTATGTTGTTGATGCTTTTTCTGATGAAGTGTTTAAAGGAAACCCTGCGGGTGTATGTGTTTTAGATAATCCTATAGATGGTAATACAATGCAGAAAATTGCAGAAGAGAACAATTTATCAGAAACAGCTTTTGTAATTAAAAATAAAAGTAGCTATGATTTAAGGTGGTTTACGCCAAAGGCTGAAATAGACTTGTGTGGACATGCCACTTTGGGAACTTCTTATGTTATTTCTAACTATGTTGATATTGGAATTGAAAGTATGAGTTTTAATACTGCCAGTGGAATACTAGAAGTTAGACGAAATGGTGATTTGTATGAAATGGATTTTCCTTTAAGAGAAGTAAAGAAAGTAGAAGTATCTTACCCAGTAATTTCACAGGCTATTGGAATTAAACCGGCTGAAATATATTTATCAAGAGATTTATTTATAGTGTTAGAATCAGAAGAACAAGTAAAAAGGCTAGTTCCCAATTTTTCAGAAATGTTAAAATTGAATAAAGGATTAGGTGTTATCGCTACAGCTAAAGGAACAGATGTGGATTTTGTATCACGTTGTTTTTATCCAAAACTCGGTGTAAATGAAGATCCTGTAACAGGTTCGGCCCACAGCAACTTAATACCATTTTGGTCACAGAAATTGAATAAGGATATAATGACAGCTAAACAGTTATCAAAACGTGGAGGAATATTATACTGTAAAATGAATAGAAATAGAGTTGAAATAGGTGGAAAAGCTGTACTTTATATGAAAGGAAATATTAATGTATAGTTTATTTATATTTTATAATATTGTATAAGAAGGTGTCAGTATAATTATTTTTAACGGATTTATAAATTAGATTGAGGGGGAAGAAATACTATTGATAGCAATTATGTTAAAGAAATGGCATGTTCATTAGGAGCTGATGTATGTGGAATTGCAGATATAAAAAGATTTGTTAATGCTCCGAAAGGTTTTCATCCATTAGATGTTTATGCCGAAACAAAATCTGTTATAGTATTTGGTAAGCAATTTTCAGCAAGTTTATTTCAAGCAAATACTAATGTACCTTACGCACTTGTTAAAAATAAGTCTGTTAAACTGTTAGATGACATCGCTATTCAACTTACTGCTATTATTGAATCAGAAGGTTATAGGGCAATTCCTATTCCGGCAGATGAACCATATGAATATTGGGATTCACAAAATAGACATGGTAGAGGAATATTGTCATTGAAACATTTGGGTCAATTATGTGGTATTGGATGGATTGGTAAGAATACTTTATTAATAAATAAGAAATATGGCAATCGTCTCTACCTTGGAGCAGTAATAAGTAATGCAGAATTGAATGAAGATGATTTAGTAAGTAATTCGTGTCCTGAAAATTGTAGTATTTGTTTAAAATCCTGTCCTCAATCTGCATTAAATGGAGTTACAGTAAATCAAAAGAAGTGTAGAGAATTATGTGCTTATGTAACTGATGGTGGAGGATTTGTATATGGATGTAATATTTGCAGAAAGATATGCCCCTTTGCGAACATATAATTAAATTATTTAAACATTAATAAATGTAACAGCTAAAAAACGAATACTTGTTTAAGAATGCCCGTATTATTCGAAATGAATCTTATGGTGTTCTTATGTCACAAAACAAATTATTTTACTATTAAAAATAGTGTAGAAATACTGATAGTGTATTTATCTAGTTGAACTACCTAAATATAGGATTTTATTTAGGTAGTTTTTTGTATATACTCAATAGTTTTTCTATTCTTTCTATAATCTCAACTCTAACATTCTCAGGTTCTAAGCATTCACATTTATCACCAAAGCGAAGAATCATATTATAAAAATAATCGTCTTCAACAAAAGGAAAATAAACTATATATTTATCGTCTTTATAAAGCGTAATATTATCTTTACCACAGAATTCAATCATAATATCTAAAAGTGATTCATGAATAAGGAGTTTCAGAGTAATGGTTTTTCTATCAGTTCTGAAATAAATGTCTTGTGAATCGTAATCGAACTCTCTGGGAATAAAGGTTTCTTCAAGGACTTTAAGTGAAGACATGTTAGAGACTTCAAAGATTCTAAAATCTTCTCTCAAGGTACAGTAGCCTTGTATATACCAACTTGAATTTTTTAATACCAACCTATAAGGTTCTATTTTTCTTTCACTCTTTTGTCCTAGGCGATCGAAGTATTTAAAAGAAATAGACCTGTTTTCATTGATGGCAGTTTTGATTTTTTTTAGGTTTAACTGTATTCTTTCATTACCAAACCAAGGTGTATGATCAATTTTGATTCGATTTGTTTTTTTCTCAACTTGTTGAAGTTCATCTTTAGGAACTAATCCCTTAAGTTTTGCCATAGTATTAAGAAGTTCTTGATTAGACATAGTTGAATAAATACTTTTAAGACCAATTAATAACTCAGTGATGTCTGAAAGAGTAAAAAGCTTTTTCTCTATTTTATATTCTTCCATTATACCAATGCCACCATTTGCACCACGATAAGTAATTATGGGGATACCAGCTTGATTTATTGTATCTATATCTCTATAAATTGTTCTAAGATTTACTTCAAACATTTTTGCTAGTTCAGGTGCACTAATTTTTTTTCGTTCAAGTAATATCATGATAATTGATACTAATCTATCTATCTTCAAAATTATTCACCACCAAATTTATTTTACTTAATGATATAATCATGACATAATGATGTCAAGATTAGTGGGATATAATAAATTTGAAAAAGAGAAAGGAGAACATAAAAATGATAGAAATAAGCAAGGATTTATATCAATTTTCCATGCATATTCCACCTATGCATTTTACACTTCACCAATATTTACTTTTATCGGAGGAACCAGTACTAGTATCTACTGGTACTGTACAGCAGGCAAAACAAATATTGCCCCAAATTAAGAAGTTATTAAATGGAAAAGAGATAAAATATATTCTTTTCTCACATATAGAATCTGATGAATGTGGTGGATTACCAGTGTTTCTAAAGGAATATCCAAATGTAATTACAGTATGTTCTGAGCTTAGTGCTCGGGAATTAGCAGGATTTAGCTATACAGGAACAGTTCAAGCTAAAAAACAAGGAGACTCATTAATTGGTAATGGTTTTTCATTTAGATTTATTGATTATCCATCAGAGGTACATCTTCAAAATGGTCTTGTTTTTTATGAAGAAACTAGAAAAATATTTTTAAGTAGTGATCTAATGCTGAGATTTGGTGATGCTGTTGGTCAAACAATTGATAGTGGTTGGAAAGAAGAAGTAGGAGCAATAAATATTGAACGAATTCCAAATGAAAATCAGTTAGCAGCATTAAAAAACAGTTTACTAGAAATAGAGCCTAATTTTATAGCTGTAGGACATGGATTTTGTGTAAACTGTAATAAAGAATTTTAATATAGGAAGATGAAAAGGGCATGTTATGAAAGAATATGATTTTAAGTTTAATGAATTTCTTGTGGAAGGCGTAATTATGAAAAGAAAAGGGCAATTTACTATGATTTGTGAGATTAATGATAAAATTAACAATTGCCATTGTCCAACAACAGGGAGAATAGGTAATCTAGATGTAAGTGGTCTGCCCTGTTTACTTTCAAAAAGCAGTGATCCTAAACGAAAAACTACGTATACAGTTGAGGCAGTGTCTTTGGATCGTCCAGGAGGCTCTAGTAAGTCATGGATTGGTATTAATCAAAATGCAGTTAATCGTTATGTGGAGCATTATTTAGTAAATGGAGGCTTTAAAGATATGGTTGGAGCAGAAAATGAGGTTTTTAGAGAGCAATTTCTTGGTATATCTAAACTTGATTTTCTTGTGGGAAACACCTACCTTGAAGTAAAGACTCCTCTTCAACATTTGCAGGTTGAATATCCAAATTATATAAAAACAAAAAAAGTGACTCCATTTAGTTCCACTGATAGATTTGTAAAACATATGATAGAATTAGGAAAGAGCCTTCAAAGCCGCCAAAGAGCTATACTTTTAATATGCTTTATCTATGATAATCCTGGTTTTGAGGTAATTGAAAAAAGTACTAACTTTGAAGAAGTAAGAGCAGCAGTAGATAAAAGTATTACATTAGGTGTTGAGATGTGGCAGGCTAATTTTGAAATTCAGCCAGAAGGTGTTAGATTAGTACGATATTTTAAGAGATAAGTTTAAAATAAACAAAAAATGATTTTCTATTTTTTTGATAAGCATGACTATTCTGTTGAAATGAAGCAAAGTTAAGTTGGAATATTCTTTTTGGATGACTAAAAGCCCATATCAAACGGTATAGGCTTTTTTTATATTCAAAATTTCAGAGAGGAGGAAACTCATGATTTATAAACAAAGTTTATCTTACAGCAAAGACTTAATAAAAGGAACTAAAATAGAAATTCCAAAGAAAAAATTAGTATTACCTTTCATCAGGGGAACTGTAAATAAAAGTGAAACCACAAGAACTAATACTGATGCAGCAGGTACAAGACATTATGTTATAGACTTTCCAACCAGTGCTGCTAACGGAACTTTTAAGAGCATATATTGGACAGGTGGAAGTAGTACCCAGGACACTGCACAGAGTCCTAAAATTAATAGTCTATATCCTAAAGCTGCATTAGAGGCAGGAACAAGCAGTACATCTTTACCTAACTACAACCTGTGTACTGATGAAACAAACCTTTATGCCTTAATTAAAAATGCAACTAGCTTAGTGGCATACGATAAAACAACAGCTGTTAAGAAAGACAATATAACTCTGTCAGTTCAAGCTAAAGCAATAGCTTATGATGGTACAAACTTCTGGATTCTTATAAGTGACAGCTCTTTCAAAAAGCTTAATAAGGATTTTACAGTAATCTCATCTTACCCAAAAAGTGCGGCAGTACCTGATGACCTTGTTTATGACGTGGAGTATTTTGATATAGCAGTAAATGATGCCTATATATATAACTTACAATGGCTGCACAGATACTTCAGGCTCAAGTTCAAAATATAAAAGTTTTATAGCTAAATATAATAAGGATGGAACTTTTGCAAGTAAAACTGAAATATATACAAGGAGTACTGGTCTAATTACTTTAGCTAAAATACCCAACAATAAATTGTGGGTGATAATAGAATACGGCATCTGTCTGCAGTTAAATGAGGTTCATAATAAAGATGTTAATGATGATGACTATGCTGCAGATAAAGCTTTAGAGGATATTGAAGAACCTATTTCAAAAACAGGAGATATATGGCTTTTAGGAAAGCATAGATTAATTTGTGGTGACAGCACTAAGCTTTTAGATGTTGAAAAATCAATGGATAGAAAGAAAGCAAATCTTTGTGTAATAGATCCACCCTATAATGTTAACTATTCAGCTGGGAAAGAAAATGAAAGAGTTATTAAGAATGACACATGGAGGTTTTGAAATGAGAGCATTATTTGGAAGAAAGGTTTTAAATTTAAAGGAGCTTAAGGGACTTACAAAAGAAGCAACCTAAGCGGAAATAGCGCCTTTAGAAGGCAAGGAAATGAGTAAGAGTAAATAGGTAAATATTAGTAGATTTTAATTATAGATCCCCTTTTCATATGATACTGGAAGGCGGGGGTCAATTTAAGGAAATTACCATGAAGCTTACAGATGCACAGTTTTTAGAATTAAAAAGATTTAGGATAGAAGATGTGTGCAGGATATTCAGGGTACTCCTCCACCTGGTGCAGGACTTAACAAGGTCTACTAACAATAATATTGAGCATCAGAGCCTTGAATTTATTGTATACAGCAAGCATAAGGGAAAAGACATCAATGCGTGTATTAATTCTTACGACGGAGATGTGTACACAGCTTCAAGGATTTATACTGCTCTTAAAGAACATAAGGGAAAAGTAAAGGTAAAAATAGATGGTGTTGTAATATCGGCAGCTTCCGTAATTGCTATGTCAGGAGATGAGATTTTAATGTCACCTACTTCAATCTGCATGATTCACAACCCTTGGGAAATTTTTAAGGTGAAGCTAAAGATTTAAGACATGGTGTAGAGGTACTTGATGAAGTAAAGGAAACTATAATTAATGCCTACCAGCTAAAAACAGGAAATCTTATAAATAAGCAGGATGCAACAGCTGAGGAAATCACTGCTAAGCTTTCTGAAATTAAAGCACATAAAGCCAAAATTGAAGCACAAAAAGAAATTGCTGCATTGGAGGAAGAAAGACAAAAACAGGCACAGATACCTGTAAATGAGCATATATATGCAAAGCCTAAAGATCCTGATGAAAAGAAATGGAAGGGAGGTACAGGTGGCAAATAGAATAAGGATGATTCCAATAGGTGCAAACACAAATAGATTAAGAGCACTTGGTATTGATGAAACCAGCAGGGCTAATGGAAGCAGATGGGGAGGGGTCCAGGCTTATTGGGTAGCTGAAGCAGAAACTGTTACACAGTCTAAACCAAAGTTTAGAGAAATTGATATGGCACTGCAAAAATTATTGGCACTATGTTATGTTACCGATGACCTGCTACAGGATGATACAGCCCTTGAAGCAATAGTAAAACAGACCTATGCAGATGAAATGTCTTTTAAAATAGATGATGCCATATAAAGGAGCTAATGCTTTAAGTCCGTTTATAACATTAGCAGACAGGTAAAAAGCTGTTTATATAAGTGACGTATTAGGCTATAATATAATAAAAGTATTATTTGTTGGAGGAAATACTATGGAAAAGATAAATCAACAAAATAGTTTGTATGAACAATTTTTGAGATATTCATATAAAGATCTAAAAGAATTATTCAAAAAAGCAAAAACAAAAGAAGAGCAGGATTTTTATATTACTTTATCTGATTTAGCGCTTCAAAAGGAACAACAAAGAGTAATAGGTAAAGAGTAATGGCTACTTATACTATATTTGCAGGGGTAAATGGTGCTGGAAAGACATCAATATATAAGTCTATCTATTATGAAAGAAACAAAAGCGAAGAAAGAATAAATACAGATGAGATGGTGGCAAGAATAGGTTCCTGGAAAGATATATTAGATGTATGTAATGAAATAAATATATATGATAATACAAATAAATTTAAACATGTAGCTTATATATGTAATGGAATACTTAGATGGAAAAGAGATATAATTCCTAAATGGGGTAGTCATATTTTAAAATAACGCTAGCTTAGTATATATTGATATTAAGCTAGTTTTTTATTCTCAAAATATTAATGATGTAAAATTAAGGGGGTTATCAGAATATGGCGATAATTGAAAAATATAAAGTAATACAGGGGTTTGAACTAAAGACCACAAATGCTGCAATAACAAGTGACTATGTAACTCTTAAAAATGTCATTACGGCAACTGTTATTGTAAATTTAGCTCAAACAATAGGCCACGAAACACAAATTTCTTTGTACCAGTCACAGGATGTAGAAGGAACTGGTGCAAAGCCTTTAGTAAATAATGTTCCAATACTTGCAAATGAAGATGTTTCGGTAAGTGATAAACTTGTAAGACAGCAGGATGGAGTAAGCTTTACTGTATTTTAACACTGCCAGCAGCAGAACCTTTAACTTTAGAAGAAGCAAAATAGCATTTAGATACTGGAAAAAGTGTTCCTGAAACAGTTAAATGGGCAATGGTGCTTCACATGAGGCTTCTTTATTATGATTATAGATCGGATGAAAGGCAAAAAATCGAAGAGGCAAGAAACTCCTTATTAAGTATGAACAGGGTGGTACCAATATGAGAACAGAGGAACTAAGGCATAAAATAACATTACAAAAGCTTACAACTTCTACAAATGAAAATGGCTTTGAGGAGGAAGTATGGGAGGATTACTTAGCTGTTTGGGCATCAGTATCAAATCTTTATGGAAGAGAATATTTTGGGGCGGCAGCCGTGCAGGCAGAGAAAACTGTTAAATTTGCTATAAGGTATTTAGCCGGTATATCCAGTGATATGAGGATACTATTTGAAGGCATCAAGTACAATATAACTTCTATTGATAATATAAAATACAGAAATAGATATATGGAAATAAAAGCCTTGGAGGTGGAAAGTAGTGGCTGATATAGAACTTACGGGAGTTGATGAAATATTAAATAAGCTTCAGTGGATGAGTACAAACATTAGTAGACTTGAAAACAAGGCATTAAAAAATGCCGCGGAATCTGTACTTGAAGATGCAAAGGCAAATGCCCTAGTAAGAACCGGGAAACTTAAAAAGGTCTTAAGATAACCAATGTTAAAAAGAAAGAAGGGGTAAAGTATATTCGTGTAGGTGTGGATAGAGGAGATAATTCAGAGATTTTTTATGGTAAGTTTATTGGATTTGGAACTTCCAAAATGTCTGCAAGGCCATTTCTGCAGCCGGCCTATGAGAAAAATAAGGATAATATACAAAAACTATAGCCAACACCTTGAAGGAGGGACTAAAGTGATAAATAGTTTAATTATTCAAGCTTTAGAACCTCTTAAAGTTCCTGATAAAAGGTTTTCTAGAGCCAGCTCTAAATTTTTATAAGACTATATTTCAAAATACCTAGGATATTATAAAAAATATTGTACTTGGTGCTGTACTTATAGTACTTGATATAGTTACAGGAAACTTCACAAAGTTAAGATCTGATATAGAAAGCATATGGAACAATATAAAAACAGTCCTGACAAATATATGGGAAGCTATAAAAAACACAGCTTCAGGAAAAGTAGAAGATGTAGTAAGTGCACTGGCAGCTAAAATAAGGAGCTACTTTCACTTTTCAGTACCGTATGAAGGACCACTTACTGATTATGAAAGCTGGATGCCAGATTTTATGTCAGGGCTTGCAGAAGGTATAAATAAAAGTAAATCTGCTGTAATAGAAGCTGTAAAGGGACTGTCACTGGATATGAAAGTAAATACTATAGTGGCAGATATGACAGTAGCAGCTAGCAATAATTTAAAAGATAAAACACAGTCAAATAATAATCTTACTTTACACATTGAAAATTTTATTAACAACACAGACAAAGATATAGAAGCTGGCCTATGAACTGGAGTTCTACAGGCGGAAAATTTCTATGGGAAAGGGAGGAATTTAGAGTGCTCAGTTTTGATTTTGGCGGTAAAAACAGTTATGATGATTTTGGAATTTTAATAGCTAAAAGGCCAGACCTTCCTTCTCCTAAACGAAGAGTAAGTACCATAAATATCCCGTGAAGGGATTCTAATTTAAGATTCGATGAAAAAACCTATGAGGATATAACACTAGGCGTTGAATGTTCTGTAAAAGATACACAAAACCTCGGAAGTAAGCTCGATGATATTAAAGCCTGGCTTTTTGGAACAGGTGAAAGTGATCTGATATTCAGTTTTCAAGCTGATAAAAAATACATTGCCCAGGTGGTAAATGCCATTGATTTTAAGCAGGTTTACAGGTGTTTCAGTCAGTTTCCCATAATATTTAACTGCAGGCCATTTAAATATGCAGTGGAAAATAATATAGTAACTCTAAATACCTCAGGTGGAGCTGTAACTAATCTGGGGAGCTTAGAAAGCGAACCTGTAATAAGTATACGGCTCTGGTGATATAGTTTTAAAAATAAATGAAGACCAGATAAATCTTCAAGATATAACTGAAAAGGTCATAGTAAACTCAGTTATACAGGACTGTTATGATGATGAGGAAAATAATTTAAATGGCAAGATGACAGGTGAATTTTTAAAACTAAAATCTGGACAGAATATTATAGAGTGGAGTGGCAGTGTTACTAAAGTAGAACTTTTACCAAACTGGCGGTGGCTGTAAATAAGAAATTTACTTTTATTTGAACTATTGCTGCTAATGAATTAGAATAAAGGTATAATAGGAAGCTGGGAAGGTGAACTGATGAGACCTACAAATTATGAAGACCTGATAATGAAAAGGGCAATGGATCTTTTTGCAGAAGAAGGATTGAAATTCTTTGGAATAAATAAAAAAGTTAAGGAACTTGGTCCAACAGAATTAGTAATTTTAGAAACTAAAAACCTGTTCATGGATTACACTTTTCTCATGGAAGACGATACTTTTATACATTTTGAATTTCAGACAACTAATAAAGGAAAAGCAGATTTAAGAAGGTTTAGAGCCTATGAAGCACTGCTTGGAAATCAAACAGGAAAAGATGTGGTTACATATGTTGTTTATTCAGGTAATATAAAAAATCCAGGGAACGTTTTAGAGACAGGAATAAATGCATACAAAGTAAATTCAATATCTATGGCCCGTAAAGATGGAGATAAGATATATAATGATATCATGGCTAAAATAAAATCGGGAGTGGATATTACAAAACAAGATATAATATCTTTAACATTTACACCTATAATGGGTGGAGATATAAGTACAGTAGACAAGATAATTAATGCCATAGATGTAGTAAAAGACGTAAATAAGGACTATAAATATGACGTGGAATCAATACTATATGCTTTTGCAAATAAATTTTTAAGTGGAAAAGATTTAGAGAGAGTAAAGGAGGAATTGAGGATGACTGAACTTGGTAAAAGCTTAATAAATGAAGGCAAAGATGAAGGAAAAAAAGAGAAAACTATAGAGATAGTTAAAAAAGCAATAAAAAAAGGCATGGATAACGAAACAATAAAAGAATTGACAGATTTAGATATTGATGAAATTGAGTTGATAAGAAAAGTACTAAAATAGGATAATTATATATAGAAAAAAATCTTTCACATTAAAGTAGCTTATTATGTCTATAGTAGGCTAGTTTTTTTATTGCTCCGGATTAAAATTATTGGAAGTGATAGGATGAGCTGCCTCTATGATAAAAAAACTACCAAAGGAAACTTTGATAACAACGGTCTTGGAATTTTAAGTTAAAGTCTGGGCTAAACATATATTTTATGACTTAACTTATTACTTTATAGAAAGTATGGATGCTCAAAACTGTAGTGTAAAGACAGCTATGGAAAAATTTTTAATAGGAGATTTGCTTACCATATATACAGTAGACAGTGATATTATAATAGCTAATTCAATCAGCCTTGAAGAGAAAAATCCAGTAGAAGCCATATTTTCTATAATTAATATATGGGAATGCGGCCAACTTAAGAGGGATAACTTTGATATTAAAATATTAAATAGTATGGGTAAAGATGCAGGAGTATTAATTGCCCAGGGTAAAAATATATCGAGACTGAAGTTTAATATAGATACCACAAGTGTTGTAACAAAGCTTTATCCTGTAAAAAGTATGGCTAGAGCTTATATTTAACTTATCATTATAAGGATAAATATTTAATGGATGAAGATATTTTAATAATAGATAATAATGGGCTTTATTTTAAAACAGTTTATGAAGGAGCAGCAGTTGAAGAAACCATAGATTCAGGAAAGCTGTACAGCTTTGTTAATGCAGTGATAACCTTAGATAATACAGGTAGTGGAATTATAGTTTTTATAGTAAGTACAGATAGTGGAGTTTCGTGGAAGGCATGGAATGGGAGTTCATGGGTACTGGTAAACATAACAAATATGGAGGACGTGAAAATAAAAGGTATGATTGTCTCAGTACTTCAAGGAATTAGTGAAGCACAATGGACGTCTCTTGGTCTCTCAGATAAAAAGATAAGATTTGCATGGTATATGGAAATTACATCTAGTACGGATATTTTGAAATTGAAGGAGATAAGGGTTAATTATAATACTATGTAGAAGAGAAGTTGGTTAAAAAATTTTCAGATGATTTAAATTCCCTCAAATTTCATGATATACTATAATTAGTTATGACTGAATTGTAAATTACTGTGTACCAATAGGATATTAATGATTTATGTGAGGGGGAGACTTATCAGTGAATAAATTTAAGAAACAATTGTTTATAAGTATTACTTATGTTTTTAGTATACTTTTATTGCTTAATACTGTAGTTTTTTCTGCTGCACCAGAATACGAAAATCTTGAACGTGAGCACATTGAAAACTGGAAATCATTGCCTTTAAGGGAAGATGTGGATGAAAATAAGGTTTGGAAAATTAATTTTAAATCACTAGTATACAAATCCAAAATTAATGATTCATCTATATTTATTTTAGATGACTGTTATAATAAAGTAGAAACAGAAGTTGCTTTGTCAGATGATTACAAGCAAGTTGAAATCTCGCCAATTAATAATTATAAACCTAGCCATTCATATGTGCTTTATGTTCTGGATAAAGCGGATAGCTCTAACATAAAAAAAGGAATTTGTATGCCTTTTACTATTAACTCAAATGCTACAAAAATTGATGAAAGCTTCAATAACCAAAGTATAACTTTAAAAAAAGGTGAAACACTTCAACTAACTCTTCCTGATGACGGGTATGATGGAGGTTATAGCTGGCAATCAGTATCAACAGGTAGTTCTATAATAAAAAATACTGAACATATTAACATAATTTATTCGCTATATCCTCAGGCGTGTCCTGGAGCAGGGTTAAGAGATAGATGGTTATTTCAAGCTATTAATACTGGAAAAACATCAATTCAATTCAAATATAGTCGAGAGTGGGATTCTAATTCAACTATAAATACTTTTAAATTAAGTGTTAACGTGAAATGAATATAACTTGAAAGCATATCGATTAAGAGTTAACATACCACAAACATAAGATTTGGAGGTATGGATATGCTGGAAGAATTTCAAGAGTTTATTGATTTCTTTATTGATAAAAGGCTTAACGGTATTTCACTTGATTTAGGTAAAAAGGATGGAAAATGCAAGAAATTGGAAATTGCATTATTGGAGGTACAGGATAAGTTTATAAATAAGGCTGATGAAGAATTACAGGGGCTATTTGTAGAATATGGGGATATTACAAATGCCGAGATGGTCATTATATACAGAGAAATTTATATATGTGCTTTTAAGGATGCTTTAAAGGCTATTGGAATCTTTAAGACTATGAAAAAATAAGTAGGTATCGCTAAATATATTTGGTAATATGATTATTTTGAAAAGAGATGCAGGTGTAAGATTATAGTGCGATTCGGAGAAATAACATCCTTTAATTTTGTGGCGAATAGTGAAAAAAATGCCAGCAAATCAATAAATCTAAATATATAAATGTCCTTTGATAATTCAAAATGACTTAAATGGTTTTTTAATACTAAAAGTAAGAATGAGGACGTATTGACATGTACATACAAAAACATTAAGATAAAGGAAATATATGAATATTAATGTAAAAATTAGATATATATTGCTAATGTTAAAATACAATAAAGTGATTAGTACATGGGGGAAAGTAAATGGATTTTAAATTAGATATTGGTGAATTGACTAATACAATAAATGAATATGAAAACATTATAAAGACATTAGAAGAACAAAAAGAAAATATAAATAGAACTATCGCAGAGCTTACTGAAGCTGGATGGTCAGGTGAAGCAAAAGATAAATTCATGGAAAAGCATATTAAAAATCAGGAGTTTTATACAAATTTAATAGAAGATATAAAGTACGTGAAAAATGCTTTAGAAAATGAAGAAAAGCCAAGGGCAGTTAGATTAAAAAAGCAAAGTGAGGATTTTGTAAACTGCATAAAAAGAAGTGGGGGCGGGGCAGCCCTTACAAATGATGATACAGGAGTTATTTCACTCCAATATGGAGGACAATTTCAAATAAATAATAATGTTAGTGAATGTATAGATAATTATAAAAAGATGAATTCTAAATTTGAAGAAATATTAAGTTTAGCAAATAGTTTAAGTTTTACATCATTTCCGATTACAGATGATGTTTTAAATTTACAGAATTCACTTAAAAATCAAACAATAAGTTTGACAGAATTCAATGATTCATTTAATTTATATTGTAATGGTGTAAGAGATATGGAAGAAAATATATGTTTCGTATTTTCAAAAATATCAGGAATAACTGGAGGGATATCTGAATTAAGGGGTGTTTCTGCTATTTCAGAAAATGGACAAGTAGATAAGAATAAGGTAATACAATTAATGCTAAAAAATCCAAATGACTTGACTAATGGAGAAAAAGAGATATTATCATATGTAGAAAAAATATTAGGTGAAGATGAATATTACAAGTTAATGGAAGAAATGGCAACATTCCCAGATATATTATATAATAAAGAAAGGGATTCAGGTAAGTATTCAATAAAATCTCAAAATGTTTTAGTAGGTTTATCACTAAAATGGTTTGAAGCTAAAACAATTGAAGAAAAAAGAATAATTGAAGAAGAGATATCTAATTATAGAGATAAAAATCCAAATGACAATTTGTTAGAACGTTTTACTGAACAGGGTTTTAATAATGTTTTACAAGGAGTTATAGGACAAATTTTATTGGATTCTGATGGAATTAGTGAAGATAGGTTAAACACAAATATCAATAAACTATATGAATTAGAAGGTCAATATATATACAATGTATTAGGTCGGGAGAGTAGTTCGCTAATAGCAGGAATAACCAAAAGATTAGAATATGTGGGAAGAACACCTGGAAAAAGTTCACGTACAGGGAAAGAAGTTATTGAAAGAATGTTGAAAGATGGAGATATAGATGTAATTGATGGGAAAACCATGTTTAAAGCAAGTGATGGAGAATGGTATGAACTAAAATATGGAGATATGGCACATAAAACAGACGCAGTTAAGTGGTGGAATGAAACAGGAAGAAAATTTGGGAAAAAAGCACCAGAAGTAAGAGAATGGATGTTAAAATCAGAAAATTATTATCTTGAACATTATAGTATAAATAGGTCAGATGGGGCGAAAATTCAGGAAACATACCTACCACCGATAATAGATGATGAATTACCTGTAGAGGTAGAAGTACCAACAACAAAAACAAAAGTACCACCAATAGAAACAAAAGTACCACCAATAAAATAACAATAATTTAAATGAATGGAGTAAATATAATGGAAAAATTAATACTTGATAATGAATTAAGTAAAGTTATACATGATTTAATGCATGAGAGTAACAAAGAATATAATGAAGGAAAATATGATAAAGTAATAGAAATTTTAAAAAAGGCATGGTTGAAACTTCCTAATCCAAAAGAAAACTATAGTGAAAGTTATCATTTGGCACAATCCATTTGTGAAGCTTATATATTAATTAATAACTTTGAAGAAGCAAAGAAGTGGTCAAATGAATTTTCTAGATGTGCTACTTTTAGAATTGATAGTGGAGAAAGATATTTTTTAGCAGCGAAGGTGTTATTTGGATTAGAAAGGTTTGATATGGCACAAAAATATTTCGCTGTGGCTAACAAAATGTCAGACGGAAGATGTTTTGAGGATGAAGATGATAAATATATTAATTTCTTCAAAAAAAGTATTATAAAAGATTAATTCAAAAATAGCCAGTAGCAAGCAAGCTCAGCTAAGGCTTTGCAACGTCCTTTAGCTACGCTTACTAAAAAATAAAAGTTTAATGTAATATATACTTCGATGGAATTACATCATCTTATAGATATAAGAACGACTTTAAAAAAATTATATGAAATGATTATAGACACTGGATATTTATGTATTGTTGAATTAGTTGAAGATGATGGAAGTTTTCACAAGTTAGAAAAAGATTTTAAAGGTCATTAATGGCTTTAAGCAAAATGAGTTAGAAAAATTGTTACAAGAACTTGGATTTAAAAGTGTGGTAACAAATGTTTTTTATAATGATGTCAAGGTTATTGATGGTTCAGAAATTAATTATTCTTTGTTTTTTATGATAGGAAAAAAGTAGTACCACTAATACACATTCTTCCTATATTAATGTGTTCATTTATTTTACTATACATAGAAGAAATTAGTAAGAGCCAGTCATTATAGTGATATTATAAAATTATAATTGATACGAAGTAGTGACTTAAAACGAACTAAATATAAATATCAAAAGAGGGAAGACTTTGAAAAGAAATTTTTCAATAGTTAGATTTATATTTGGAATATTAATAATTATATTATCTATAAGCATATTTATTGGTAAGATTGATGGCAGAATAGTAATGCCGTATATGCTTACTTGTTTAGGTATTTTTCAAATTTTTAATGGTTTGCACTTTTATAACCAAGGTAAAAAATAAGATGGGATACTGTTAATTTTATGCAGTATATTTGTTTTTGGTGTTGTAATCAAAATCTCATTTTTCTTATAAAGTTTATAATTCAATTTAGTAATTGATAAACAATATTTTTATTATATGACTAAAGCCCATACCTGATGGTAGAGGGTTTTTTTTACGTGTTTAAATTAACATCACGAAAAATTTTTAACACTTTAAGTATATAAGTTTATATTCAAAAATATAGAAAAATTAATAGAGAGGAGGAGCATCATGGCTTTTAAAAATAGCATTGCCTACAGCAAAGATTTAATAAAGGGAACTAATATGGAGGTTCCAAAGAAAAAGTTAATATTACCTTTTACAGGTACAGCTACTATTAGACTCTATGATGCACTTACAGGAAAACAAACCTATGAAGCTAAAAGTGAAAACAGGATATCTGCTGTATTTGGCAATATGGCTTATCTGGATGGATTTTATTATCCTATCTTAGATAATATTATAATGGACCCAAGGTATGCGTCAAATAGGTTCTTTCCAACTTTAGTTGATTTTCATTAGTTCAAGACGTAATAGCTTTGCTTTTAAAAGCTGAAAGCTATTACGTCCATGGAAAGTTACAGTAAATTACACAAAGTTTTTAGGCTATGATAAAGGGAAAGACGGAAACTTAGTTATAAACCAGAAACAAGCTAAGATTGTGAGAAGGATTTATAGAGATTATTTGGATGGAAAAGGTACGAACAGGATAGGGTTTTATACAGGGTATTTGTAGAAGCTTTTAATGCCATGGTTCAAAATAAGGATTATTTTATGGAAAAGTGGAAAGAAAGGTTACAGAGTGACAATGTATTAGTGAGGTATAAGGCAAGGCAGTTTATAAAGATGTTAGAGAAAGCTAAGCTGATAGAAGAGTTTGATATAGATTTATTTTTTAGGATAGTGGAGAAGATGACAGTGTTTGATGGGGAGAAGGTTATTGTAAGTTTGATGGATGGCACTGAGGTTGAGTGTGAGATTGAATAAGACATTGAAATGCCGGTTGGGGTGGTTAGTAATCGCCTTGACCGGCTTTTTATTTTTACTGTAATTGCCTTGACTTTTTCCAGTTTTATAGGATGCGATAAATATTGCTTTCCGGGGGTACCCAAAATAGTGGAAGACCATATAAAATATGGGTTAACATCCTTGCGGTGATTATCATAAATTAAATTATTATTATAAAAAGTAAACATAGGGAAGGGAGAAGTTAAATTGAATAATTCGTTACTAGATTTATTAAGGGGCGGAGGATATATACTATATGTTAGACATGGGGAAGCAACTGTTGGAGAAGATCAACCGTATCTAAATTTTCTATATTGTTTTACTCAAAGAAATCTTTCTGAAATGGGAAGAAGACAAGCAATTTACTATGGCCAAATTCTTCGTAATTTACGAATTCCTATCAATTATCCTGTCCTAACAAGTCCATTTTGCAGAACTATAGAAACGGCACAATTGGCTTTTGGAAGGTCAAATGTTCAAATCGACCCATTTTGGTTTGAAGTTTATAAGTTAAGTGGAAGTATATCTGCTGCAGAGCAACGAAGAATATTAGGCTCTTTTCAGTCAAGGTTGGAAGTCATACCTCCTCAGGGGAGCAACAAGGTTATAATTGCTCATAGTTTTCCAGAAGGGATTGGTTTAGGCCAAATCCCGAACATGGGAACAGTTATTGTTAGACCACGGGGACAAGGAAACGGTTATGAAATCATCAGTAAATTGTCCTTATCAGATTTAGTGAACTTGGGAAGATACAGATAAGAGAAAAAATAAAGCTCATATGGAAAGCCTTGAAATCAAGCATATGAACTCTGTATTTATACTTAAAACATTATTTACTAGTCACCAATTGTTAATTGGCTTTGCTCATTGAAAAACGTTTTATAGCCTAACTGTACAAATAAAATTACTGTCAATGCTACACTGCCAAGTATTCCAAGAATAATCGTAATTCTATCGCTGTAACAGGTGAGGTGCCGGATAGTATTTGACCTGTCATCATACCTAGTAAAAAAACAATTCCCATACCAATACCAACCATGGAATTGATGGTAGACAGGATTGCCGGATCAAAAGCATTATCCACAATTTGCTTTGCTGCCATTTTTGGTGTTGCATCAAGCATTAAAGATCCTTTAACTAAATTTTTCTGTGTCCGCATTCCATCAACTAAACGTCTTACTCCCAAGGAGATACCGGTCATAGAGTTGCCGATCAGCATGCCGGCAATTAAAATGAAATAGCGGAGGGCTATACCGGGGAGATATGTGTACAACGACAGGTAAGAAATAGAACAGGCAAGATACTATATCGACAATTATTGAAAAAGCAATGATTTGTTTAAGCTTTGATGAAAGCTTTTATAAAGATATTAGAGAAAGCGGAGTCGATAGAAAATTTTGTTATGAATTTGTTTTTTTAGGATAGTGGAGAAGATGGCTGTATTTGATGGGGAGAAGATTATTGTAACTTTGATTGATGGGATAGAGATAGAAGTTGTAATTGAATAGAAAATATTTATGCCGGTTGGGTGGATTGGTTTCGCCTTGACCGGCTTTTTTTAATCCTCCAGTAACCTAGTGCTTAGGATAAAGATACATTTAGTTACAGGATTGAAATTGTACAAAACCCTCATGCTTGACATCTAAGCTTACTCCAACTTCTTTAAAATAAATCTAACTAAAGATTCCATGTTATTAAACAATCTCACTATAAGTAATATATGAGTTTTTTTAGTTTAAATTCAGTTTAAAAAACTATTATATCATTATTCACGAAGTCAATTGTAGTGACGGAGATTTTTAAATTTTTTAATGTACTTTCTGTGGCTTGATTCAACTTATAAGATTAAAATTCAAGGAGGACAACTACTATGGAAAAGGAGATTCAAGTTAAAAAGTTGGTAAATAAGGTTGTGAAGCGCTTATGTGAAGAATAGCATTCACTTCTGCTTTCAGTTGTGCTGATTCTGGCAGCATATTTTATTATAGGAGCACCCTTGTCCAATTACTTGGTTACCCATCATATCTTGCCTGGGTGATTGCTATGTGTGTTGCTCTTGTGCCCGCAGAACTCGGACTGCTGCTTTTTTTGGGCTGGAAGAAAAACGGTAAACTTTCGTTGCGAGGTGTAGTTCACTACATGGAGAAACCCCTTAAGAAAGGAACCCTTATTAGATTAATATTTGTATTAATTATCGGATTGTTTATAGCCGCAATTCTTCTTAATCCAGTTGATTCTTTTATATATAAACGTATATTTTCATGGATACCATTCTAGAGTGCAGGGGGTAGTGGATATCTTACAGGCTACTCACGTTCAACTGTGATTGCTACCATTGGTGTGTGCCTGATATTAACTGGCGGCATAACTAAAGTCGATACCATTATGAAAATAAATCAGGTATCAGGTGAGATGATATCATATACCAACTAGAACACATCATCCATGTGGAGGCGGTCGCACTACTATAATTATCCACTTTGATTCAGTTTAAAAAGAGGTTATATATTATTAGAATGTGGTATGATATAAAGACGAAATAATAAGCATGAGGTTATTTTATAGCTTATACCGATATCAGGCTGTGAAGAAAGGAGTCAGCGCATAAAATGAGTAAAATATTGGTTGTGGATGATGATCCTAATATTCGTGAATTAGTTGGATTATTTTTACGGGATGAAGGTTTTGATGTATATGAAGCATCTGATGGATTAGAAGCTTTAGCCAAACTTGAGACTATTAAAGCGGATATGGTTATTCTTGACGTGATGATGACCTAATATGGATGGCTGGGAGTTATGTTCTGAACTTAGAAAGTATTATGATATTCCTTTGCTTATGCTTACAGTTAATGGAGAAACAAGTCAAAAGGTCAAGGGGTTCCAATTGGGGGCAGATGATTACTTGGTAAAACCCTTTGATCCTTTAGAGTTGATTGTCAGGGTAAAAGCTCTTCTTAAACGCTATCAAATTGCTGCGTCAAATACAATACAAGTTGGAGAATTGTTTATGAACCGAAAAAACTATGAAGTAATAGTTAACGGCGAAAGTAAAGATCTACCTCTTAAGGAGTTTGAGCTTCTATTTAAACTTGCAAGTTTTCCAGGAAAGACTTTCTCCAGGGATCAGCTTATTGAAGATATATGGGGCTATAACTTCGAAGGAAACGAAAGAACCTTGGATGTGCATATTAACAGGCTCCGAGAACGGCTTTCAGAGAGGGATCATTCTTTTAAAATAAAAACTGTCCGTGGGTTGGGCTATCGCTTGGAGGGTTATTGATGAAAAGGAAAGAAAGGATTCAAAATGCTCTTGGGATAATTTCTGCACTTTTTCTCTTTATAGGATGCTCTGCAGCAGCTTTTTACCTAACCTCTTATATTTATGCCAGAATGGGATACTCTCCACCAGATTTATTAGTCCAGATTATCAATTCCTTACTTGGGTTATTTATAGTGCTAATAATAATCAAAGTTGCATTACTCTTTGATGAACATAAATCAGGTATTTTTGATTCAATTATTAAGGCTCAAAAGAAAATTGCAGAAGGAGATTATAATATAAATTTATATAAGAATATTGAAGAATTAGGTCCATACAGCGAACTAGTGGAAAGTGTAAATAATATGGCTTCAGAATTAAGCAAGATGGAGAAAATGAGGCAGGAATTCATTTCAAATGTATCTCATGAAATCCAGTCTCCTCTAACATCCATCCGTGGTTTTGCACAGGCGCTTCGAAATGACAAGCTAAGTTTTGATAAAAGGCTGCACTATCTAAATATTATTGAAGCTGAAAGTACGCGGTTATCCAAGCTTAGTGACAATTTATTAAGACTTGCCTCACTGGAATCGGACACTATTAAGTTTGAACCAAGAAGTATCGTGTAGATAAACAGATAAGACATATTATTTTGTCTTGTGAGCCACAGTGGCTTAATAAGAACATTAATATGGATGTATCTTTGGAAGAAGTTGAAATTAAAGCAGATGAAGATATGATGAGTCAGGTCTTTATAAACTTGATTAATAACAGTATTAAATTTACATCTGAAGGTGGAAGTGTAAGAATTAATCTGCATAATCAAGGTAACATTTTGGAATTTAAGATATCTGATACTGGAATAGGTATTGCTGAGGAAGATCAGAGCCGTATTTTTGAGCGCTTTTTTAAAGGTGATAAATCACGAAGCCCTTTAATAAAAGGCAGTGGTTTGGGGCTCTCAATAGTTAAAAAGATTGTTGATATGCATCAAGGGACTATTCATGTGCAAAGTAAATTAGACACAGGTACTACATTTATTGTAACTTTACCGAGGAACTTATAAAATATAAATAAGGATTCCAATAGACAAAACAACCTCATTATGAACAATATGTGAGGTTGTTTTTTATATAAATTTCATGAATAAATAGCTAATAATAATTCTCCTAAATGAGCATATTACTAGAGAAAATATGGTTTTGAAGATGAGAATTATGATTAAAAAACTAGATAGTTTAAATTCAGTTTAAAAAACTATTGTATTCTTATCTATGAAGAATCGAGGTGCTATACCTTGTATTAAAGGTTAAAATAAGGAGAAAAGGAGAAAATAATATGAGCCATAAAAAGGAAGAAAATACCACAAAGTTAAACTATTATCACTGGCAGAATCGACTGAACGAGCTACGAGAAAACTGTCAAATACCAGGAGCGTCCCTGGCGGTACTTACTGATGGAAAAATTCACGAGCTGGCTAGTGGAGTGCTGCATAGGGGGACTGGTGTGGATGTCACAACTGATTCGCTATTCCAGGTCGGTTCAATTACTAAGGTTTACACAGCTACACTGGTGATGCAGCTAGTAGATTCGGGTGAACTGGATTTGGATACACCATTGAAGAAGATATTCCCAGAATTTACGGTTCCCGAGGCCGATGCGATAACGATTCGTCAGTTACTCAGCCATACTAGTGGTCTAACCAGCGATTTTACGTTTGACACTGGTCGCGGGGATGATTGTCTAGAACACTACATCGAAGCTGCTAAGGAGTTAAAGCTGGACAGCAAACCTGGGACGATTGTTTCGTACAGTAGCGTTGGATACAACGTGTTAGGCCGTATTATCGAGGTGCTGATAGGTCAGACTTGGGACGATGCGTTGAGGGACAGACTCATTACTCCGCTAGGACTCACCAGTACAGTGACCCTCCCCGAGGAAGTGCTGCGATTTCGTGCGGCGATGGGACACTTGGGGCCAGATCCAGTACCATTCTGGAACCTATTGCCTCGTTCAGCCGGTCCGAGTGGTGGTGCTTTATGTGCTACAGCTGCTGACCTGATCCGATTTGCAAAGGTGTATCTTGATGATGGAGAAGCACCAGATAATACCCGTATATTAACCAATGAAACTGTTACTGCTATGCTGCATCTTGAAGCAAAAACTCCTGACAAGTGGACATCCGGTAACGAGGGATGGGGACTTGGTTGGATGTTATATGATTGGGATGACGTTAAAGTGTTTGGACACGACGGTGCTACCATTGGTCAGAATGGATACTTGCGTGTAGTTCCAGAAACCGGAACAGCAATTGCCTTGTTGACTAATGGCGGAGCCTCAGACTTGCTACACTCAGTACTTTTTCGGGAACTGTTTGAGGAACTTGCTGGTGTGAGAATGCCAGACAAAGCCTTTGGACCATCTTCACAACCACCTATGGTTGATATCGCACCATTCATAGGAACCTACGAGCGTAAAGGAGTCGTCATTACCATAACAGAGCATAACGGAATATTACATTTGGTATATGAAATAAATGACGGCAGGAAAGATCCATCACCATCACTTGAAATAAAACTTATACCTGTGTCTGAGACCGTATTTGCCGGGGCTGCTGGTCAGGATTGGATTCCTGTGGTTTTCCACAAGTTGATGGATGGTTCAATATTTTGCTACATCGGCATGCGTGCCGCACCAAAGATATCATAATGACAGCACCTAAGGATTTTATTGGGCAAGAATGCAAGCTTGGTTCTAGCGTTTAAAATATTAACTACATAATAAAGTAATTGCCCTTTCCTAGACTTGTGTCCAAGATATTGACATAAGTCAATATTGCACAAAAACATAAGTCAGACCGTATGGGCATTGTATTAGTGGGCTGCTGGAGGAATGTTCATTGACAGCAAATAATTATATCAATAAAGTTTACATTGACATTACGACTAGGTGGTCATATAATAATATTATTATATGACCACCTAGTCGTATTTGCAGATGAGATAAATTTTTTTCTATATCACATGGCCACCAGGTCACAAAAGGAGGATAAATTATGCCAACAAGTACTTTTCATAATTTAAATGATGATAAGAAACAAAGAATATTTGATGCTGCAGTGAAGGAGTTTTCTATCAGGCGTTTCACCGACGCATCAATCAACCAGATTATTAAGAACGCAGGTATACCTAAGGGTAGTTTTTACCAATACTTTAATGATAAAGAGGATATATATCTTTATATGATGGAAAAAATTGAAAATGAAAAGCACGAAATTATGTCTCATATAAAAGTTTTAAACACGGATGCGGACATTTTTGAAATTGGTATGGAAGAAATGAAAGCAGCATTAGAATGGGCAAAGTTTAGACCTGATTATAGCCGGATAGGCATACTGATGTGGAGTGACAACAGCAAATTCATTGCCAGGTTTCGTGCCACTACCATTGAATCGGTGAAAAAAAATATAGAGAGTGATAAAGAGCGTGGCTTAATCAAGCCGGAAGCTGATTCCGATCTGGTTGCGGATATACTTATCACCCTCATTTTAAATGAGAGCTTCTTTGCAGGGCTTGACGAGGATAAGTATTTAAAGAAGCTCAACGATACCATAAAAATATTAAAGGAAGGGATTGCAGTGACAAAAAAATGAATAATACCTGATTGTTTGCCCATTAAATAATAGAGAGGAGAATGTGTATGAATTCATATGTGCTCAAGTTTCAGGAGATTGATAAAAATAAGCTTTCGATTGTAGGAGGAAAAGGAGCCAATCTGGGGGAACTGTCCAGGATCCAGGGGATACGGGTTCCAGATGGTTTTTGTGTTACCACTGAAGCCTATAAAAGAATTATTGACAATAATAAGGAACTTAGCGATTTACTGGATCAATTATCGTATCTTATGGCTGATGAAAGGGAAAGAATCAGTGAAATCAGCAAAAAAATCCGCAGGGTCATCGAAGGGATAGTCATTGCAAGGGACATTGAAGAAGAAATTACAACGCAGCTTTCAAAACTTGGGGAAAAAAATGCATATGCAGTACGTTCCAGCGCTACAGCGGAAGATCTGCCGACAGCATCCTTTGCAGGACAGCAGGATACCTATTTGAACATTATCGGGAAAGATGCCATCCTAAAAGCTATCAGCAAGTGTTGGGCATCGCTTTTTACTGACCGTGCCGTAACTTATCGTATTCAAAATGGCTTTGATCACCGCAAGATATATCTGTCTGTGGTAATCCAGGAAATGGTTTTCCCTGAGGCTTCAGGGATCATGTTTACAGCTGATCCGGTAACATCAAACAGGAAGGTGCTGTCCATCGATGCAAGCTTTGGGCTTGGTGAGGCACTGGTCTCCGGCCTGGTGAATTCTGATATCTATAAGGTGCGAGAAGGTAGGATTATCAATAAAAAGATTTCCACCAAGAAGCTTGCAATTTACGCTTTAAAAGAAGGAGGCACTGAGGAAAAGGAAATCGAGATGCAAAAGCAGAATATGCAGACGTTGACAGATGAGCAGATTTTGCAGCTTGAGCGCATGGGAAGAAAGACTGAAACGTATTTTGGTCGCCCTCAGGACATTGAATGGTGCCTTTATGAAGATAAAGCCTATATCGTTCAGAGCCGCCCCATCACTACTCTATACCCCGAACCGGAAGTGAAAGATGGGAAAAACCATGTGTACCTGTCGTTCGGCCATCAACAGATGATGACGGAAGCCATGAAACCATTGGGCATAACCTTCTACCAACCTATCTTCAAGATGGTTAGCGGCTCGGATTTGGTCGATGCCGGCGGAAGGCTTTATATGGATGTATCGAGCTCAATTTCCTCGCGGCTGGGGAAAGTAGTCCTCAGCAGATATCGCAGTTCCGATGTTCTGGGATCGAACGCCCTTTTCAAATTGATGGAAAGGAAGGACTTTATCAAGACGTTGTCTCGAGAGAAGTCAGCGCTGACCTCGAATACCATGCTATTGGGGATTTTGTCCTGGGTGATTCAAGCCATAAAGTTCTACCGGAAGAACGATGCGATGGTCGTCGAGAAAATGATTGCCCGCAATAGGGCATTGATTCGGGCAGTGGAGCAAAGATCCGCCAATGTATATGGGAACGACTTGTTTGATCTCATTCTACAAAGTAGCATGGAATTGAAAAAAGCCACTTCTGACGGCATGGCATTGATGGTTGTCGGAGGCTACACGTCTCAGTGGCTTAACAAGAACATGCAGAAATGGTTAGGCGAAAAGAACGTTGCCGATACTCTCTCTCAATCTGTGTCCAATAATGTCACATCCGAGATGGGCCTTGAGCTTTTGGACGTTGCGGATGTCATCCGGCAATACCCGGAGATAATTGAATATCTTGGGCACGCCAGTGATGAAACATTTTTTGAGTGTTTGGCTAAATTGGAAGGCGGAAAAGCTGTAAGTGCTTCTATTCGAGCATACCTGAAAAAATACGGCATGCGTTGTTCCGGTGAGATCGATATTACTATGCCCCGTTGGAACGAACATCCAACCGCGCTTATCCCTATGATTCTCAGCAACATCAGAAACTTTGAGTCGGGTGCCCATAACCTTAAATTTGAGCAGGGGTGGCAGGAAGCGGAGCAAAAAGCACAGGATCTCCTAAGTCGCCTGGCAGAGTTGCCCGGTGGTAAAAGAAAAGCCCAAAAAACAAAGAAGGCGATCAGCGTTTTACGCAATTTTATTGGCTATCGGGAGTACCCGAAATATTTCATGGTTTGCTATTTCTGGATCATTAAGCAAGCCCTACTGAAGGAGGGCGCCAGGCTCGTACAAAAGGACGTTATCCAGGAGAAGGAGGATATCTATTATCTGTCTTTTGAAGAACTCAGGGAGGTTGTTAAAATAAACCGTCTTGATTACAGCATTATAACTAAGCGAAAAATGGAATACGAGGTCTATGAGAAGATGACGCCACCACGGGTGATGACCTCTGAGGGTGAGGTTATATCAGGTGAATATGATAACGGCAATATTCCTGAAGGCGCTTTGGCGGGGGTGCCTGTTTCATCCGGCATCATTGAGGGTCGGGCTCGGGTCGTGTTAAGGATAGAGGACGCCCATATAGAGGAAGGCGATATTTTGGTTGCCACATTCACCGACCCCAGTTGGACACCCCTGTTTGTATCCGTCAAAGGCCTGGTGACGGAGGTAGGCGGAGTAGCGACGCATGGCGCCATTGTTGCGAGGGAATATGGTCTTCCGGCAGTGGTAGGCGTGGAAAATGCCACTAAGCTGATCAAAGATGGGCAGAGGATTAGGGTAAATGGAACGGAAGGGTATTTGGAAATACTGTAACAGGTAATAATATTTATTTCAGTTGTGTTCTTGACCTCGCTCTTAAGAGTTCATAACCTTGAATAAAATACTTATTTGTAGTTTCTCTATAACACTAATAATTGTTATGCTAGTGTAAAAAAATTGAAATATAAGCGCTAAGAGCAAACCTGTTGAAATACAGGAACGTAAATCCATAGGGCAAAAGTGCTTGCTGTACTATGAGGATATACGACCCCCTTACTTTAGGGGGTATATCTTTATGCAAAATCAATATATCTGCGAATTAGTATCACTTTTCTATCAAAACACATGTTGAGTGTGTGGTAAGGATAGAGCGGAAATAGCTTGGTATCAAAGGCTTAGGGCATTTTGACCTATTTTTTTTGTGTGCTTTATGTTTGCCTAGACTAGGGTTCTGGGGTATTTTTTGCTTAGAGGGGGTAAAACTTTTTCTCGAATTGATAAATACGCGAAAATGAATGGTGATTTGAGGAAATTGTATAGAGTGAAATAGGTATTTGTATCTTCTAACTTATTATGGGATTTAAAGGTATTGATATTGATACAATAATTTTGCTTCCAGTATACATGTTGCTTGAACTGTTTCATGTGGAGTGATTAGTAAGGTCTAAAAAGAAACACGGTTAGAAGTATTGATATAGCTGGGATTAGAGAATGGTAAGAATAGTATATGTTTCTTAATATAGGGTTAGCAAACAAGGAGAAAAGAAAATATAGTTAAGTAGAGCCCTTAAGTGTTTGATGATTTACTTGAGGGTTTTTTATATTATCAATGTTATATTTGATAAGGCAGGAAAAATAAAGGACATAACTAGCAAATGAACAGATAATATACGTGAAGCTTACTATATGGTGTTTGTTGAAATATATGGTATAATTGTGTAGAAAAAAATAAAATTTTATATAAAAATACTTTTGGAGGTTAACTAATGCTTAGTGAGAAAGAAAAGAATAAAGCTAGCAACCTATTTAGGTTTTTAAAGCAATATAATAATATAAAAAATCCTACTATAACAGATATTGATTCACAACATTGGTGTAGGTGGCTTGAGGATATTCCTATACATGAAAATATAAAAAATAATATACATAAAGATAATGATTCTGACGCAATATTAACTGTGGGCAAACCTGAATTTACTGAATGTCCTAAACCTCCTTTAGAATTAAAAGAATGGCTTGAAAATGGATGGAGCAAATTTGATAAAGAAGTAAATATAAAAAAGTCAATAAGTAAAATAGAAAAAGACTCAGGAACAGGAGAAGAAAAACTAGTCAAAATTAATTTTGATGATGATAAAAAAAGAATATCAGCGTTAGAAAACTGGAAGGACAAAAGAACTATTTGGTCAAAAAAAGAAATAGCTGCACATGATGTTGATGATATATTTAATATGTTATATACATTATATTCAACATTAAAAAAAGAATCTGAGGCTATGGAATTGATTTTTGGTGATGGAATTTTAGGATGTAAGTATGAAAAGAAAATATATCATCCTATTCTTTTGCAAAAAGTCAATTTAATATTTGATGCTAACATTCCAGAATTTAAAATTGAAGTGTTTGATAGAAGTCCTGAATTATATAAAAGCGTATTTACATTAGTACCAGATTCTAATACTGAATTATTACTAGAAATTTATAAAGAATTTGAAACAGAAGAATTTTCACCTTTTGATATTGATGAAAGTGATTCATTTCTTAATAGAGTTGCTCATGCTTTATCTCCTAATGGTGAATTTTTAGATAATGATGGAGAATTTAAATTTCAAGAATATCCACAGATATTTAGAAAACCAGTTTTATTTGTTAGAAAATTAAATATGGGTTTCGAGTCAGCTATTGATGCTATCTTAGAAGACTTAGAGGAAGTAGATTCTATTCCAGAATTTTTGAAAGATATAATTGGAGTAGATGAAGATAATAGCACTAAGTTAAATAATAGCAATAGTACAAGTACTGAAAATAGTAGCACATTATTAGCTTCAAATGGCTTAGATGAAAATATTATTCTTACAAAGCCTGCAAATATTGAACAATTAGCAGTAGCAAAATATTTAGAAACGCGTGGAGCTGTCTTGGTTCAGGGGCCTCCAGGAACAGGAAAGACTCATACAATTGCCAACATGATAGGACATTTATTGTCTCAAGGAAAAAGTATATTAGTTACAAGTTATAGTGAAAAGGCTTTAGCTGTTTTAAAAGAAAAGGTTACTGACAATTTACAGGCATTATGCTTAAGTTTGCTTTCTACAACTGAAAGCAGAATTGAAATGGAGAATACTTTAGATATTATTAATGAAAATAGATCTAGATTAGAACCGGATAGTTTAAATCAAAAAATAACTTCATTAGAAAGAGATAGAAAAGATAAAATCAAAAAACTAAGCAAATTGAAACTTGAACTGAAAAATGCAAGATTAAATGAATACAGATATATAGTAATAGGAGGAGAAGAGTTTAAACCTAAAGATTGTGGAAAATTTATTAATGAACATAAAGAAAATGCAAGCTGGATTCCATTACCTGTTGAAAAAGGTATGAATTTATCCTTAACTGAGCAAGAAGTACAAGAATTATATTTAAGCAATGAAGCAATTTCTAAGGATGAAGAAAATGAATTTGATAGTAATCTGCCAGATGTTTCTGAATTAATAACGCCTATAGAATTTAATAATTTAATTAATAAAAAAAATTCTTTCGAAGAAAAAGTATTGGATCATGGAGCTGAATTTTGGGAAAGTAACCGCCAAATAAGTGAACAAACACTAAAATCAATAATTGATAAAGTTAAAAATGCTGTTAAAAATATTAATTTAAATAAATTATGGACTTTAGAAGTAATACAAGATTCGAAAGAAGATATGCTAAAGAAAAACTGGATTAATTTAATGAATGAAATTGGGAGAGTATATAATCTCTCATTAGATTGTTCTGAAGATATTTTAAATTATAATCCTGAATTTAAAGATTTAGATAATAACATGGATGTTAAAGTGCAGATGGATGTAATAATCAGAAAGCTTGAAAGTGGTGGAAAAATAACTAGATTAAATCTTCTTTTAAATAAACAAATGAAATCATTTATAAATTCATGCAGAGTAAATGGGCATGTTCCTGTAAAATCCAATGAATATAAAGCTTTAAATAAATTTTATAATTTAAAATTGGAAAGAGAAAAATTAAAGAATAGATGGAATAGGCAAATGGTTCCACTAGGAGCTGATACTACTGAAGCTATGGGAGAAAATTTTGAAGCCACATGTGTTAAGTATATACCTATAATTAAAGAGAATATTAATTGGTACAATGATACTTGGAACCAAATGGAAAATGATATTAAAAAAGCTGGGTTAGATTTAGATAAAATTAGTACTAGAGTTGATTTATCTAGCGATAAATATAGCAATTTAAAATACATTAAGACAGATTTAAGTCAGAAAATTATAGAAGCTATGCAATCACAGATCAATAGAATTCAGTATGAAGAGATAAAACAAAATAAAGAAAAAATCGAAAGTGTAATTAACAAGTATTCAGCTAATAAAAATAGTAAAATAATAAGTCGGCTTCAAAATGCATTGACGAATGAAGATGTAAATTTATATAAGGAATGCTATGAAGCTATAGTATACATAAAGGGGATAGGAAAGAATATTATTAGAAGAAGAGAATTAATAAGCAGATTAGAAAAGACAGCACCAATATGGGCTGATGAAATAAGATTAAGAAATAATGAATTTGGAAGAGGAAATGTTTTCTTAAATATAAATGATGCTTGGAAATATGCTCAATTTAAACAGGAAATAGATGATAGAAATTCTGTTAATATTGAAGAGATTCAAAACGATATATTAGATATGGAAAAGGCATTAAGAGAAAATACGGCAGAACTTGCATTTAACAAAGCATGGTTATATAAATTAAAAGCTTTTGAAGATAATAAATCTCAGGTTAGAGCTATAGAAGGGTGGAGACAGCTTATCAGAAAGATAGGTAAAGGAAAAGGAAAAAGAGCAGAAAAGTTAAAATCTGAGGCTCGTAAATTAATGCCAGAATGTCAAGGGGCAGTTCCTGTTTGGATAATGCCTCTAAATAAAGTAGTAGAGAACTTTGAACCTAAAAAAAATAAGTTTGATGTAGTAATTATTGATGAAGCAAGTCAGGCAGATGTTATGGCAATAGTTGCATTATATTTAGGAAAACAAGTAATAATTGTTGGTGATAATGAGCAGGTTAGTCCATTAGCTATAGGTGAAAAATCTGATGATGTTGAAAACTTAGCTAGAGAGTATTTAATCAATATACCGCATCCGTCTTTATATAGTGGTAAATTTTCAATATATGATTTAGCACAAACATCAGGTTATCAGCCAGTAAGGCTTAAAGAACATTTTAGATGTGTTCCTGAAATAATCCAGTATTCAAATCTGCTTTCATATAATGGGCAGATTAAACCATTACGTGAGACTAGTCAAATTAAAATAAAACCACCTATAGTAACTTATAGGGTTCGAGATGCAGTAACTGTAAATAAAACAAATGAAAAGGAAATAGATATAGTAGTATCTTTAATATTAGCATGTTGTGAACAAAAAGAATATATGGGTAAGAATTTTGGTGTAATAACATTAAAAGGAGATAAGCAAGCTGCATTAATAGATAGAAAATTACAAAGTAAAATGGCTGCTAAAGAATATAATGAGAGAAATATATTATGTGGTAATCCTGCTAATTTTCAAGGTGATGAAAGAGATATTATATTCTTAACTATGGTAGATGCTAATGATGGGGAAGGAGCACTTAGATTACAATCATTTGGAAGTGATGATTTATATAAGAAGAGATATAATGTTGCGGTAAGTCGTGCAAAAGATCAGTTATGGCTTGTTCATTCATTAGATTCTGAAAATGATTTAAAAAAAGGTGATATAAGAAAGGGGTTATTAGAGTATTGTAATAATTATAAATCAAGACAAGTAGAATTTGGAAAGAACGTAGTTAAAGCTGAATCAGAATTTGAAAAGCGAGTAATGAAATATTTAATAGATAGAGGATACCATATAACACCACAATGGGAAGTAGGTGCATTTAGAATAGATATGGTAGTAAGTCATAAGGATAATAGAGTAGCTCTTGAGTGCGATGGAGAAAGATGGCATGGAGAAGATAAGCTGGAAGAAGATATGAATAGACAATCTATTTTAGAACGTTTGGGTTGGAGGTTTATAAGAATTAGAGGAAGTGAATTTTTTAGTGATGAGTTGGGTTCTATGGAAAGAATTATTCAAAAATTAAATGAACTTGAAATATATCCAGAGGAAGGTACTGATGATTCAAATGGTTATAATACTTTAAAAAATACTGTTATATCAAGAGCACAAGAAATTAAAGCAAGTTGGTATGTTGAAGGTGATGAAAATTAGGTGAACTAACCAATAAATCTAAATATACAGATGTTCTTTGTTATGAAAATAGAAGTTCTACACTAATAGTTATACCTTAGAATTCAACAATCAGCATTGTTACTTGGGAAGATACGGCTAATGTATTTTCATTGGTGGCTGTGAAGCAATTCATGATTCGTTGATAAATGAATAATACGGTGTTAAAAATTTAAAAATATGTTACAATTTCTATGTAAGTTAAGTTGGGAATATAAAAAACTGCTGATAGAAATAGATATAAAAATTCTCGTATAACATTGAACAATATTATAAATCTAGAAAGAGGCAGTTCTAGGGGGAACGTGATTGTGGATAAAAACTGGACTATGAGTGCTTATTATAAAAAAATAGTAAAGACTTTTCATATTATACTTGCAGCCAGTGTATTTGGTAGCTTATTATCAATTTTCATTATTTTCATAGTTAAACAAAATTGTCATATGATAACCGAAAACATTTTTGCAGTGGATTTAAGCATTCTTAAAATATTTACGTGGGGAGTGAATTATGCTTTCTTTGCTCTAATGTTAACTTCATTTATCTTTGGGTTGTTCACAGAATGGAAATTTGTTAAACATCGATGGATAATATTCAAGTGGATGATTGTATTAAGTATGTTTGCTGTAACTTGTTTTGGTTTGGGACCAGCTATAAATGGTATGACATCTATAGCGGATGCAGGATTAAATAGTTCAACAATGAGTAGAGAATATTTAAATTTTCAACAGAGAGCCGTAGTATTTAATGCAGTTGAGATAGTAGCTATTTTACTTATTTTTGTGATTTCTGTTTTTAAACCATGGGGAATAAGGAATGTAAAGCGACAGATTAAACAAAAAACAGTAATTATGATATTATTACCTCTCATAGCTATAGGTGTTGGATTTGCAACCATTAATGCTATAAAGTTAAACACAATAAGAAATATACCTATAAAAAATGTCGATCTTACAAGGATTAATGATGGAATATATATAGGAGAATCGAAGGCTGGAAATTATGCATATAAGGTGAAGGTAAAAGTTGAAAACCATAAAATTATTAATATTGAAGGGATAGATAATCGGAAAAGTCCCTATGTGACTTATGCAGAAGGAGTTTTTACTAAAATTATAAAACAACAGAAAGTAGATGTAGATGCAGTAACTGGTGCTACAACAACCAGTAAGGCATTTATGAAGGCGGTAGAGAATGCACTTAATAAATGAAGTGTTTTTACTTATCTATTTTCATAACTTTCAAAAAACGAATAATTATTTAGAACACTGTATTATTCACTGAATTTACGGTGCTTTTATGTGGTAAATTTCTAATAAAATAATAAAAAGACTTACTTATCAGGGAGTCTTTCTGGTGTTCATTTATATCAATAAAGATAGGATGGAAATGGTTTTATCTTGGTTACAAAATTTCTTTCTGATGAAATGAAATTTCAGTGGCCAAAGAATCAAGGAGAAGTAAGAGCTATAACAAGGCGCCAGCTTGAATGGTTTTTGGAAGTATTATGTCTATAGTAGGCTAGTTTTTTATTGTTCCAGATTAAAGTTATTGGAAGTGATAGGATGCTCTGTATCTACGATAAAAAAACAACCAAAGGAAACTTTGATATAAAAATACTCACCTCTAAAGGAATTACTGAAGCACAGTGGACGTCTCTTGGCCTTTCAGATGAGAAGATAAGATTTGCTTGGTATATGGAAGTTAGTTTAAGTATGGATGTTTTAAGGTTGAAGGAAGTAAGAGTTAATTATAATACTGTGTAGAAGAGGAATTGGTTAAAAAAATTTTAAGTAATTTAAATTGCCTCAAATTTCATGATATACTAGAATTAGTTACTATAAAATTGTAATTTGCTGCATATTAAATTTAATGGAGTAAAATTTTATGTTTTCTGATGTTAGAAATAAAAAAATCGTATTGGTATCACACTGTATTTTAAACCAAAATTCAATTTCAGATGGTACGGCCAACTATCCGGGTACAAATGAAAGTGTTCTAAAACTACTTATTCAATCTAAAGTAGGAATAATACAAATGCAATGTACCTAGATACATTAAGCAGCAGTGAAAGAGCAATTAAGCTTTATGAGAAAAATGGATTTGTGAAAACAGTAAGGTATAATGATAATATGGTTGCTGATGTTTTTATGAAAACAACTATTGGGTAGTGAATAGTAATTTAATAGAAATAAGGGCAATTTAAAAGTAGATATAATGGAAGAGGTTCTTATTATGAAGAAACGTTGACTAATTTATATTTTAGTTGGAATTTTATTTGGAGTGTTTGATTTTTACTATCAAGAGATTACTCGTGGAATAATTACTTCAACCATAATGTGGCTTTTAGTAGCATGGGGAGTTTGGTTGATTCCAATCACACCAATTGTTTTATATGAAGCAAAAATATCAGAATCAGTAGTTAAGTCAATCTTTGCTAATATATTGGTTTGGGTTATCTCCGTTTTTTCCTATTATATGTACATTCCAATTAAGTTTGTTTTTATAGGACAATCAACGATGTCAGAATTTTATATATCTAATTATAGAAATCAATTTTATTGGAGCAACTTGAAAAATTTACTTTGGGGTTTGATTTTAGAAGATGCTCTTGAATGGTTGATTGTCGCTGCCTTAGGAGGATTGATTGTTGGATTTGGTATTAGTTTTTTATATTTACGTTTGAGAAAAACCTCTAATATTAAAATTAAATCATAACTGAACAATATTCTTAATTTGTGTCACAAGTGTATATTTTTGCATTGTAAAGGTAAATGAAGGGAAGTGATATTTTGTTAAACAAACTTTTTCAACGTTTAAAGGAGAATCATTGGGAGATGATCTTTTTTACTGTAAAAATAGAAGAATATTGTGCTATAAAATATAAACTTATGAGTAATGGGATTAAAGTAAAGACTAAGATAATAAGGCACAAAGGAGTTAGAAATCCTATAGCTATCAATGGAAGTAGAAATGAATATTATGAAATATATATCCAACCCAAAGAAATAGAAAAAGCTAATAAAATTATTCATAGTTAATAAATGAAAATATGGAATTATATATGTGCTTTTAAGGATGCTTTGAAGTCCATTGGAATCTTTGAGACTATAAAAAAATAAGTAAAGTGTTGTTCAAATTTGAGGAGGGTTGGTATGGATACAATAAAGGCAATAGAAAAACGGAGAAGTATAAGAAAATTTGAAAATAAAATAGTACCAAAAGAAATCATAGAAAAATTATTAGTATTAGCAGCTAAGGCACCTTCAGGTAAAAATCGTCAACCATGGAGATTTATCGTTCTTGAAAATAGGAAGAAAGATGAGTTAGTAAGTATTATGGAGAATATGTTAAGTCTACATAAGAAACAGAACAAACCTACTGGAAGTTTTGAATTAAGCATCAATTCAATTGATGAAGCATCGGCAGTAGTTTTAGTCTTTAATGCATTTTCTAATTTTGAAGAAGACTATAATCACTATAGATTACTTACTGATATTCAATCAATAGGTGCAGCTGTGCAGACAATTCTTTTAGCAGCACAGGATTTTGGATTAGGTACTCTTTGGATTTGTGATATTTTTTATTGTGATAAAGAAATATGTTCATGGTTAAATCGTAGAGATGAACTTATAGCTGCTGTAGCCATAGGCTATCCAAATCAATCTCCTTATCCACGTCCACGAAAGTTACTACAAGAAGTTACAGAGTGGATATATTAGGATAATTGGATTTGATACATACATGCAGTAATAGTATTCTTATATGTTTTATTAATCGTAAATCTAAGATATTTGGACAATCGTAAATAATACAAATCAAATAAAATATAAAAAGGAGGCAACTAAATGAATTTTATATTAGAATATGAAGATTTATCAAATTATTTATTAGCTGACAAATATGTTGATTTTGATAAAAAAGTTATACAAAATAGAGCTAAAGAATTGTTTAGTGATAATTTGGATGAAATTCCAAAAATAAAAATTGCTTTTGAATATGTTCGGGATGAAATTTCACATTCTTGGGATATTCAAAGTGAGATAGTAACAAGAACTGCATCAGAAGTGCTGAAGTATAAGGAAGGAATTTGTTATGCAAAGTCAATGTTGTTGGCCGCACTATTAAGGTGTCAAAGCATTCCAATTGGTTTTTGCTATCAAAGATTAACTTTAGGTGATACTCCAGAGACAGGATATGGTATACATGCTTTAAATGCAGTTTTTCTTTCAAGTATAAACAAGTGGATTAGAATAGATGCTCGTGGTAATACAAATGGTAAGAATGCTCAATTTTTAATAGACGGAGAACAGCTGGCATTTCCAATTCGCGCAAAATATGATGAAGTTGATTATCCAACTATATTTGCTAAGCCTGTTAAAATTACTACACAAACATTAGAAAATAATACTAATTGTATTGAAATGGTTAAATATAAATTACCTGATGTATTGTGATTTTGGGGATTAGATTTCAAATATGGAATTTTAAGGAGTGAATTAAATGATATGATTGAAGAGATTAAAATACGTAGAAGTATAAGAAAATATCTCAATAGACCAGTTGAAGATGAGAAAATAATTCAACTAGTTGAGAGTGCAAGACTTGCCCCATCCGGCAGCAACACCCAGCCTTGGCATTTCATTATAGTAAAGTCTGAGTTAATTAAACAAAAATTGGCTAAAGTATCTCATAATCAGCAGTGGATGATTTCTGCTCCGGTATTTATTGTATGTGTTGCAGATATACGTTGTAGAATAGCAAAAAATGTGGATATATTAATAAAAGAAGATAGTCCACAAGAAGAACTAAAACAAATAATTAGAGATACATCGATTTCCATAAGTTATATGCTACTTGAAGCTAATAGTTTAGGATTAGGTACATGCTGGGTTGGATGGTTCATACAAGAAGAAATCAGGCCAATTTTAAATATACCTTCTGATAAGTATGTAGTTGGTATCATCACCCTTGGTTATGCTAATGAAGCACCAGAAACTCGTCCAAGAAAAAAGCTTGAGGAAATAGTACATTATGAAAGTTGGTAAAATAAAGGTATAATAGGAAGCTGGGAAGGTGAAGTGATGAAACCTAAAAATTATGAAGACCTGATAATGAAAAGGGCAATGGATCTTTTTGCAGAAGAAGGATTAAAATTCTTTGGAATAAATAAAAAGTCAAGGAACTCGATCCAACAGAATTAGTAATTTTAGAAGCTAAAAACATGGTCATGGATTAGATATTGATGAAATTGGGTTGATAAGAAAAGTACTAAAATAGGATAATTATATATAGAAAAAATTTTTCACATTAAATTAGCTTATTATATTATAGTAGGCTAGTTTTTTTATTGCTCCAGATTAAAATTATTGGAAGCAATAGGATGATTTGTATCTATTGTAAATCCAACTTTAGGAACCACTACCCTAACTCTTCGAAATAATAGATCCTACGCTTTTACCCCGGGGCAGGATTAGGGAAAATCATACACTGTTCAGGAGGGCTCCTATATTCAGCCAAACATTAAATACATTATGGTAGATGGAAATGGTATTAAACATTGGGATACTTCAAGTCAAAGCTATATCAGAGTTTCAAAGCTTCCGCGCTGATAGCAAATAAATTTCAAAGCTATGGTGATGACAATTATCATAAAGAAAGGACAGGACTTGTGCCCACTTCTCCAATATTCAAAATATGGTCACCACTAGCTGAAATGCCGGTACCTGTGGTAACTCAAATAATTGGACTAAAGTCTGTAATTGTGAGCATGAAAGAAGACTTTTTATTTAGTGAGTCATATATAATTGTCTCAGTACTTCAAGGAATTACTGAAATGCAGTGGACGCCCCTTGGTCTTTTAGATAAGAAGATAAAATTTGCGTGGTATATGTAAGTTAGTTCAAGTACTGACGTTTTGAAATTAAGAGGGATAAAGGTTAACTATAATACTGTATAGAAGAGGTATAGGATGTATCTTCAAGAATGTCTAAATAATTCAATTTAGTTCCCTCAAACTTCATGATATACTAGAATTAGTTATAATGGGATTGTAAATTGCTATGACTTATCTTAAATGTTTTAGGGGGAAAAATGGATAATAAAATAGAGATAATTATAAAGCAATTTGTACAGCACTATTTAAAAATAAAAGATGTTCAAACCAAATGGGAAGAACCTTTGGTAGCATATGCAGATGCAATGGACGAGATGTTTTATAAACTTAAAGATGTGGTAAGTTCTTCTCATGCGATGCCCAAAGATTTTTTATCTGAAGCAAAAACAGTGGTATCATATTTTATACCCTTCAATGAAGACATTGTTAAAAGCAATATAGAAGGGAAAGAATGCTCTAAAATTTAGGCAATAGCTTATATAGAAACCAATAAACTAATAGTAGATTTAAATACTTTTATTACAAATGAATTACAAAAATTAGGGTATAAATTAAGTAGTATACCACCAACATATAATTTTGATGATAAGAAATTAATTACTGATTGGTCTCAAAGACACGTTGCTTTTATTGCAGGATTAGGTAAATTTGGATTAAATAATATGCTAATTACTGGTAAAGGATGTTGTGGACGAATTGGAAGTTTTGTAACTGAACTAAAGCTAGAGCCTACTAAAAGACAAAATAAAGAAAATTGTTTATATAAACATATGAATATATGCAAAAAATGTGTAGATAGGTGTGTAAATAATGCTTTAAAAGTTGATTATTTTGATAGACACAAATGTTATGAAATGTGTTTGTATAACGATAAATTTCATTCAGATGTTGATTTCACTGATATTTGTGGTAAATGCTTGGTAAATGTTCCTTGTTCAGGAACGAATCCAGTAAAACCATTATAAGTACGGTTGCAGTTAATAGATTATCAGCAGATAAGTGTGAACTTAAGTCTATGTATTTGTTAAGTGAGTATCATAGAAATTTAAAATTTCAAATAACAATATAACATACTTAAATTTAAAAATGTAGAAATAGAAGGGAGCATCATATATGAGTAAATATTGGAGCAAAATTGCAAAAAACATTGAACCCTATGTTCCGGGAGAACAACCTAAAAATAAAAAATACATTAAACTAAATACCAATGAAAATCCATATCCGCCTTCTCCTAAAGTTATTAAAGCTATAGAACAAGCAGCTAATAATAATCTTCAATTATATCCTGACCCCAATTGTGATGAGCTGAGAAATACTTTGGCAAATTATTATAAATTATCCTCAGATCAAGTCTTTATAGGTAACGGCTCTGATGAAGTATTAGCATTTTCTTTTATGGCTTTCTTTAATCAAGAAGTACCTATACTTTTTCCAGATATAACATATAGTTTTTATGAAGTTTATGCTAAATTGTTTAATCTAAAATATGAATTAATTCCGTTGGATGATAATTTTGATATCCCTATAGATTCTTTTTGTATTAGAAATGGTGGAATTGTAATTCCAAATCCTAATGCACCAACTACTAAATATATGGCTATTGAATATTTAAAAAAAATTGTAGAATATAATATGGAAAGTGTTGTTATAATTGACGAGGCATATATAGATTTTGGTGGAGAATCTCTAGCTAGATTTGTAAATGATTATCCAAATTTATTAGTTGTACAGACACTTTCTAAATCAAGAGCATTAGCAGGATTGCGGGTTGGATTTGCTTTTGGTCACATAGAATTAATAGAAGGCTTAAACAGAATTAAAAATTCTATAAACTCATATACAGTTAACCGTCTTTCCATGGCAGGAGCAAAAGCAGCTTTTGAAGATGAACATTATTTTAAAAATATCAGTTCCAAAATTATAAATACGAGAAAAAAAGTAATACCTTATTTTAAAGATCTAGGATTTAAGGTGTTAGAATCTAAAGCTAACTTTTTATTTGTCACTCACAATAGAATCCATGCTAAAATAATATTCAACGAATTGAAAAATAGTGGAATTCTTGTTAGATATTTTGACAAACCAAGAATTCACAACTTTCTAAGGATAAGCATAGGAACTGACGAAGAAATGGACATACTTATAAACAAATTAAGAAATATCGTTTGAAAATCACATTTACAATGTGCTCATATCAAAAAATTAATAGTATTTAAGTATCTAAGAATAAATACCAAGTTAAAAAAGTATAAGAAGATGGGTTCCCTTAAAAGATCAGCTAGTACAGGATTTTATTGAGGGCGTATTATAGGTTTAGGTATGTTTGAAAACTTTAATTCCTGCAAAAAGTAGCGATAAATTCCAATGATGTCAAAGGCTGTATCACCTAAAAAGGTTTTCTATATAAAAGTGAATTGTATCTTGAAAGTTATAATTCAACAAATATTATTAATAATAAATTATGCTGTGTGGAGAAAATATTCAGAATCATTTTCAAATGAAGTTATTCGTTTAAGAACAGTGAAATAAATTACTTATGTAATGTATCATTATAATCCCCATAGTAATAATTATAATAATTTATTCTACTGTGAGGATAAGAAGAGTTGTGAATAGCAGAATTTATGCTCAAAAAAATTAACTATAGGAAGAAGTATTTATCATTTTGTATTAATAGTTTTAGTAATAGGATTTGTATACAGCATAAATATTATACTGTAATATATAAGGATAAAATCGAAAGGTATAATCTTTTAAATGTTTTTCCCCTAGTATATTTACAGTAGTATTTGTCAGAGATAGGCACTGGAGAAACTGGTGCTTATTTTCATGTTGGGTTAAATCACATAATGTTTTGACAACTAATATATACGATTAATATATAATAATTATATAGGGATTAGGATTTTAAATGTAAAATACATAATTGCCTGGTTAAGGATTATCTTCTGTTTTGTTCATATAATGGTAAAATTCATTACAATAAGTTAATAAATATGACATTAAACTGTAATAAATACTATATATAATTATAAGTGTCCTAAGGAAATAACCTTAGTTTAAATAAATAGTTTATAAATTAATGCCCCCTAAGCATAAATGTAAACTGGTGTCTGTAGTTGCAGGATACTTAAAACTCAAATGCAACTGCCACAGGATAGTATAAATATTAGTCTCCTTCAAAATAATGTTATATAAAAATAAGCACTCGTCATTTAGAGTACTTATTTTTATATTTTAAAGATTTAGTTAATAGGGAATTGTATACAGTGGCAATTAGTGGGTAAGGTACTTAGCAAGTTTAGGTGTCTTTTATCATGATTGTAAATATCATTTAACATTCAATACATATTATGTAAATAATTATAATATACAATAAAAATGTCCTAAGTTGTTAAAACTTAGAGGGAAAATGAGTGCCTGTTTGTTTAGGCAGTGTCTATTTTATATTATTTACAAATAGTTATTACATAGGACACTAGATTGTAACAAGTACCATATATAATAAATGTTATAACAGATTATAAATTAGTTCCCTACTGTATGAAGATTTAACCCGGTGTCTGTGGTTGCAGGGCACTTTAAATATAGATGCAACTGCCAGAAGCTAGTATATTAAATTGCGTCCCTTCAAAATAACATTGTTAAAAGTAGGCATCCATTATTTAGGGTGCTTATTTTTATTGGAAAAAGTCGAATTATTTTAATGTTGTAGATAATGTGCATAGCTTGTGGATAATTTGTAGAAATAGAGCGTAAAATAATAAGTTAAGGCAAATATCAATTTAATAATGAATGAATTCTGTCTTTAGTACCTCTATTCATAGATTTTGAAAGTAAATTAGCAAATAAGTTACGAAGTTCTGTGTAATATCTCCTTCAATACCAATATTCAACATAGAATATTAAATCTATCTAAAATTTAGGAGGAATTTTGGGGATTGTGAAGAATATATGTGGTATTAAATATCGAGGAGATGTTGTCTTTGGATAAGTTAACTATAGAGAGTTATTATGAATATGCAAATAAGGAGTTAGATTTTAATGAACTAGGAAAGTTTGATTTAATGGATGAAAAGCAATTAGATTTAAAGCTTCTTAATTTAATTGATTATATTAATAGTAAATTTGATTCAAAAGATCTATATTTATATCGTAAAGTAGAAATACATGGGATTTTAAAGAGTTTAGAAGAAATAAAAATATATTTTAATAATAAGTTAGTTTTATGCAAGGGGAAAGAAAAAATGATTGATTATAGCCATTTTATGACATTTGTAGCAACAGGTATTTCTATATTAGTAACTATGGCGTTTATATTAATTCGTGATAATAAAAATAATATTATATCTTTCATTATTTGTGTATATATGATTTTATTTATATCGGGGTTTTTGAATTATGTAGTAAGTAAGCTTAAAGAAAAATCATTAAATAAAATACGTATTGAGTGTGGATTTTATGAATTAGTTTTAAATATTTTAAATGACAAGATTAAGAAGTAATGAAAGGGTAATATATTCTTTAGCTTTGCTTCCTTGATTTGTTACAATATTTTTATGATGTCCCCTAACGCCGGAATAATAATAAATAAGGCAAAATAGGGGCTAGAGATAATTTTTTTATTTTGTTTGAAATACTTATAACGAAAACTTTATGACAAATACTATAAAGTATAAAGAATTATTACAGGTTTATGTAAAAACACTTACAACAGTAGAAGAGGTGAATTCAGTAGCATGGGATATAATTATTCTAGATTAAAGAAAGACCTAATTTTAATATTCATGATGGGTGCTTTATATATGGTATTGGAGGGTTTATGGCACGGATGGACACATATAAGTATGTTGGTAGTTGGTGGAATAAGTGCTTTTTTAATAGGAAGGCTTAATGAGCATCAAATGTTTTATGACAGAAAAATGTGGCAGCAGTGCATTATAGGAACTCTTATAATTCTTGTACTGGAATTTATAAGTGGTGTAATACTTAATATATGGTTAGGATTAGGCATATGGGATTATTCTAGGGAACCTTTTAATTTGTATGGGCAGATATGTTTATCTTACACCTTAATATGGTTTATGTTAGTTCCATTTTGTGTATATGTAGATGATTATCTAAGGTACAGATTATTTGGAGAGAAGAAGCCAGAAGGGTTGACGCACAACTATAAGGTATTGGTTACTTTGCGATAGTAGGAAACCATGAACTAACGATTATTTATATAATTTTACCGATAAACAGGAATTTGGAGAGCTGATATATCAAATATTATCTGTGCAAAACGAAGGCTGCGATGAAGTTTTTCCACACTAGTGCAAATTCGTAAAAAGAGTGCTATAATACTAAACATAAAGAAATTTCATCGGGTGAGCACCTACCGTATGCGAGGCTAATCTTGCATACGGTATTTTTTATTATGAAAAAGAGAGGAAGTCTGTTATGAAAAAAACAAAGGGTACATTAATACTGCTTTTAACTGCACTTATATGGGGAGTGGCTTTTGTGGCACAATCCTCTGCGGCAAATAATATTGGTTCATTTACCTTCAATGCGGCACGCTCATTGGTCGCTGCGCTGTTTCTGCTTGTGTTTATGGAAGTGAGAAAGGCTTTTGAAAAGGCACTTACGGGAAAACTGAAAAAAGCAGATTCCAAGCGAGTCATTATTGGCGGCCTACTCTGTGGTATTGCTCTGTTTTCTGCCGTCAACTTCCAACAGTTCGGCATTTCGGTTTATCCTGACGGTGTAGCATCCTCCGGCAGAGCTGGGTTCCTCACAGCAAGCTATGTAGTCATGGTCGCTCTGTGTGCTCGAATCTCCGGCAAAAAACTGCACCCGATCGTTTTATTTTCGGTGGTCGGCTGCGTTGCCGGAATGTATATGCTTTGCCTTTCGGGTGGTTTCTCCGTCATTTATCTTGGTGATATTTTGGTCCTTGTCTCGGCGGTTTTCTTTACGGCGTATATCTTGGTTATCGACCATTTCTCAAAGCTTGACAGCATCAAAATGTCCTGCATCCAGTTCTTTGTATGTGGAACACTATCTTTGATTGCTACGATTATCATTGAAAAGCCAAGCATGGATGTCCTACTTGCCGTATGGTTGCCAATCCTTTACGCCGGTATTCTATCCAGTGGTGTGGGGTATACCCTACAGATGGTAGGCCAGAAATATGCTGAGCCTGCGGTTGCATCTATTGTAATGAGTCTTGAATCCGTATTTGCCGCTCTTGCAGGTTGGATAATATTAAATGAGCGCCTGAGCAGCAATGAACTGATTGGATGTGGAATCGTATTCCTTTCTGTTATTCTGGCACAGGTTCCGGAGTTTATAAAAAAAGGCAGCGAGGTTAAACAGAAGACTGGTTGGAAATCATCAAGCAAATGTGAGTATAATATAGAACATAGAAGTCCTAATTTATAAGACAGTAATATTTTCAGTTATCGAACTAACTAATTTCAATTTGTAGTTGAGAGTATGAGCATAATGTGTAGTTGAGTTATTTCGCATTTTTCTTATTATGTTTAAATTCAAGAGCAGAAATGCTCTTTTTAATTTTTTCTTTAATCGTTCTTTAGGCTGAATACTTTTATCGTACTCATCTATTGGTCCAAAATAATTTCTATTACATTTTGTATTCCCCATGCCCATAATTTCACTATTCATATATTTATAGCTTATATAAATATCGGTTAATTATATATGTAGATGATTTCAAATAAAAAAATATATAAAAAACTACTTATATATTTATTCGGATCCATCGATTATATACTTAAGTGGACATATATTTAGTATTTTAAATTTTTGTTAAACTAGAGAAATTAATAATTCAAAGTGCTGATACCTTTAAGTTAGTTTTGCAACCTGATTCTTTTCTTAAATATAATATGTGAAAGCAGTAGAAACAGGAATAATAGGAGGATTCATTTATAAATATCAATGAGCTTATGTTTAAATTAATATGTGCGTTTAGCATATCAAAATATTTTATCAGATAAATTAAAGATTGTGTTATGTAAACGTATAAAAAGGAGGTCCTTATGGATATATTTGTAGCAAGGCAGCCTATTTTTAATAGATTTAATAAAATTTATGGATATGAACTTTTGTTTAGAGACAATATTAAAAAAAATAAATGTATTGAAAGCGATGGAGATACAGCAACTATTAAAGTTATAAAAAATAGTATTTTTTATATTGGTATGGATAAGATAGTTCAGAACAAAATGGCGTTTATTAATTTTACTGAAAACATTTTAACATCGGGAATATTTGAAATAATTTCGCCTGAAAGTGTAGCAATTGAAATCTTAGAAAATGTAAAGCCATCAGATAAAGTGATAAATACATGTAAAATTCTAAAACAAAAAGGATTTATACTTGCTTTAGACGATTTTCCTTTTGATGAAGAACATAAAAAATTTATTAATCTTGTAGATATAATAAAAGTTGATTTTCGTATAACTCCAGATTATGAACGAAAAAAAATAATTAATAGTATAAAATCTAAAAAAATAAAATTTCTTGCAGAGAAAGTTGAAACAGGTGATGAATTTAATGAAGCTATGCAGTATGGATATACATATTTTCAAGGCTATTATTTTAGTAAACCTGTAATTATATCCGGTAAAAAAATACCCGAAAATAAACTTCTATATATAAAGTTACTAAAGGAGATAAATTCAAAAGAAATATCTATTGAAAATATCGAAAATTTGATTAAAAATGATATTTCACTTTCATATGATTTGTTAAAAATAATAAATTCTGCTCAATTTTGCTTAAAAAGTCAGATAAAATCAATTAGGCATGCTATTGTTTATTTTGGAGAAAATAAAATAAAAAAATGGATAAACTTAACCTGTGTAAAGTCAATTGCCAATGATAAGCCAGAGATATTTACAGTTAATACACTAGTTAGGGCATATTTTGCAGAATCCATATTTATCAAGTCAGGACTGGTGGAAAAATCATTTAATGCATTTTTAACAGGAATGTTTTCTTTAATAGATGCTATATTGGAAAGACCACTTAATGAGATATTAAAAGAGTTATCTATGCCCAGTGCGGTTAAAAGTGCATTACTTGGAGAAAAAGATAATTATTATAGTAAGGTATTAAAATTAATTATTGCATATGAAAACGAAAAATGGGATGAGGTAACACATTTGCAGTTAGCTTTTGCTCTAAAGGTTGAGGATTTAATAGGTGCATATTTTGACTCTACATATCAAGTGGGATTATATTTGTGATTGTTTCAAGTTAAAGTTTAACTAGAATAATATGTACTTTGAAATTATAGTGTAGGAGTAGCAGCTCTGTAACCAGGGGTGAAGTAGTTAAATTTCATAACCATATGCTCTGAAGCTTAACAGTTTATGCTTGTCCTACAATATTATATGTCCTAATAATAAAATCCTTAGATTTACTAGTGTTGATACTGGTAAATACAAAAAAAGAAGCTATGTTGCTAAACATATTGATTGTCAAAATTGTTCTTTAAAAGATAAGTGTCTCCCTCTAAAGTAGCTAGACGAATTGTTATTAGCTTTGATAGAAAATCTATGAATAAAAACTATAAGTTTATAGACAGCTTTAGATATACAGAAGTCATAGTTATCTATTTTATTACTTGATTTAGGGGAAAAGATAGTATATTACATGGATTCTGTAATGTACTATCTTCTTCAATACTACTTGGATCTTTATCCAAAATAAAATTCAATTCTTTCAACTTTTTATAGTGCTTTCTGGTAGCATGAAGCTCCTGTTCTTTTTCTCTTTTATTATAACTTCTTCTGTTATATTTATATCATTCATGTTCCTAGATGTTTCCTTTAATTCAAAACTTGCGTCACAAGTGAAAAATTTTATAAAATAATTAGTAGACTAAAAACAGGCATTTATTTTAAACAGATTAATACTTATTTTATGCTATACTAAAATTAAAAGTTATTTAGAAGGGAATGTTTATATGGTTAAAATGACTTGTATTGTTTGCGGTATGGGAATAAATGAAAAGAATTATAATTTTAATAAAGAAGCATTTATAAATTCAAATAGTAAAGAAAAAATAATGTATTGCCCATTTTGTGGAGCAGCAATTGAATATTTAATAGAAGATGGACAAGAAATAAAATATGATAGAAATAAATTGAATCGAAATGATTTAAAAATAATAGATCATGCAGTTAAGTTGGAAGTTTTTAATGGGGATTTTTATAAGAAGGCTTCAGATATGGCAAAAGATGAAAATGTAAAAAGTATGTTTAAGGATTTATCAAGCATAGAATATATGCATGCTAGAATTCACAAGAAAATAGCTGGTATTAAAGAATTTCCAGTACTTAAAGATATGGATTATTCAAAATATAATACCGATGAAGCTTTACTTGCTGCAGCTTGTGAAAGGGAAAAACATGCTGTAGAATATTATAAAAAATATGAAAAAGAAATTCATGAAGAAAACATTGTAAAGATATTTAATGTACTTTCTAAGGTTGAGGAAGAACATATAGAACTTACAGGTGAATAATTTTGCGATAAAAATTGAAAATTTAAAAGTTAAAGTAAAATTTTTTACTTTAAAAGAACAGAAGGTACAAGAAGGAATATCTTTGATAGAGAAGACGAACTCAACAATTGATGAATTGAAAGTTATATGTGGAGCAGTATACCTTGTGTTGACTTTGATATTTGCTGTAGTATTTTATGATAATTTCAATGGCTTAATTGCTGTTGTATTATCTATTGGAATAGTACCAGTTATTTTAATTGGCGTTTTTATTTCAGAAATACATTTAAGAAGTATTTTTGACAGTGATGGAAATAGGAAATAGTGAATAATAAATAACAAATATTAATACAGAGCGAGTTACTTTAAACTAGCTCTTTTTAGTATATATAAAATAACTTAATTACCATAGATTACTTTACAGTATATAGTAATCTATGATATATATAATATAAGGAAGTGATTTTTATTGGAAATAAATAAAGAAATGATAAAAGGATATATAGAAAGTATAATATTATCTTTGCTTAAAAATAATGATTTATATGGTTATGAAATTTCAAAAAAAATTAGGAACATGAGTAAAGAAAAATTTGAAATTAAGGAAGGTACTTTATATGTGGTGCTAAAAAGATTAGAAAAGAATGAATTAGTTCATTCTTATTGGGGTGATACAGAAAGTAATGGTGGGAGAAGGAGGTATTATAAAATAACTGATAAAGGTATAAATTATCTTAGCAAAAAGAAAGATGAGTGGATATTTTTTAAAAGTATTATCGATATTTTTTTTGAGGAGGTATAAATATGGATAAATTAGACAGATATATTAACTCAGTTTGTAAAAATTTAAAAGGTAGAAATGAAGAAATTACCATAGTAAGACAGGAAATGAAGAATCATTTATTACAATCCGTAGAAGAACTAAAAAGGCAGGGAAAATCCCAAGATGAAAGTATTGATATAGCTATAAATAAATTTGGACAAGTGGATATATTAAAAAAACAGCTTAAACAAGTCTATACCACTGAAAAAAGCTTTTCGAGAAAAATCAGTAATACAGCATTTATATTATTAATTATAGGTGTGATATTTTTAATATTTCAAAATTTTATTAAATATAATTCAAGTTATATAGATACAAAAATCTTATATGATGTACAAGATATAATAAAAAGTAATAATGATGTATCCAGCGGTAAGCTAGAGACGTTATTTAAAGAAAATAATAATAAATTTAAATTTTACAATAAGGAATTAAAGTATATAGCAGTATTCAAATATCCCCCAAATTATAATGGAAATATGGACACAGCTTCTTTTAAGAATGCAAAAAATATATATCCAAGTTATGCTCAGCTTAATAATGATTTAAAAAGAATAGGATATATATCAAATGCTTCGTCAGGTAAGGAATATTTAACCACTAATAATAAATGGTATATTTCTGTTCATTACATTAAGCCAAGAATTCAATGGCTGCAGTATGGAATTAATAATATTTTAAATATCTTTATAATTATATGTATAGTATCAAGCATTGTTTTATTTATAATTTCTTCTTTCATTAATATTTATCATAAAAGGAAAGTTGAATTTATATCATAATTGTGGTAGAGGAAGGCGTAGATATTATAAAATTACTGAATAAGGTATTAATTATTTAAAAAGCAAGGAGAATGAATGGTTGTTCTTCAAAAATGTTATTAATACATTTTATAAGGGGGTATGATTCATGGAACAAATTGATAGATATGTTAATTCAGTTTATAGACATGTTGATGGAGATAAAGAAGAAATTGAAATATTAAAAGAGGAAATGAGAAATCATTTACTACAAATTGTAGAAGAATTAAAATCAGAAGGTAAGTCGGATGAAGAAAGTATCACTATTGCCATTGAAAGATTTGGGGAACAAACTCAAATTGAAAACGAATTGCTGGGGATATTTAAGTTTGTAAACAAAAAAGCCAAAAAAATATTAATTGCAGCAGTATCATTTCTTTTGCTGGCTTTAATATCATTTTCAACTTTTGTTGTTGGAATTAATATTTGCACAAAACAATATGACAAAAGAAATAATGAAATTGTTAATATAATGAGATCATATAACCAGGATGATTTAGAGAATATAGATAAAAACATTAGTGTATTATTAAATAAATATAAAAGCAAGGTTAAGTATGTAGCGATGTATCATGTGACAAATGGTGAAGATTTATGGCACACGGACTTAAAAGATTTAGAATATGTTTATCCCAAGGATATTCATTATGATGATATGGATACCTTTAATAAGCAGATAATAACTGAAGAAGGAGTTAAATATGTCTCGAAATATTACCAATTATACAACTAAAAGCCCATACCTGACAGTACAGGCTTTTTTTATATTGAAAATTTCGAAGAGGAGGTTCATTTTACGATTTAGGAACAAAGTTTATCCTACAGCAAAAATTTAATAAAAGGAACTAGAATAGAAATTCCAAAGAAAAAGTTAATATTGACTTTCATAAGCATTGTAGCTGTATTTGTGCTATCATTTTTGTATCCAGCTGTTTTAATTATATTTTTTATTGTGCTGTTTGTCATATCATCACTACTCAATCTTTGGAATGATAGATTTGAATCGGCTTTTCAAAATAATAAACGAAAAAAATAGGTTCAGTTTATATTGTATTTACATTGATTGTGTATACTCATAAGAGGAGGGTGAGAGATTTGAATAAGGTTCTAGTTATAGATGATGACGGTTATATTAGAGAGCTTATTTGCACAGTATTGAAAAATGACGGATTTTCTGTGTCTGAAGCTGTAAACGGGAGAGATGCATTACAAAAACTTGGAGAGGAAAAAATAGACCTTTGTGTTCTTGACATTATGATGCCTCAAATGGACGGCTACGAATTTTGCAAACAGGTACGTAGATATTATGAGGATATGCCCATTTTAATGTTGACCGCCAAAAGCGAGCTTTCCCAAAAAGTAAAGGGCTTTGAGCTTGGTGCGGACGATTATTTAACAAAACCCTTTGAGGTTGATGAGCTACTTGTTCGAATAAAAGCACTTCTGAGGCGTTATAAAGTAGTTGCTTCACAAACTATTAATATAGGTAATTTAGCCATGGATAAAAGTAGTTATACGGTCATTAGTAACAATGAAAATTACGATATACCCATGAAAGAATTTGAACTCTTATTCATGCTTGGAAGCTATCCTGGTAAAACCCTTTCTCGTAATAGGTTGATTGAAGAGGTTTGGGGTCTTGATTTTGAAGGAAACGAGCGAACACTTGATGTTCATATAAATCGTCTTAGAGAGAGATTTCCGTCTCATGTTTACAAGTTCAAAATTACTACAATTCGGGGACTTGGTTATAGATTGGAGGCGGCGAAGTGAGGGGAAATTGGTGTTTTTCTTCAGTAATGCTAATTTTTTTTTCGGCGTTACTTAGTTTAACCTGTGGATACTATATATGCACATTCATTTTCAGTCAATCAGGAATTATCCATTCATATCTACTCTATATTGCTCAAAGCTTCGTTTCTGTTGTGATATTTTTTGTTGGTTGGGAAATATATTTACAATTACACTGGCGATTCACCAGTAAAAAAAGAAAGTTTGACCTTTCACGCTCTCAAGTATTGAGTGGAGCTATTGAAGCCATAAACAAGATAGCTTCCGGTGATTTCAATGTGCTTGTTAAAACAAACGAACTCGACCCTTTTAATGAGGTAGCAGATGAAGTCAACAGAATGGCAAAAGAGCTAGGTTCTTTGGAAAAAATGCGGCAAGATTTTATATCAGATGTATCACACGAAATACAGTCACCTTTAACCTCTATTTCAGGGTTTGCTGCACTGCTGAGAAAAAGAAATTTAAGCGAGAGCCAAATATCACGCTATGCCAGTATAATAGAAGCTGAAAGCAAAAGATTATCCAAGCTAAGCGAAAATTTATTAAGGTTATCTAATTTGGAATCAGAAAATCATAATTTAAATTTAAAGAACTATCAAATCGACAAGCAAATTGAAAGTATTTTACTCATGCTAGAACCACAGTGGTCTGCGAAAAGTATCACACTTGACGTTTCTCTTGAGAAGACGATAGTATGCGGTGATGAGGATTTATTAAGTCAGGTATTTATAAATTTGCTTCATAATGCTATTAAATTCACATCCGAAAACGGAAATATAGGAGTTAAATTATCAAGCAATGAAAATGAAATTGAGTGTAAAATCTCCGATACAGGTAGAGGTATTTCACCGCAAGATCAGCCACGAATTTTCGAACGGTTTTATAAAGCAGATAAATCTCGTGACCGTTCTTTGGGTGGCAACGGACTTGGACTTTCAATAGTAAAAAAGATTGTTGATTTACACGGAGGGAAAATATCTCTTACCAGTGAAATTGGAAAAGGTACGGAATTTACTGTTTTTCTACCCAGATAAAAACTAATATGTGGATTACCACAGGCTAAATTAACTGACTGTGGTTTTTCTTTTTGTTTACATTGCGTTTAAACTCCATTTAAGTTCGGTTTAAATTGCAGCCATATACTATGCTTGTAGAAACCAAACAGTGTTTAGAAACCTCTTAAGCCCCTAAATAAACTTGGACAATTATATCTATATTTATTATAATGTAGAAAGTGATTGGAGGCAAACTATGAAAGGAAAAAGTTATACAAAAGAATTAAAAGAAGAGGTATTAAGAGAAGTGAAAGAAGTAGGAAATGTTTCACTGGTATCAAGAAGGCATGGGATCTCAAAATCAACTATATTTACGTGGATAAAAAATTCTAAGGATGAGATTAAAGTTAAGCCTGGTAGAAAAGCTTTAGTTGAGGGAGAAAAAGAACTTGAAAATGAGTTGACAGAGGTAACAAAAGAGAATGATCAGCTTAAAAAATTGCTAGGAGAAAAAGATTTAGAAATAGCAATTCTTAGAGACTTAATAAAAAAATCAAACCCTCAATTAAAGAAAAAGTAGAAATAGCTAAAAAGTATATAGAGCAAGGATACAATGCGGTATTTGTACTTAAAGTAGTTAAACTCGGAAGGTCAACATATTACTATAATTTAAGCGTAGAAGGCAGAGAAAAGGCTAGACCTAAGGGTGGAAAGCCAAAAGGATATAGTATAAACAGAGATGGTGAAAAAGTATGCGACGATCAGATTAAGGAATTTATTTTGGAGGCCATTGACGGGGATGCTATTAACTATGGATATAGAAAAATAACTTACCATTTAAGAAAATATTATAATCTTGTGATTAATCATAAGAAGGTTTATCGGCTTTGCAAGGAACTGAGAATACTTAAAGACCAGAGAATAATTAAAGCTAAAATAAAGAGAAATATTGCAGTCAACAGAACTATAACAGGCTCAAATCAACTATGGGAAATGGATATAAAATATGGCTACATAGAAGGCAAAGATAAGTTCTTCTACTTACTAAATTTAATTGATATCTTTGATAGGAGCATTATAGATTACCACATGGGTTTACACTGTGAGGCTAAAGATGCTACGGCACTACTTAGAAAGTGCTTAATAAGAAGAAACTTGTTTGAGGAAGACTCTAAAAAGCCAGTAATAAGAACAGACAACGGACCTCAGTTTATAAGTCATAAATTTGATGAATGCTGTGAAGAACTTAAAATTGAACATGAGAGAATACCAGTGAAGACACCAAATAAAAACGCACATATAGAATCATTTCACAGAATACTTGAGGATGAGTGTTTAAGAATTAATGAATTTCAAAGCTATGCGGAAGCATATAAAATAGTAAATGAATTTATGGAATTCTACAATAATAGGAGATTACACTCAAGTTTAAGATTTATGGCTCCACATGAATTTTATAACCTTTATTTTGGAGAAAACCTAACAAATATTCAAATAAGGGTCTAAATTTAAGAGAAATGAAGAATTTAAGAAATGAAGAATTTATTAGATTCTGTCCAAAATCAGGGGGTTAATCCGAAACAATATTATTGAAAAGAGGTAATTAATATGGGTAAAGACAAAATTACATTCATTACCAACGTAAAAATCTTTGATGGCGAATGTGTTATCGAAAAGCAATCAATTACAATCAAAGGAGAAAAGATTGTCAACGTTGGAGGTCCTGCTCCTGATGGCGCAGAAGTTATTGATGCGAAAGGATGTACGCTGCTTCCGGGTTTAATTGACGCACATACACATGCTAACCCTGAAAGTCGGAAGATTGCCTTAACTTTTGGTGTTACTACCGTGTATATCATGCAGGGGTATTGGTCAAAAGAGCAGAAAAGAGTGCTTGATGAGCGCAGAGATATAGCTGATGCTTTAAGCTCATTCTTTGCAGTTACTGCTCCAGGAGGTCACCCCCACGAGCTTATACCGAAAGACGCCATTCCTAAGATGCCTCAGGGTTTTGATATGAGCGAGGCAATTAAGTTTGCATCAACTCCTAAAGAGGCTGCTAAAGTTGTGGCAAAGCGTGTAGAGCAAGACGCTAACTACATTAAAATTATGGTTGAGGACGGAACGGTGTTCGGGAAGCCGGGTACACCTGACATTACTGATGAAGTGCTTGCGACTGCTTGTGCCGAAGCTCATCGTTTTGGGAAAATGGCTGTTGCCCATACAATGACTATTAAAGCTTCTGAACGTGCGATTAAAGCTGGAATAGACGGATTAATGCATATTTTCATCGACAAGCCCTATACTAAAGAAATCATTGATACTATTGTAAATTCAGGAGTGTTTGTGTGCCCCACTATTGTCGCTGGCGCTTCCACAATAGGAGACAGTGACGCGGCTGAGTTCGCCAAAGATGAACGTGTACGCTCTAAATTAAGTGAAGAATGGATAAACGCGCTTTATAAACACATCAATTCTTATCCACAAGGGAAGACAGAATATCTTTTGGAAACAGTGAAGGCACTTCACGATGCCGGCGTAGATATTTTAGCTGGTGCCGATTCTTCAACACCTGATGTTGGTGGTATGGTACCCGGAGCAAGTTTGCACCATGAACTGCAATTGCTTGTCAAGGCCGGCTTGGCACCTATTGAGGTGTTAAGAGCTGCTACTTCGGTTCCGGCGCGACGTTTTGGACTCATTGACCGCGGACGGATCGTGGATGGTGCTCGTGCCGACTTATTGCTAGTTAAGGGCGATCCAACGTCAAATATTTCTGATACATTATCTGTTCAATCAGTTTGGCGACAAGGTGTTCGCTTAACTATAATTTAAGGAGGAAATAAATATGTGTTTTATTGATGTACATCACCATGTAATAGGAAAAAATAATCCTAATGCAGCATTATTGCCACCTTGGAACATGAAAATAGATGAAGAGACAATGAATAGGACGGGGATAACAGGAGCATTATTTTCGCTACCTGTGTCGGCAAGTCCTGAAGTAACCAGGCAAATGAATAACTTTTTAGCTCAATTTGTTACTTATGATCCAAAGAAATATGGAATGCTGGCATGTCTGCCGACTGAATTTGTTGACGATGCATTAAAAGAGATTGACTATGCATATGACACACTGAAAGTGGATGGATTTTCTATTCCAAGCAACACCAAAGGAATTTATATAGGCGATGACCGCATGGATGAAATTCTCGCGGAGTTAAACAGGAGGTCGGCGGTTGTACTACTTCATCCCACTAAGCCCGCTGGAGTGAATGAGTCTCTGTTTGTAAAAGATATGTCCATCTATGAATTCCCATTTGATACAACGCGTGCCATGATGGATCTAATTTATAGAGGAAAAGTCCAAAAGTATCCAAATATTAAATGGATTGTTTCTCATGCAGGAGGAGTCATTCCATATATTGCATATCGTTTGAGTACTGTTGCACAGGAAAACAAGGTAAGTAGCTTGTCCAGCGATGAAGTTCTTGCATCCTTGAGAAGTTTGTATTATGATGTGGCGCTCTCAACCTCGCCTAGTGTATTTTTTACATTGAAAGAATTGGTAGGAACATCACATATCCTATTCGGTACGGATTATCCATTGCGCTACGAGAAAGGCGTAACTGAAAGTATCGAACAGTTCAGCAGCTACTTAGGCTTTGACGAAGGTGAGAAGCGCAAGATAATATCTGAAACGGCAAAAGAACTTTTTCCTCGTTTCCGCTGAAGCGGTATGAGTAATTTAAGGAAAGAAGTATTTGAACGTTTGCTGAATTTTCAGATGGTTTTACACCACTATCAAATGTAGAATTTAAAAAATTGGGACCGTTTGCTAATCCCAATAGGGGGCAGGGGCGTCCTATCTATATTAAAGATGAAGGCGTAAGTGAGAAGGTTTGAATAAACTTAAAACTTTATCTAGCAATAAGTTTATCCAAAGATTTTTTATCCGAACGCTACCATTACTAGTACTCCCATCTTCTTCAAAGCTATACATTGCACATAAGTTTGGGAATCAATTGGTAAGTAACGTATACAGAGCCAAAACATACATTTGAACATTCATAAATAAATATATTAATATGCATATAAGACCAAATAATTTAGGAGGTTTGTATGCATACTAATGATTGGGTACTACAGGAATTTAATGAAGCACCTTTTGCAGATAATAGACTAAATAAGAGGTTAACTAAAATAGCTAACTCTTTCTACGAAAACCCTGAGAGTTCAATACCTCAGGCATGTAAGAGCTATGCTGGAGCACAGGCAACATATAGATTCTTTAGTAATAATAGAGTTAAACCGGAGGTAATCCTAATGAGCCATAGAGAACAAACTATCGAGCGTATGAGAAAGTATGACACTGTCTTGGCAATCCAAGATACTACCGCATTAGATTATAAAGATCATCCTGCAACTAAAGGTTTAGGTGTATATGGTAACACAGAACATGATCTTGGGTTGTTAAATAATACTACTCTTGCAGTAACAGTAGATGGTATTCCTCTTGGCATTTTATCAAGATATGTATGGACACGTGATCCAAAAGAATTTGGAAAACGGGTTACCAAACGTGAACGCTCTACATCAGATAAAGAAAGTCAAAAGTGGCTTGACACTTTAGATTCAAGCCTCAAAGATGTTCCAAAACATATAAATGTAGTTACTGTTTGTGATCGTGAAGCTGACATTTATGATTTCTTCCATAAAGCAGTATCAGAAGAAAGAGATTTGCTCGTAAGAGTCGCTCAAAAAAGGAGAGTTCTCAAAAACGGTAAGTCTCTAATTCAAGAAATTGAGAGTAGTCCTGTAATGGGTCAATTACTTACAAGTATACCTAGAGACACTGAAAACAAACGTACACCAAGAGAAGCTACATTATCTATGAAATATTGTCCTGTTACAATAAAACCTCCGGTTAATCGTAAAGATTCAAAGTCATTACCTAATCTTAAATTATATTTAGTTTTGGCAGAGGAGATAAATCCTCCTAAAGGAATTAAACCTATATATTGGCTTCTTTTAACAACATTACCTGTAGAAAACCTTGAACAAGCAGTTGAAAAAATCAAATGGTACAAACAACGTTGGAAAATTGAACGTTATCATTATACTTTAAAAAGTGGTTGTAATATTGAGAAACTCCAATTGGAGACCACAGAAAGCTTGCAAAATGCCCTTGCAATATATTCTATAGTGGCATGGAAGCTTCTTTGGTTAAAGTTCGAATCTGAGCAAAATCCAGAAACAGCATGCGATATAGTTCTACAAGAGTATGAGTGGCAAGCACTCTATTGTGTGATTAATGGAGTTCCTATTCCACCAATTCAGCCTCCAACATTACAGGAAGCTGTACTTATGATAGCTAAATTAGGTGGGTTCCTTGGTCGTAAAAGCGATGGTCAACCAGGCGTAAAGGTTATATGGCGTGGTTTAATGTGTCTTAATAATATTGCAAAAGGTTGGCTTGCAGCTCGTTTACCAATTTCTTACCAATGATGTGTGCAATGTATAGGCTTCTTCAAAGTGGGAGATAAGCACTGCTATGCGCCTGGATAAGTTCTTCCCCTAAAGGATAAGTATTCTAAGTGCTAAAGACACTAAGAATACTGTTAATAAGGTTCAGATGGAGAAAAGCAGCTCCTACAGCAAACTCCACCTGAACCCAAGAATCATTTGATATGTGTACACAATTCTTGTAGCTCACAAATGGCAGAAGCTTTAGGAAAATTATTTGCAAAGGATATATTTGAATCCTATTCTGCCGGAACGGAATTAAGACCAGATATAAATTAAGATGCAGCAAGAATTATGAAAGGTTAATATAATATTGATATAAATGAAACAAAAAAATCAAATTATAATGGTATTTACACGAGAAATGAGAAGGAAAAGCATATATGATTTTTTTGAACACGGTAGATACAGTGGTATACAATACGGGAAACCGTAAATAAAAATTATACTATATATCGTGTAAGGTACTTGATTAAGTTCGAGTGCCTTTTGATATGTGTAAATATTATTTAACTTGTACAAAACAATATAGTAACAATTGATGTATATAATACATAATAGACCATGTACAATATATCCCTAGGCATTGAGGATATTTAGACCAGTGTCTGTGGTTGCAGGACACTTTAAATATGGATGCAACCACCACTTTAAATCTAACATAAAATAAGTTCTTTACACACGAAGCAGGCATCCTTTATTCAGGGTGTCTATTTTTTATGCTATTTACAAATAATTATTACATAGGACATTAGATTGTAACAAATACCATATATAATAAATATTATAACAGATTATAGATTAGTTCCCCGCATGAAAATTTAACCCGGTGTCCGTGGTTGCAGGGCACCTAAAACTTAAATGCAACTGCCAGGAGCTAGTATATTAAAATTGCATCCCTTCAAAATAATATTGTTAAAAATGAGCATCCGTTATTTAGGGTGCTCATTTTTATTGCAGGAATGGTTATTATATTTATTGGTCAAGAAGTATAACATGAGGAACTACATCTTTTTCATAGATATAATGACGACTTATGATTTCAGGATTTCCATAGTTTTCGGTCACATCAGATGATTGTGTATCTTTAGAGTCTGTTTCAGATATTTCTTGTGTATGAATATTTGATGTTTTTTCAGAATTCTGCTTCGGATTATTTGTAATACTTTTAAAAAAAGAAAAACTAATCACTATTGCAATTATCAATGTTAATATTGATATTACATGTTTCTTTTTTATTTTATAAAACATTTCATTCCCACCTTACATTGACTTTTCAAATTTAATAATTCATAAATAAATTATATCATAATATTTTAAATGTTATATCAAAATTTACTTTGTAAAGATAAATTTGGAATTTAGAATTGGGATACAAGGCAAGGCGGTTTATAATGATTATAAAAAATGCAAAATCCATGGAAGAATTTGATATGGATTTATTTTTTAGGATAGTGGAGAAGGTTATTGTAACTTTGCTGGATGGCACTGATGTAGAAGTTGTAATTGAATAGAAAGTAATAACAGGACAGTTGGAGTGAATTGTTTTTTCACTTTGACTGGCTTTTTCATTATAAGACTGTTTCCTTAAATAATAATCGGCAAATAGGTCTTTCCAACTATAGTTGAGTAACCTTAGCGCTTCTAATCTCAATGGTTTAGATTTTAGTGGTTCAAAACTATTATGTCCATACATTTACTTTACAAATAAAAATTATAATGATATCATTAACATGAATGAATAATTCATTCATGTTAATATTTTGAGGTGGTCGCCATGGAAAAATATAAAATAAAGAGAAGGTGCGACTTAGATTGGATTCGTGCAATTGTAGTTATAAGTATTATCTTCTATCATGTATGCGATATGTTTATTTTAAATAATAACATTATTATATTTGCAAGAGCAAATACTGAGTTGATATTCTGTAAATATATGCAAATGTTTTTAGCAAGATGGCATATGGTAATACTATTTCTAATATCAGGTATGGCATTATTTTATTCATTAAAACAAAGAAGTGCAGGAAGTATAATTAAAACAAGGGTATCAAAGATTTTTATTCCAATGGTATTAGGATGTGTGTTTTTAAATCCCATCACGTCTTATTTATATGGGTTAAGTATTGGAAGAAAGCAATCCTTTATCGAACAAATAAAATTATATTTCACTTCTGTTTCGAGAAATATGGAGGCAATGACAACCGGGTTCGGACCAATGCACTTATGGTTTTTGTTATATTTGTTTGTATTTACATTACTGTGTCTGCCATTTTTTAAAGAATTGGCCTGCAAAATTCGCAGCAAACATTATGATAAAACAATAGAATTTCTAACAAAACCCATGATGATGTTATTAATTTGCATGCCATATCCGTTTATGTTTTGGATCTTCCCATTTTTAGGAGAAAGAAATCCAATCGGGTATTTATATGTATTTATAATGGGATATTTCTTTGCAATGGATGATCGAATTCAAAAAACTTTAGATCGTGATAAGTATAAATACACTTTTTTATCAGTAGTTTTACTAATACTATTTTATTACTGGGAAGTGGGTTGCTATTTTGATACAATTAATGAAATGTATAGTGTTCGTGGTTATGTGGCAAAACTTGTTAAGCTGTTAATTAGTTTTTCTATTTTGGGAATAGGCCATTTCTTCATTCCAGCGATAAAAAGTAGAATTTTATCATTTCTGAATAAGATATCTTTTCAGGTTTACATTGTACATATGCCAATTATGACTTTTATAGCATATGAAATATTTAAAATTGGGATAAATCCGCATTTGCAATTTGTTCTTATATTAGGTATGTCTTATTTAGTGACAATCCTTATATGCGTGATTTATAATAAAGGAAAAGATAAGGCAAAAGGAATAAGGTAAAGGGGAGAAAATTCATGACAGATGAACGATTATATAAAATATTCGATGTGGCGAGCAGAATGTTTATTAAACAGGGTTATACAAGGACGCAGATTAATCAAATAGCGAAGGCTGCTGGAATAGCTGTTGGCAGTATGTATCATTTATTTGAAAGTAAAGAAGCAGTGTATGGATTCGTTATTAAATGTATCATATCTCCAGAGTATATCCATGGCCCTTTAAGTTTGCCAATCACTGAAAAGGATTTTATAGGATTAGAAGAAGAAGTTCATTCAGTGTTAATAAATAATTCTAAAGAATTTGATAAGCATAAAGAAGAGATCTCAATAGGATATAATTTCCAAAGCATGATATCAAATGCCTTTGATACGATTTCAAAATATGCAAGAGGATGTCTGATTTTTGAAAAAAATACAAATGAACATGAAGAATTTGTTGAGATCTACAGGCAATTCAGATCTTACTTCTTTACGAGTGTATATGAGTATTTAAAGCTGTTTGAAAAATATGGGCGTATTAGGAAAATAGAAGATTTGAAATTAGCAGCAAGATTTATTATAGAATCAATCTCTTGGTGGACTATGGATCTCCCATATAATTCATTCGAAGTACAAGAACAAATATCAGAGGAAACTGCAAAAAAAGTTGTTATTGATGCGTTATCTCATGCCTACGAGGTAACGACGTCAATTTAGGTACAAACAGATGAATTACACCACAAAAAGACACTTGCCCAATGACAAATGCCCTTACATTGACACAACAAAATAAAAGTGATACACTAAATTTGATATCACCTTATAAAAGTATAATATAAACCTCTAATTACATTATACACCCTTATAATAATGGTGTCAACAGTATTTGAAAAAAATCTTATTTAATTATTCGTCAAAAAGGAGGGGGTATATCATGAACAGGAATGACGTTAAATGGAAGCTTGAAAATAAATGGCTGCAGGAGGTGCTTAAAGAAGTTAGAAAACAGTTTAGTGAAAAACATGATTTTAAAGAAAGATTTAAAAAGGATGCCATTAAAACACAAAGGGAACTGTGGCAGGATATAGGTTCTGTTTCCGTAAGCAATGGACTGGAACAGATTGTAGACTTCATGCAATTTATCAATACAATGAAAATGGAGAAGAGAAGCCATGAGTTTACCAAAAAACTTGAGGAAAAATATGAGAGAATGCTTTTATCACCCTATTTCGGAAGAATTGATTTCCTTGAAAAGGGAGATAAGAAAGCTGAAAAGTGTTATATTGGAATTTCAAATCTTATTAATGATAATTACGATATTCTCATATATGACTGGCGTGCACCAATTTCCAGCATGTTTTATGATTACGAAATTGGAGAGGCCAGCTACGAATGTCCTGAAGGAATTGTAGATGGGAGGATTACACTGAAAAGGCAGTATAAAATTAATAATGGTAAAATTGAGTATATGTTTGACAGTAATCTTAAGATAGACGATGAAGTGCTGCAGGATATCTTGAGTAAAAGCACTGATAGTAAAATGAAGACAATAGTAACAACTATTCAAAGAGAGCAGAATAAAGTAATTCGTAATGAGGAGTACAAAAATCTGATTGTCCAGGGTCCTGCTGGAAGCGGGAAGACCTCTGTTGCTCTTCATAGAATTGCCTATCTCTTATATAAACAGCGGGATAAAATAAAGCCTCAAAATATAGTAATATTCTCTCCCAATGATATTTTTAATGATTACATTTCCAATGTATTGCCACAGCTTGGAGAAGACAATATGTACCAGACCACATTTAAAGAATATATGCATGCGGCATTAGGCAGTGAGCTTATAAAGGAAAACTATTGCGAGATGATGGAATATATTCTCGTCTCTAAGAAGCAAGATTCTTACCAAAAGAGAATCAGCAATATAAAATTTAAGTCTTCTATGGAATTTTTAGATATATTAAAACGATATGTATCCTATCTTGAAAAGATGGATAGAAATTTTACGGATATTATTTTCAGAGGTAATTTGATAATTTCCTCTAAGGATATACAAGAATTATTTTTTAAAGATTATGTGCAGCTTCCGCTGAAGAGGAGGCTTGAAAAGATAAGAGAAAGAATTTTATTTCTTGTAGAGCCTTATAAAAAGCTGCGGATAGAAGAAGTGGATAGTGATCTTGAGGATTCGGATTCTTATATGGATAAAGTAGAAATTATGAAGAGAAGTACACTTGTAGTAAAGGAAGAAATGAAGAATATTTATTATGAAATCAATAGGATGACAGAACTTGATTTGGTAGATATTTATAAAAAACTTTTTGAGAAACTTGAATTTTTTTATGCAAGTTCAAATACTAAATACTGTGAGACGGAAATTGATAAAATCAAAAGTTATACTCTAGAAAAACTAAAGACTCGAATACTTAATTATGAGGATCAGCCGCCTCTTCTATATCTAAAAGGTGCCATTGGAGACCTCCCAAAAACCTCAGAAATCAAATATGTTATTATTGATGAAGCACAGGACTATACACCGTTACAGTATGAGATATTTCATCAGCTTTTCCAGTCTGCCAGTATTACCATACTGGGGGATTTACATCAATCCATCAATCCGTTTATGAATGTAGGAGATTATAGTAATATATCCAATATATTTTCAAAAGATAATACCTGCATAATAAATTTAACCAAAAGCTACAGATCAACAATAGAAATTACTAAGTTTTCAAGAAGGCTGCTTAATAAGGAGATTTCTGATGAATGCGTAGAAAGAAGTGGAGATGAGCCTTTACTCCTTGACTTCATAGATGAAGAGGCTATAAAAGAAAGACTTCTCGAGGATATAAAAATATATAACGAGAAAGGTTATAAATCAATTGGTATCATAACAAGAACCGTAAAGGAAGCAGAAGAGGTATACAGTTTCTTAAAAGATAAGGTTTATGTTAAATCCATAATGAAGGATGATGATGAATATGTAAGTGATACCTTGGTAATTCCGTCTTACCTTTCTAAAGGATTAGAATTTGATGTGGTGCTTATATATAATGCAGGAGATGGAAATTATAGTTGTGAGGAGGAAAGACTGCTGTTTTATACTGCCTGTACTAGAGCACTTCATGCTTTATGCATATACTATTCTGGTAAGATTACACCACTGCTGAAAGGTTAAAGGAAATTTGAGTAATAAAAAATAAGCAGTCACTACGAATTTACTACCAATCTAAGGTGCTAAATTTTATTCATATGGTAAATATTTATTTAACCTATATAAAATAATATTGTAACAATTAGGGAATATAATATACCTATAGTAAAATTATACACATTGGTTAACTTTATTATTCATTGTAAGTATGTAAGAAGATGATTACCAGTCATTGTGTCTAAGGTTGCAGGGCACGTTAAAATGGCTGCAACCACCATGACTCTATATAAATTACCGCACCCTTAAAGTAAAATTAAAATAGTATTAAAAATAGGTACTTAGCATTGTTAGGTGCTTATTTTTATATTTAAGCATTTAAAATATAACTGTTATATGTTTGTTTTTTGGCCAGATGTCTTTTTAACAAAGATTTAACGAGAAAAATATTTTTCCATTATAATCTTTGCATATAATGTAACTATACTAGATACCACATAAATATAAAAAAATAAATCTTTTATCACAAAGTGACACCCATTATTTAGGGTGTCTATTTTATTTACAAATAGTTGTTATATAGGACATTGGATTGTAACAAATATGGATTTATTTTAACAATTTATTTTCATAAGCCTCAATCATTTTTTTAACCATATTACCACCTGTTGGACCAGCTAGAGCTCCAATTTCTTTTGAGGGTAAATCCGCAGCATACTTTTTATTTAAATCTATACCTAATTCATTTGCTGTTTCTGTTTTAAGCTTATCTAATTTTTTTTCTGCACCTGGAACTAATGGCTTTTTTGACATAATTAATTTCCTCCTCTATTGATTTATGATATTATAATTTATGTAGTTTCCGAGGAATTAATCTAGAAAATTAGAGGTAATATTTAAATTAATTCTTAAAAATAGAATTAATTTAATTTTGGATCTATATATTAAAATTACGAATTGAAGTTACTTAAAGACTGGCTTTCTTTTTTCAATAAATGCAGCCATTCCTTCTTTTTTGTCCTCTGTTGAGAAACATAAACCAAATAGATTTTTATCGTATTCAAGAGCCTTTTCCAAATCTGTATCTCTGCCTTTTTGCAGGGCTTCCTTAGCCAAGCGGGTGCCTACTGGAGATTTTGTTAAAATCTTTTCTGCCATGGACATAGCTGTATCCATTAATGATTCCGGTTCTGTAACCTGGTTGGCGATTCCCAACCTTAACGCATTATCTGCACTGATGATGTCACCAGTAAATATTATCTCACTGGCTTTCCCTATTCCCACTAACCGCTGCAGTCTCTGTGCGCCACCGGCACCAGGTATAACTCCTAAGCCGGTTTCTGGAAATCCAATTTTGGCATGTTTTGAGAATATTCGGATATCACAGCCAAGGGCTACTTCTAAACCAGCTCCCAGTGCAAATCCATTAATAGCCGCAATAAATACTTTCCCCATTTTCTCCATTTCCAATGTACACTTTGACACAGCAAAACAGAATTGCCCGCCTTCTATTGCGTCCAAGCCGGCCATATGCTTAATATCTGCACCTCCAATAAATCCTTTCCCTTCACCAGTCAGAATAACAACCCGGCAATTATCATCATTTTTAATCACTTGGAGAACATCAAACAAATCTTCCACTGACTGTTGGGAGATTGCGTTTAAATTGTGGGGAGTATTCATTTTTATGATTGTTATTCTGTTACGATTTTCTAATAATAAAGTTTTATACGTCATTATAAAGCCTCCTACCTTAATAATTTCAATTTATCTTTTATTTAATTCATCTCCTTTTCGGTATATAATAGACTGTTCTGTCTATTATATCATTCTATTTTATAGGTGTCAATGAATTGATTAATATGGCCGACCTCTTGTATTTTTAAAAACAAATTTTTAACCCTTTGTTAATAGCCATAGCTATATTGATTATATTACTTACAAAACTGCATATAAAATATGAAGATTTTAATATTGGAGGTCAGCTTATCTCATTCTTTTTATATCCAGCAGCAGTTGCATTAGCCTTACCTGTGTACAAGAGATTCTCTTTATTCAAAAAAAATGCTTTGCCTATAATCAAAGTATTTTATGTGGTGGTAATAACAGTTAATAAAAATGTATAAAAAACCATAAAAATATATTGATTATTTTATATATTTTTGGTACTCTAGTATTAGAGGTGAAAATAATGTATTCGATAGGAAAATTTGCCGAAAAATTAGGTGTTACAATACAAACATTAAGAAATTGGGACAAAGAAGGGAAATTAAGTCCTATAAAGTTGGATAGTGGACATAGAAGGTATACAGAAGAACATTTATTGAAGGCTTTAAATATGATTCGAAAACCTTTATTACGAAAGACATTAATATATGCAAGAGTATCTTCAAATAAGCAAAAAAATGAATTAAAACATCAACTTGAAAACTTAAAACAATTTTGTATAGCTAAAGGCTATGTTATTGACGAAATATTTTCTGATATAGGAAGTGCTTTAAATTATAATAGGCCTGAGTTTCAGAAAATGTGGGATTTAATATTATCTAATCAAGTTGAAAGAATTATTATAGCTTATAAAGATAGATTTGCAAGATTTGGATATGACTTCTTTGAAACTATGTGTAAAAGATTTAATATAGAGATTGTTATTATGAATAAAGCAGAAGAAAAAACATATGAACAAGAAATGATAGAAGATTTAATGACAATAGTTCATGTTTTTTCTGCAAGGCTTTATGGAAGTAGAAGTTATAAACAAAAAAAGTTAATCAACGTGGTAAAGGAAGTAATAAAAGAAGATGTTCAAGAAGAAAGATGAAAACAAAGTTATACTTATGAAGAAAATACAGTGTTATCCTGCAAGAGAACAAATAAATCAGTTAGAACATGATAGAAGATAATAAAATTATAGTTATAGGGAATTTATCACAAGAGAAAATGATAAAAAACTCAGAGATTAAAAAGTTTAATAGAAGTATTAAGGAAAATTGGGGATTAGGCAAGTTTAAAACCTATTTAACATACAAGGCAAAATTGCATGATGTTGAAATAGTAAAGATTAACGAAGCATATACTTCAAAGATTTGTTCAAATTGTGGGAATCAAGTGATTCTTAGGTTCAGGTGGAGTTTGCTTGTAAGGAATGCCTTTCTCCATCTGAACTTTAGAAGAACTTATCCAGAGGCGTAGCAGTGCTTATCCACCACTTTAAAGAAGATGGGGGTGTTAGCAATGGTAGCCTTCGGATAAGTAAAGCTGATGAAGAATTACAGGTGTTATTTGTAAAGTATTTGGCAAGGAATACTTTGAAAGGAGATATTATATATGTTAGGACATTCAGCATTTAAAAGCAATAAAATAAGCCTAGCGCATTTTAATTTACCTTTATGAATAAAATTAGCATTAGTCGTGGTGAGTGTAGCTCATAATCTTCCTATGTTGTGACATAGTAGCAAATAATTATGACGAAAGTATTATACAGACATTGAAGTACAGGCTGTATATGATATAATTTAAGAGAAAAAAATCATTCCTATTTTTCTAAAATGAGGTAAATAAATATGATATATACATACAAAGATAAGTATACTAAAGAATTAAGGGTTGATTGTAAAGAATGTTTCGGGCTATGTTGTGTAGCATTGTATTTTTCGGCGTCAGAAGGCTTTCCAACGAATAAAGAGGCTGGCAAACCTTGTATAAACTTACAGTCTAACTTTAATTGCTCTGTTCACAAAAATTTGAGAAATAAGGGGCTTAAGGGATGTACTGCTTATGATTGCTTTGGTGCTGGTCAGAAGGTATCACAAGTTACTTTTAGTGGACATGATTGGCTTAAAAACCCGGAATGTGCTAATAAAATGTTTGAAACATTTTTGATTATGCGACAGCTTCATGAGATGCTATGGTATCTTACTGAAGCATTTATTCTGCAAAAAGACCCTCATATTAAGGAGAAGATAAGTTCATTAATAGACAATACTAAACAACTTACTCTTCTTGATGTTGACTTTCTATTAACATTGGATATAGCAGCTCATCGAACTAAAGTTAACGTACTGCTAAAAAATACCAGCAACTTAGTACGTACTAAGTTCCACAGAAAAAAGAATATTACTTCAAGAAGTTGTAATGTCACCTTTCCTAGATCAGATTATTTTGGATCGGATCTGAGAAAAACCAACCTTAGAGGTGCAGACTTGAGGGGAGCCTGTCTTATTGCGGCAAACATTAGGGGAGTTGATTTAAGTTGGGCTGATCTAATTGGAGCTGATTTAAGAGATGCCGATCTTAGTGGAGCTAATCTAACAAATAGTATTTTTCTTACTCAAGCCCAAATCAATACGGCTAAGGGAGATTCACATACAAAGCTACCTATCATGATAGTTCGCCCGACCTATTGGTCAAAATAATTAACTGTTAGATTGACATTGTGAAACAAAGTGAACAGGCTGTCAAATAAATCTTCAAGTGTTTTGTAAATTGGCTTCCAGTGTATGCCAGTGCTTTCTATTGCTATAAAGTGACAATCTTCAGAGGCTGTTCATGCTTTGAGGTCTTGCATTCCAGGAATTAGAGTGCTGAATTCTCGAATTTCACTTTTTGCTGGTTTGCCAATGGGACCATTTAGGGTGCAAGCTACAATAATATTTTTATGAAGGAACAGGTGTAGACTATGGGAATAATTATGTCTCAATACTTAAGCCCGGAGAAGAAGGGAAAGTTATTCTTGAGTATGATTTAGGTATAAGTGAAAAAAACTCTCAGGTACCACTTATTGTTCCATCAACAGAAAAATAGAGTAGACTGCATAGTGATTTTAATTTGTATTTTCTTATTTAACAATTTATTGAAACACTGTATTATTCAATTGAATTCTACGGTGTTTTTGCGTCGCACTTAAAAAAGTTCTCTGATAGCGGCCAGACTTAAAATATTCAAAAATGATGTGGATGGGGATTTATGAACTATATTGATGAGCCTAGTAAATATAAGCAAGAAAGAGTACATTGTAATATTGGTAGAGGAGTAGATGATTGGGATTGTCATAAAGATTGTGCACGTTGGGATAAAATTTAATATGTCTCAAGGAGCAGTTACAAAAAGGTGGCATAGGTTGATTGAAAATATAGTTAACAGGGATATGTAGGTTAGAGTATAAAATGAAAATATAAACAATGTTCTTTGATACTTAAAAATACGGTAGAAAATCGAAATTTTTATATAAGTTATTATCCAAACTTTATGGAAAGCTTACTTGACATTTTTAGCGATAATGATATACTAAAGACATGGAAAGTTTGCTTTCCGTAGAAAGGAGTAAAAATGTGAAAAATCGATTAGAAGAAATACGAAAGCAACATGGCATAAAGCAGGAAGATTTGGCAGCGGCACTTGGAGTATCAAGGCAGACAATCGGTTCACTTGAAAATGGTAGATATAACCCGTCAATAATATTGGCATTTAAAATAGCAAAATACTTTAATATGAGCATTGAAGAGATTTTTATTTATGAGGAGGAGAAAAAATGAAAAATAGTATTCATTACATTACAATTATAATTGGATTATTGTTGCTAAGTATAGGATTATATCTCGTTAAAGCAATTATTAAGCCTATTGACCCACAAGGAATGATGAAAGCTCTACCGTATATTTGTATCGGCCTTGGATGTGGCATTTTTGGTCGTGGTATGGGGGAAATAATCAGCCACAGAGCAATTAAAAATTATCCTGATATAAAAAAACAAATAGAAATTGATACACAGGATGAACGTAATAGTGCTATTAGAAACAGGGCAAAAGCGAAGGGATACGATATGATGATATTTATATTTGGTGCTTTGATGGTTGCCTTTGCTTTAATGGGTATTGATTTAACAGTTCTTCTTCTTTTAGTTTTTGCATATCTCTTTGTTGTAGGATATAGTAGTTATTATCGTTACAAATATGATAAAGAGATGTAGAAGGATTATGTATAAAATAATATTGAAAATAAGCGCTCGTCATTTAGGGTGCTTATTTTTATATTTTTTAACATACGCATAATGATATCATAACAATTAATAGTTATATTATATCGTGATAACTATAAATAATATATGCTACCTTCATCTAAAATAATATTATTCTTAAGTTATAAATACCTATCAATCTCACTTATATGAAAGTACCAACAATGTTTTGGTACTTATTTTTTTATTTTAAGAAGTTAGTAGAATATTGTGGATAATGTGTATAACCTGTGGATAAGTTGTTGATAACTTATGAATTAATAGGGAATAAAACACAAGGCAAAATAGTTAAAGACTTGTCTCTTAATAAAGATAATAAAGTAATAACCTTGTGTTAAATCGATTTTAATATTAATTATAATAATTGACAGAATCATATTATTTATGATAAAATGACATAAAATTTAGTGAATTAAAGGAGGGCATTCTATCTATGTATTCTGTACGTTTAAGATAAGCTGGCAATAAAAAAGTGGTAAAAACATCCATGAAAGTGGGCTTTTTTGTTGTACTTATTTTACGAATAGAGACATAGATACAGGTGAAGTGTAGCCATTTGAGGTTATAGTTTTTTCCTATGTCTTTTTAACGTTGGTATGCAGACTAAAGCTCGCATTGCGGATTTTAGCCTGCATTTTTTATTGCCTAAAGCCAGTATGAAACCAATAATAAAAATGCAAGGAGAGAATAGATATGACAAAAGAAAATTCAAATTGGAAACAAAAATTTTTTACTATATGGACAGGACAAGCAGTTTCACTTATTACTAGTGCTATTCTGCAGATGACGATTATCTTTTACCTTACGGAAAAAACTCAATCTGCAGTGGTGTTGTCAATGGCTTCATTAATTGGCTTTCTGCCATATGCGGTTTTTGGACCTGCCATTGGTGTATTGGTTGACCGTTATGATCGAAAGATGATTATGATTTATGCTGATTTAATTATTGCTTTGGCTGGTGGGGTATTAGCTCTTATTGCAATATACATGGAACTGCCAGTCTGGATAGTTATGGTAGTTTTGTTCATTCGCAGTGTTGGAACAGCTTTCCATTCTCCTGCACTAAGTGCGGTAACTCCTCTTTTAGTGCCAGAAGAAGAATTAACTAAATGTGCTGGTTACAGTCAATCTTTGCAGTCCATAAGCTACATTCTTAGTCCAGCTGCTGCGGCTTTTTTATATTCTGTTTGGGAACTAAATGCAATCATAGCTATAGATGTGGTAGGTGCTGTGATTGCATGTATTGCGGTGGCACTTGTTCACATTCCCAAGGTTAATATAGAGCAAGAGAACTTAAAGCGAAATTTTATTGAAGAGATGAAACAAGGGCTTTTTGTCTTGAAAGAAAATAAAGGATTATTTGCCTTGTTATTGATAGGAACACTATATATGTTAGTTTATATGCCAATCAATGCACTTTATCCACTAATCAGCATGGAACACTTTGCCGGAACACCGATGCATATCTCTATTACAGAGATAGCCTATGCCGCTGGAATGCTCACAGGAGGTTTGCTATTAGGACTGTTTGGTGGCTATAAAAAGCGAATCACCTTAATAACAGCGTCTATTTTTATGATGGGAGTTAGTTTGACTATTTCGGGGCTACTTCCTTCAAATGGATTCATCTTTTTTGTTTTGTGTTGTGGAATTATGGGACTTTCAGTTCCATTTTACAGCGGCGTTCAAACAGCCCTTTTTCAGGAGAAAATTAAACCTGAATATTTGGGACGTGTATTTTCTCTAACAGGGAGCATCATATCTCTAGCTATGCCTTTTGGCTTAATTCTTTCAGGAGCGTTTGCTGACAGAATCGGCGTGAGCCATTGGTTCTTGCTGTCTGGCATTTTAATCATTGGAATTTCGGTACTTTGTCCACTGGTTCCAGCTATCAGAAAACTGGAACAGAAATAAAGTAGCAAATGTGAAGTGATTCTTAGGTTCGGGTGGAGTTTGCTATAGAGAAATACTTATCTCCATCTAAACCTTATTAACAGTATTCTTATATACATAATTGACTAAAATATTTGTCTATGTTAGAATATGAATGAATTTAAAAGTATTCATTCATATTATTGCGTGAATACATAAATAAAGAGATTTTCCAAACTACAGGGAGGTAACTTACATGATTGATAAAAAAGCGGATATATTAAAGTGTGGGAGGGAGTTGTTCAGTTCCAAAGGGTTCAAAGATACAAGTATTGCTGAAATAACAAAAATGGCTGGTATGGCTACCGGTACTTTTTATAATTATTATCCTTCAAAAGATAAGCTGTTTATGGAGATTTATTTGGAAGAAAACGTGAAACTAAAAAGGAACATAATGGAATCTGTTGATTTAGAAGCCAGCCCCATAGATGTTATGAAGAAAATCATGTTTCTGAATCTCAAAGGAATGACATCAAATCCCATCTTAAAAGAATGGTATAACAGAGATGTTTTTAATAAAATAGAACAAAGTTTTCGTGAGGAAAACGGATTTGATTGTGTTGCTTTTTTATATGACAATTTTATTGAAATAGTAAAAAAATGGCAAATTAAAGGGAAAATGAGAAATGACATAGATGCTGAGATGATTATGGCGATTTTTTCTGCCTTAGTTAATATAGAAACACACAAGGAAGAGATTGGACTTAGATATTTTCCACAAGTTTTAGAATACTTAGCGGAATTTACAATGAAAGGCCTGATGGATTGCTCTGGAAAAGAATAATCTTACAAAGTGGAAAAATAAATTAAATGGGAAGCATAATTATTGTGAAAAGGAGTAATGTTAAAAATGAAAAAACAGGGAAAAAGAAAAATTGGATGGGTTATTTTTCTTGCAATTATTGCTGTATTAGGTATAGTAGGAGCAGTGGGCTGGCGGTATATATCAAAAGAACATAATGAAGCTAAAAATCTTTCTCTTGACGCTGTGAATTTCAGCAAGCTGAACGACGGTACTTATATCGGGGAGTACGAAGGCGGGATTTACAAATGGAGAGCCAATAAAGTACAGGTTACCGTGTCCTCGGGCAAGATTACTGATATTAAAATACTAGAGCATAAAGAAAATCAAAAGCCAGAATTTACAGGCGAGCTATATAATAGAGTAATAAAAGCCCAGTCGCTGCATGTAGATGTCATCAGTGGAGCTACTCTTACTTCAAAAGCCTATTTGAAGCCTGTGGAAAATGCTCTCATTAAGGCACAGAAAAAATAGAGAAGGATTTTGTTTTGCAATGTGGCAAGAATATATATGAAAAATTTAGGAGGTTTTATTATGAAAGTGGCAGTTATTTCCTATTCGTTAACCGGCAACAACGAAGCTTTAGCCAACAGTATAGCAGAAGAACTTGTAGTGGAACACATCAAAATTAAAGAAACTAAATCTAGGACTATTAGTTCAATTGTTCTGGACATGATTTTTAACAGAACACCACAGGTACAAACAACACCTGATAAATTAGGAAATTATGATTTGATTCTCTTTTTTGCACCAATTTGGATGGGACAAGTGGCTACACCGCTTCGTGCTTACTTAAAGCACCTTAAAACAAATCCCTGTAAATATGCTTTCATTTCAATAAGCGGTGGGGCCGATGGTGCAAATCCAAAACTAGCAGGTGAATTGAAAAAAAGAGTGGGAAAGGAACCTGACGCACTTATGGATCTGCATATCGCTGATCTATTGACTTCTGACCCGAAGCCAACTCGAAAAGATACATCAGCTTATCGAATAAATAACGGAGATATTAAAAAATTAACTGATATAATTATAAAAACTGTAAGAGAAATGATTCAAAACTAGAAGTGATTAAATTCTGGTTACGATAGAATTGGATATCCGGCGAAAGGTTTTATTTTACGAAATGATACAAGTTAAATCAACTCCACGTAAAAACATAATATTAAAACACGATAATTTATTATAAACTGAGGAGGTTATGAAATGAAAAATATAGTAATAATCGGTTCGGGAATTGGTGGCCTTATTGCAGGAAACCTTCTTGCAAAGAATAGCTATAAAGTAACCATATTTGAATCTCACAGCATGCCTGGCGGCTATACTGCCGGATTTTATAGGAATGGTTATTATTTTGAGAGCGGTACTCTTTCTTTTGAAGCCTCAGCATCAGTATTTAAGGCAATGAAGGATATCGGAGTGTTTGAAAAGATAGACTTCGTGAAACAGAAAATGAGATTTGTTTCGGAGGATATTGATGGGATTCCTGAGAATTACGATAATTTTAAAAAAATGATTTACTCTGCTTTTCCATCCGATAAAGAAAAGCTTGATAGGGTGTTTTTAGATTTGGATAAAATAGTTGATCTAATGGGGAACGTAGATGAACCCATGCCGTTTCTTTTAAGTGGACTTAAATTATTAAAATTAATGATTCCATATATCATGAACAGTCCAAAAGTGACGAAACTATCGAAAAAGTACGGAGATATGACCTCGTCGGATTTTGCCCAAATTTATTTTGAAAAAAACTCAAAATTGTTTAAGCTGTTCAGCGGATTTGGATATCCGGATATGCCGGCCATGTTTGTAGGCGCCAGTTTACCAGGAATGCTCACCGATTATTGGACTGTGAAAGGTGGGATGCAGTCATGGGCCGACGTTCTAGCTGAAAACTTCAGGAAGTTGGGTGGAGTTTTGAAACTGAGCTCATTTGTTGATAAGATAATCACAAAAAATGGAGTGGCAATTGGAGTTTCATGTAAAAACACCATTTATGAAGCAGATTATGTTATTTCTGCCGGAGATTATAAGAAAACCTTCTTGAAACTTTTAGATGACAATAGTCTTATTCCACAGGAACTCCTGAACAATATTAACAGGTCTGCTGTTTCAGAGAGCTTTTTCACAGTATATTTGGGGTTAAATATGTCAACTGAAGAACTTGGCAAATATATGAAAGTTCCTCATGTAATTTTTTTTAATAATAACCCTGATTATGATATTTATAATTCACAAGATCGAGAGTTTTTCAGTAAGACGTCTGTTTCACTTTATTCACCGTCAATGATAAATCCCAATCATGTTCCCAAAGGAAAAGCCTCATTGATGCTTCAGACTATGGTGCCTCACCATTGGATGAATAATTGGGGTAAAGGTGACAAGGAGATATATAAACAATTGAAAGAAAAAGCTATGTATGCAATGATAGAAAGGGCATCAAGACTGATCCCTAATTTAAAGGAATATGTCGAATATAAAGATGCTGCAACTCCACTGACTTATGAAAGATTTACCCATAATACCGATGGAGCAAGTTCCTCATGGAGTTGGAACCCAAAGAAGAAGTTCTATAAAAACACTATGAGCGTGAATGTAAAAACACCGGTAAAAAATCTATATATTGGTTCATGCTGGGCAATGCAGATTGGTGGTGTGCCCGGTGCTCTTGCAGCAGCTTACCAATGTGTTAAAAAGATAAAATGAAGTGGATATACTTTATTATAATAACAAGGTATGGTATAATTACTTACTAAAAGTAGACAATTTTAAGCTGACAGCTTTGCTTCGGGAGGCTGGATATACACTTCGTCGGCTGACTGCGAGATAAACTTTGGGATAATCAGGATTTTAAAATCGTAACTATACGCAGTAACCCATATAAACATCGGCAGCGGATTTTTAAGTTGTTACCAGAATGCCTGTATAGCGGCACAAGAGTTTGAAAATGCTGTCAATCAAAAGGTAATTTTTGATGAGGTATATGAAACAAATGCAGTATGTACTGTTTCAAGCCATTGTGGACAGAATACATTAGGTGTCTTGTTCATTGAAAAATAAAGGAATTCTATAAGTCAAGGAGGATAAATTGAAACGATTGAGGAACTTTATAAAAACCCATAGGCATTTCTATTGGGTACTTATGTTGATACCTATTTTAATCTGGTTTAAATATTTGGAGGTAACTTTAGTACCAGAGTATATGGTATACAGTCCGCTGGATGATCTGATTCCTATGGTACCTGTATTGATTGTCCCTTATTTGCTGTGGTTTCCCTATATAGCTTATGGTGTCATTTATACCGGGATTTATTCTAAAAGAGACTTTTATCGGCTGCTTATCTTTTTAGCAGGAGGAATGAGTATCGCTTATATTATCTATATGATTTACCCGAATGGTCAGGAGTTAAGGCCTGCTGTTCTGGGAAATGATCCGTTTTCTTTTATGGTAAGGCTCATTTATGAAACGGATACTCCAACCAATATCTGTCCAAGTGTTCATGTAATCAACTCCATTGCGGTACATTCAGCCCTATGTCACTCAAAGGCATTTGAGAGGGTGAAATACGGAAAACAAAAATCAGGCATATTAATGGTATTGATCTGTCTATCAACAGTTATGATTAAGCAGCATTCCATAGTAGATGTAGCCGGAGGGATCATGATAAGTGTACTTTTTAATATACTGCTTTATCATGCAATTGAACCTAAGGAAAAAAGGAAAGAATACTCCTTATCCCATTGTGTAGAGGAGGATTAGCAGTAATATGGGAATAAATATTTTTAAAAGTATATTTGTATTTTTTTTATTATCCTTATTAAATACTGTGTGGTATCTTTTTTTACCAAGAGACAAATTTTATGAAGATAACTTTTTTTTTCGGGAAAGAAAATGGGAAGAGAAAGGACTGTTTTACCAAAGGTTTTTTAAGGTAAAGCAGTGGAAAGGCATATTGCCTGAGTTGGGGAACTTTCTTCCAGAAGTGTTTAAAAAGAAAAAAATGGTATCTTTAGATAAAGAGTATGTTAAGCAATTTATTACAGAAACCTGCAGAGCTGAAATATGCCATTGGAGTATTATATTCACGGTGTTTCTGTATTTTCTATATCAAGTAAATTGGGTAAATACTGTGATGTTGGCAGTGGCAGTTTTGGTAAATATTCCATTTGTTATAATACAAAGGTACAACCGCCCAAGGATGGCTGCAATAATGAAAAGGCCGGACAGAAATAGTAATAAAATAAAAAAGTGCAAAGTTAAGCATATACCCTTCATGTACACCGGCAAAATATTATTTATCTCAGCTGATAATACCGGAAATGGGCATAAAAGTATTACAGAGGCCTTGAGGCATCAAATAAAAAAGCTGGATGCTACGAAACATTTGGAAGTGGTGGATGGATTTTCAATGGGGAATTATTTCTTTAGGTTCTTGAGTAAGTTATATAGCCCTATAGCCGTAAATGCTCCCCTTATATGGGGATGGGTATACAGACTTTCTAATCACATGGTAAATACTATTAATGTAATGTGTTCTCGGATCATTAAGAAGAAGCTGCTTCAATTGATGAAGGAGATAAAGCCTGATATTATTATTTCAGTCCATGCGGTTTTTACCGGTTCTGTAACAAGAATTTTAGAAAAAAAACATATGGAAATTCCCGTCATTTCATTTATTGCAGATCTTGACAATGTTTCGAACTTATGGGCGGATTCAAGAGCAAAGTATATACTTTGCCCCACTAAGGAAGCAGAAGACAAAATGAAATCCTTGGGAATACCTTCAGAAAGATTAAAGGTAGTGGGCTTTCCAGTAAGGGAAGAATTTTGCAGTGATATACCGGATATTGATATAGAAGTAAAAGATTCGGCTAATGGCAGTATATCTGTGCTCTTTATAAATGGAAGCCAAGGATCCAGGCAAGTACTTAAAATGGCAAAGAAACTTCTAAAAAATGGTAAGTGCAATGTTACGATTATAGCTGGAAAGAATGAAGCTCTTAGGAAAAAGTTAGAAAAACAATTAGCAGAATATTCAGAGGAGCAGGTCAGTATAATTGGTTTCACGAAAGAAATAAAAAAATATATGACAAAAGCGGATATTCTTATCTTACGAGCTAGCCCGAATGTTTTAATGGAAGCTGTTAATTTATGCAAACCAATTATTATAACTGGCGCGTTAAAGGGGCAGGAAGAAAAAAATCCGGAGTTTATAGAAAAGTATCAATTAGGCTGTATTTGTGAAAATTATAAAAAAATATCAAGTGTAATACAAGAATTATATGCATTTAATCAAAAAAAGATAGTATATCTTAAGAATAATATGGCTCGTTTTCGAAATCCTAAAGCAGCATATAACATAGCAGTATTTATAATTCAGCAATGTAATCAGCAAATCAAGGAGTATAGAAATACAAAGGAAATAAAATCAAATCCGGTAATTCATGATATAATTTCTCAATAAGAAAATAAGTATGGAAAAGTGAGAATATGCCGAAATGGAGCAGGAAAATTATAGAGTAAAACCAGCTTAATATATTGATATTAGGCTGGTTTTTTATGTTCGAAATATCAATAATGTAATCTACATTTTGCATGTAGAATCTACCATCATACTTTCTGATTAAAAACAATGAAATTCAACATAATTTTACAAAATATAGTAAATTATTAATGATTTCACTATTGATAAATAGATAATAATTTCCTGAAAAATAATTAATTTTTTAAAAAATATATATAATTTATGATAAAATATTAAAAAAGTATTGTGATAAATATAAAATTAAATTATAATGAATCAAATACGAAAATAATATGTTTCATACAATTTAGCATGATTTTGTACCGATTTGTCATAAATGGATTAATGCCTCCAAAATTTTGGGAGTGCCCACATTTAGTTATAGAAAGGAGGGGGAAGATGGAGACAAGTTTGAGAGAGTTTTATAAAAATAGTTATCTATATGATAGAGTTCCATATATTCATAAGTTTACACCAAGTGGAAAGGTTGCCGGAGCAATATTTGCAATTTCAACAATTGAAAATGCCATTCCTATTTTACATGGTTCTAGCGGATGTGGATTTCATTACAGATATGTTTGCAGAAGGAGCTGGAAGCCAGCATATAACCTGAAATGTACGGGCTTAAAGGAAACAGATATTATAATGGGGGGAAGTGAAAAATTAAAGGAAGCAATTATTGAAACGGCGAAAAAATATAGTCCATCATTAATTGGCATTATTCCAGCATCCTCTGTTGATATGACCGGAGATGATATAGAAGGAGTTATTAGAGAGTTACAGCCTCAAATTACTTGTAAGCTATTATTTGTTAAATCAAAAAAGATTTCACATGCTGATAAGAGAGGTAATGCAAGAAAAAGTTTTTGTAAAAATAACACTGATAACAAAAAAATTCATGATGGTAATTTAAAAAGTTGTGGGTTTTCAGAAGCTATGGAGGTAATCGTTGAAAATGTAATGAAACCTCAAGAAGTAGACAATACTCTTATAAACATATGTGGTTTTTACTGGGGAATTCATGAAGATGCCATGGTAAATGGTATAAAAAAAGAATTGGAGAAGATGGGAATAAAAATAAATGCGTTTATACCAAATTGTTCTGTTGAAGAACTAGAAACAGCACCTAGAGCAGCACTTAATATAATAACAAGCCGTGTTAAATGGGTAATAAAAATGAAAGAATTATATGGAACGGAATTTATGATAGTCAAAAACGAAGATTATGGCTATGGAGGTCTAAATGGAATTGAAGAATTTTATATAGATATAGCTAAGAAAATTGGAGCTTATGAGAGATTAGGCAGGTACTTAAATGAGCGAAAAGTTCATATTCAGGAGAGGGTAGAAAAAAAATTGCTTAAGATGAGTAAATACACTTGTGCTATATATTGTGAAGATTTTAGAGATATATATAAATTAATTTATTTTTATGGCTGCGTGTTAAAACTAAAAATAAAATATGTAGTTGTTACAGTTAAACAAAATGGGTATATGAGTTTATTTTCTAAAGATACATTGTTTGAGATGGCAAAAGAAAATATACTAGAAGGTTTAAATGAATTAGATTATGAGGTTAATTGGAAAATTAATTTTGATATAGAAAAAATCATTACATTTGAAGAAAGTGCAGATTTATGCATAGGGGATACACATATTCAAAATCCTAAACATATTAATCCACCATCATTTATACCATTAGATTTTAATAATTATGAAAAATTCATACTTCATTATATAGATATGATCAATAGAACTGTATTTCGTGAGGATAAGAGCTTACTTTTAGATAATTATAATGGTGTGAATGTCAATGAGGAGGTAAGCAAAAAAATGTGGGATATTCTCTGGCTGCAGAGAGGAGGAAAATGAGATGAATTGTGATAGTGAGTGTAGATTATTTGGAGCATACAGAGTAGTTATAAGCATTAAAGATTCCGTAATTTTAATTCATTCAACAGTTGGCTGTAACTGGGGAACATTAGCATTTCATATTTCATCAAAAATAAGCGATATAAGACAGACATCTACAGTTATTTATGAAGAAGAGATAGTAAATGGAGGAGAAAAAATTTTAGAAGAAGCTTTAGAAAATATAGTTAAACTCTATGAGGCTCAGGTTATATATGTGATAACGGGATGCATACCTGAAATACTAAATGATGATGCCCTAAATGTCATTAATAGGTTTAAACAGAAGAACAATTTAGAAAATATTTTTTTATTAAATGAACCAGGTTTCAATGATGCAGGTATAAGAGGCATGAAAAGTGCATTTAAACTATTAATAGATGAAATGATGCCAAGAGAAATAATTAAAAATTCAATTAATTTAATAGGCTTTTTCTCTGATGATTACAAAGTTGATTCGGATTTAATTAATATAGAGAATATGCTGGAAGATTTCATATATATAAATTCCGTTTTTCCCTATGATAGCTATGAGAATATTATGAAAGTACCATCAGCTGTGGTAAATGTTGTATTAGATGGGTTCCAGTTTGTTGGAGAAATGTTAAAGGAAAAATTTGGAACATCGTATATAACCGTCAGTTATCCATATGGAATAACGGGTAGTAGAATTTTTGTAAATAAAATACTGGCAGCATTGTCAATTAAAGTCCATGAAAATTTTGATGAAAAGGAAAATTTATCATTAGAATTATTAAATGAACTTCACTCATTTATAGATACTTTTATGGGTATGCCAGTAGCTGTTTTAGGAGATAAGGCAAGAATATATGGTCTAAAAAAATTTTTAGAAGCTGAACTTGAAATGGTTGTAGATGTGTTAATTGATACTGAACAAAAAAAAGACAGGGAAGAGATAAGAGATGAAGTTTTTAAATCCAATTCAGTAATGATTTTTGGATCGTCTTTTGAGAGAGGATTGGCTAATGAACTGGATATTCCTTTTCTGCAGTATACATATCCAGTGTTTGACAAGATTAGTATTAGCAAAAGTGGTTATGCTGGGGTTGAAGGAATGTCATTTTTGGTTGAGGACATATTGAATTTGGCTTATTTTTATAAACTTATTGCAAAATATTGATAAAAATTAGTTTAGAAGGAGGGAGAAATTGTGGATATAAGCTCTAAAAAAATTGCTATTGGAAAGTCTCAAAATTACAAGTTAGTTATTATGAGAAAAGTAATAGCGTTGATGATTTTAATACTACTTGTATTAATAAGCTTTGTAATTGATCTCTCAACTGGACCGGCAATGTTGAATATTTTTGATGTGATAACTTCATTAACGAACCCTGAGTCACTGGGCAGAAAAGTGAATATAATTGTCAGGGTAATCAGATTACCAATAGCAACTATGGCACTATTAGCTGGTGCAGGATTAGCAATTGCAGGTATGGAAATGCAGACTATACTTAATAATAATCTTGCTAGTCCGTATACACTGGGAATATCTTCGGCAGCATCTTTTGGAGCCTCAATATCTTTGATTTTCGGGTATGCATTTTTACCCCAATATATGAATAATTATGCCACACCTATATTTGCTTTTGCTTTTTCATTAATATCATCCTTCTTTATTTATACTATTGGAAAGATAAAAAAGGATAGAGGAACAATAATTTTAGCTGGGATTGCAATAAGTTTTATGTTTACAGCCTTAAATTCTATTCTTACATACTTTGTACCAGATGAAATTTTAAGAGGTATAACTAACTGGTCACAAGGGTGTATCTTAGGAGCTACATGGCAGCAGGATACAATAGTGTTTGTAGTACTTGTAATAGTGACACCAATTCTCTTTAGAGAATCCTGGAAGCTGACATCATTATGTATGGGGGAAAGTACTGCAGCAGCTTTAGGGATTAATGTAGAAAAGTTAAGAACAAAGGTTTTAATATTGTCTTCATTAATAACATCCATCGCAGTTTGCTTTGTTGGAACCATAGGCTTTGTTGGATTGGTCGCACCCTATGTGGCTAAATCTTTAGTAGGAGAAGAACAAAGGTTTTTTATTCCAGCATCTATGTTAACTGGAGCATTTATGTTATCAGTTTCATCTGTGTTAAGCAAGGTTGCTATATCAGGAGTACAGATTCCTTTAGGAATAGTTACTTCAATTATAGGTATTCCGTTTTTATTGGTACTTATTTTAAAACAAGGAAGGTGAGAAGAGTATGAGTCTTAAAATACAGAATATTAATTAGTATCTCATATTTAAATTAATTATATACAAACTGGAGGGAATTGAAATGAAAAAGATTCATATGAAGAGAAAACTGCTGAGTATGTTATTCATTGCAGTCATGTTGATATCTTTGGTTGGATGCGGCACTACAGCAAAAAAAGAAGAAACAGCAAAGAATACACCTGCAACGAAAACATACACTGACATGGCAGGCAGAAAAGTAAAATTATCAACTAACATAAATAAAATTGTCACACTGAGATATATGGAAACAAATATTTTAGGGGCCATATTGGGTAAGGATTTTGACAAAAAAGTAATATCTCTAGGGCAGGATTTAAAAACCAATGACATAGATTTGTATCAAAAGTTTTCACAAACTTTTGACATGGACAAAATTGTACAATGTGGAAGCATATATGATGATTCGGTAAGCAGTGAGAAACTGCTGGAGCTCGATCCGGACATTATTATTGTTGATTATTATTTTATGCAGAAGAGCAGCGTTAAAAAATTGATTGAGGTTGGATTACCTGTAGTTTTTATTGATTCGGATGGCTCTAATCCTAAAAAGGATCCATTATATAGTATGCTGGACAGTATGTCTATGTTAGGTGATATGTTAGGGTACAAAGAAAAGACAGATGAAATGGTGAAATATGCTAGAGACAGAATTGACAATGCACTAGAAATTGCCAATAAAGCTGTAAAAGAAAGTTCGAAAAAGCCGTCTGTTTATTTTGAATTGGGGAATGTAACACCTGAGGAAATTGGAACCACAAGAGGAGAGACATCTATTGGATTTGGAGCGTTGCTTAAAAGATTAGGTGCTGAAAATATAGGAGAAGGGCATGGGTCAGAATCACTGAATCCTGAAATAGTTTTAAGTTCAAATCCTGATATGATTATGATAGGTGGAGCAAATTGGAATCCAACGTCAAATATTATGAGATTTGGTTATTTTGTCACTGAAGAACAAGCTAAAAAACATTTAGGAGAATATACGAAACGATCTGGCTGGAGTGAGCTTTCAGCTATTAAAAATGGTAGATTATATGGATTTCATTTTAATTATGCCAAATATCCTTTTGATTTTGCAGTTGTTGAATATATTGGGAAGAAATTGTGGCCGGAACAATTTAAAAATGTTGATCCAGAAGCAGATTTAAAAGAATTCTTTTCTAAATATATGCCTATTAGCTACTCTGGAGTATTTTTTGAAGACTGGAAAGATGAATAATAGTATATGTATATAGCTAAATAAATTGTGTACTTATCTTAAAACAAGGAAGGTGAGAGGCGTATGAGTCTTAAAATACAGAATATTAATTATAAACATTCTTCTGAATTTTCTCTAAATAATATTAGTTTGACTTTTCATAATAATGTAACTGCAATCATTGGGCCAAATGGTTCAGGAAAGTCTACACTAGTTAAGTGTATTTTAAATATATATAAGTGTGATGGTGAAATGTATTACCAAGGTGAAAGCATTAAGAAACAGAAAAAAGAATTTATTAAGCAAAAGGTGGGTTACTTGCCCCAAACAACACAAAATGATGCTTCAATTACTGTTTTTGAAGCTGTACTTTTAGGACTAATAAATACACTAAATCTTAAAGTTAGTAAAAAACAGGAACAAAAGGTAAATGATATTTTAGATGCTTTTGAATTGCAGCACTTAGCAAAAAATAAAATTAATGAATTAAGTGGCGGTCAGCTTCAAATGGTGTCATTAGCTCAATCAATAATTAAAGAACCAGAAATTCTCATATTAGATGAGCCATTAAATAATCTAGATATACATCGTCAATTTTCATTGATGAATACAGTATCAAGTCTGGCATATGAGAAAAAAATGATTGTAATAATTGTAATGCACGATATAAATCTCACATCAAGATATGCTGATAATATTGTTGTCATGAGAGATGGTAATATTTATTCTTACGGAACACCTAAGGAAGTCTTAACAAAAAAAATGATAAGGGAAATATATAAAATTGATAGTGAAATATATGTAAATAAACAAGGTAAACAAGTTATTGAATTTGTTGACATTGCTGCCGAAGCCCCAAAATATGAAATAGTATCTCAAATTTAATTAATTATGTGCCTAGGAGGAATCAAAATGAAAAACAAAAAATTAGGAATTAGAATTATTGGGCTACTATTGACAACTGCACTTATCTTTGTATTTTCTGGATGTAGTTCTAATAATTCAACATCATCAAATTCATCTTCAACTGCTTCAAAAACGAAGGTTTTTACAGATATGGTTGGTAGGAAAGTGACACTTTCTACTAATATTAAACGTATTGTACTTGTGAGAACAATGGATATATATATGCTCTCTTCAATTTTAGGTAAAGAACTAGATACAAAATTGGTGGCTGTAGGCCAAAGCTTCAAGAGTAACGATATTGATGGATACAATATGTTTTCAAAAGTATACAAGAATCTTGATAAAATGACTGTGCTTGGCAGCGTGTATGATGATGCAATAAATGTTGAATCTGTTGTGAATTTAAATCCAGATATAATCATCGTTGATAAACAATTCTACAATAAAAATTGCATACAGAAAATGATTTCTACAGGATTGCCTGTTGTTATTATGGATAATAATTCCGATCCTTTTTATGGACCTGGAAAGAGTATAAAAATGGTAGGAAAAATGCTAGGCAAAGAATCAAAAGTTGATGAAATGGTGGATTATGCTAACCAAAAAACTGATGCTGTGCTGCAAAGAGTTCAAAAAGTTATTTCAAGTGGAATAAAAAAGCCCGTATTATATTGGGAGTGCGGCAATGTAGCTCCAGATAAGATTGGTCAGACAGATGGTGATGTGAAAACTAGTTGGGGTTATGTTTGGTACAAACTCGGCGCAGATAATATTAGTATTGGTGTCACAGGCCAGCCATTAAATGCTGAAAAGGTACTTGCCTCAAATCCTGATATTATTATCATAGGTGGAGCTAACTGGAGTCCAACTGATAATATTATGCGTCTTGGATTTTTTGCAACGGAGCAAAGTGCTAGTGAGCATTTAAGCCTTTACACCAAAAGAGAAGGATGGTCTGATTTAAATGCAATTAAAAATGGAAGGCTTTACGCACTCCATTACAACCTTTATGGTCGTCCTTATGGTTTTGCTGGTGTTGAGGAAATGGCAAAGATGTTATATCCTACGCAATTTAGCGATTTAGATCCTGATAAAGATATTCAAGAATTTTTCGGGAAATATATGGAAATGCCATATTCAGGTATACAGTGGGCTCAATGGAATAAATAATAAGTTAATGTGAATGGGAGGAATCAAAGTGAAAATAAAAAAGGGGATGCTAGGTCTATTACTTATTGTAACAATTATAGTATCATTAGCAGGATGTGGTACAACGGCAGTAAAAAATGAAACATCAAAGGATACAGCTAAAACAAAAACATATACTGATATGGCAGGCAGAAAAGTTACTTTGTCAACTGATATCAATAAAATTGTATTAGTAAGATCTATGGACGTATATTATATGTCTGCAATTTTAGGAAAAGAGTTTGATAAAAAAGTAGTTGCTCTGGGACTGAATTTTAAAGATAGCGATATAGACGGATATAAAAAATATTCAGAAGTATTTAATATGGATAAGATTAAAAGTTTAGGAAGTATATATGATGATGCTATTAGTTTAGAATCCGTTGTAAATTTAGAGCCTGATCTTATTATTGTTGACACACAATTTAAATCTAAGTCATGTGTCAATAAAATGATAGAAGCTGGACTTCCAGTTGTATTTACAGATATGAATTCAGATCCATTCCATGGTGTTCAAAAGAGTATGTTAATGCTTGGAGAAATGCTTGGAAAAGAAGACAAGGTTGAGAAGATGGTTGAAGATGCAAATAAAAAGACTGATTCTGTATTGGCTAGGGTTGATAAACTACTTAAAGCAGGTACTAAAAGACCAACATTATATTTTGAATGTGGTAATGTAACACCAACGGAAATTGGAGGAACTAGAGGAGACACATCAGATGGCTGGGGATATTTATGGAATAGGTTAGGTGCTGATAATATAAGTGTTGGACAAGGATCAAATCCAGTGAACCCTGAAAAAGTATTGACTGATAATCCAGATATAATAGTGATAGGTGGGGCTAATTGGGATCAAACTGCTAATATTATGCGTATGGGATATTATGTAACTAAAGAGGAGGCAAGTGCACATCTAGATGAATATGTTCAAAAGAGAGCAGGATGGTCAGATTTATCAGCAGTAAAAAATGGAAGATTATATGCAGTACATTTTAACTATACTGTTTATCCATATAATTTTTGTGGAATTGAGGCGATGGCAAAATTCTTATTTCCAAGTGAATTTGAGGACTTAAATCCTGAAAAAGATAGAAAAGAATTTTTTGATAAATATATGCCGGTTAAGTATTCGGGTTTATTTTCAGCAGATTGGAAATAACGTTTATGGTAAGAATTCAAAAAGGAGGAACTTCAGTAGTTACAGGTATGAATACAATCAATCCAGAACAAGTAATTTCCAAAAATCCTGATATCATTGTAATAACAGGTCAGAACTGGACGTCCACTCCAGATTCAATGCACTTGGGGTTTTATGCTAGTAAGTCAGATTCAATAAAACTATTGCAAGCATATACAACCCGCTCAGGATGGAGGGATTCTTTGTGCAAAACCTATTAGGTATATAAGAGTACTATGTAGATTATTGTTGCCAGAAAATATATAATTAAGCATATAAGTAATAATAAGGGGATGGATAAATTGAAAAACAAAATTTTAATGGCAACTTTTTTTGGTATTTTTTTATTAATTACACCTAATGTAAAAGCAGTAAACTTTACTGATAATCAAACAGTAAATGCTAATAAAACATGGACAATCAAATTTACAAATGATGTTGCATTTGATGAGGCAACCAAACAAGGGATAACTGTAATAGATAGCAAAGGTAACAAAGTAAACGTAGGAATACAATTAGGTCAGGATAGTAAAACAATTACAGTAACGGCTCCTCAAGGCGGATATACAGCAGGTGAAAGTTACATATTAGATATTGGAAATCAAGTACATTCTACTAAAGGTAAGACTTTGAATAAGAAATATACATTAAACTTTAATATTAAAGATGAAATATTAAATGGAAAGAAGATTAAATCAGGCAATCTATCTACAGACTATGATATTGGACAAGCCTTAAGTGATATAGATAAGTTTCAATTGAATACTTTAAACATACCTGTAAAGATAAAAATAGATAATCTATCTTCAAGTAATATGGAAGTTGATAAAGATAGTGAGAGTACAGCAATAAGTTTGATAAAGCAATTAAAAGGTAGAGATATAAAAATAATATTAGAGCCTTACCCATGGATAGCTGAAGGAGAAATGAGTGAAACAGATTGGAATCCAGATGATATGGATACTTTCTTTTCAAATTGGAGGGCAAATGTATTAAAGATATTAATAGATGATATTGCAGTACCATACAATGTAGATGCACTAAACATAGGGAGTAATTTTGTAAATATAGAACCTGAAGAAAAAAATTGGTGTGATACCATAGATTATGTTAGAACCTATTATAAAGGATTAGTAACCTATAGAACTAATTGGTGGTATACGGCATCATGGGATACTAAAAGTATTACTGACTATGAAAACAAGCTAAATAATAAGTTGTTTTCAAAACTAGATTTTATATCTATTGCGGCTTATTTCGAACTTACAAATAATGACATAAATACTGTGGAAAATCTTGTAGGTGCAATAGAAAGTTCACAGATATCTGTAAATGGAGAAGTTAGAAACCAAAATATAAAACAAGAGGTAAAAAATTTTTATGATAAATGGAATAAACCTATCTTCTTTGGAGAGATTGGTTTTCCTAAAACTGATGAAGCATCATTTCATCCATGGGATCCAGATGAAAATAGCATTGTAAATAATGTTGAACAAGCTAATTGCTTTGAAGCTTATAGAAGAGAATTTGAGAATGAGCCATGGTTTCTGGGGTTTTCTGTATTTGCAATAGGTAAGCAAGATAAGGATAAACAGTATTACCCAAGTGAAGAAAGTACATTAGTTATCAGAAATTGGTATAGTAAGGAACAGTAAACTTGTTACAGGTAACTTAGAAATTCAAATAATCAAGTGATTCTTAGGCTCAGGTGGAGTTTGCTTGTAAGGAATACCTTTTTCCAGCTGAACCTTAGAAGAACTTATCCAGGGGTGTAGCAGTGCTTATCCCCCACTTTGAAGAAGAAGATGGGGGTAATGGTTGCCTTCGGATAAATATGAATTAAGAAGCTTTTGTAGGCAGTACTAGATATAAGAGCAGCGTATATAACGAGGTTAATAAAATGCTCACTTCTGCAGATAAATAGTATTCCTATAGGATCTTATGATAATGAATCAGAATATATGGAATTTACAGCAAATTTCATGATATACTAAGATTAGTTGCGGCAGCATTGCGGATAAGTGAGAAATGGGAATATGCTGTATCAAATAATAGGAATGAATGAAATTACTATGGGATATGTTTGAAATTTTATTAATACGTATTTGTATGGAGAGGAGGAAGGGCATTGGGTGAACTATGTAAATTGCATAATATAGGTAACAAATTAGAAGCACAGCTTAATGAAGTTGGAATAGAAACGGTTGAACAATTAAAAAGAATTGGAAGTAAACAAGCTTGGTTAGATATTAAAGCTATAGACAACTCAGCGTGTATAAATAGATTGTGTGCTATAGAAGGAGCAATACAAGGAATTAGATGGCATAGTCTTTCAGATGAAATAAAAAGTGAATTAAGAGAATTTTATAATACAGTAAAGTAACTAAAAAATTGTAAGATGTTATGATTTAATGTTATTTGTAAAATTCTGTGCTAATAGCTAAATATGAGATTAGGAGAATATGAGTATGGCAATGGCTGGTTTTACGCTAATTAATTTATTTATTATAGTGGTATTAATTAGTATAGGTATTTATAGTTTTATACTATTTGTTAAACTTGCTCACAGAGGAATCAAAGCACTTGATATTTACATAAATGAAAAAAACAATAAATTATAAAGAAAAGCAGTTATATCTAAGCAGATAGAAAATCTTAAAAATCTATAAAAATAAGAACCTAGATTCTTATAGAGAATTTAGGTTCTTATTTCTTGATTAGCTATTTAGAAAAATATCCTTTGTAACTGAAACAGCATTTAATACTTTTGGAAAACCAATATAAGGGATACACTGCAAAAAAACCTCTATAACTTCTTCCTTTGATATTCCAACATTTAATGCTCCATTAATATGGACTTCTAATTGTGCCTCACATCCGCCTAATGTTGCTAGTGCAGATAACGTAATAAGTTCTCTTTGTTTTAAATCAAGTACTGGTCTGGTATAAATATCTCCAAAAGCAAATTCAATAATATATTTTCCTAAATCAGGAGCAATATTTTTCAGTGAATCTACTACGGCTGTTCCACCTGTTCCGTCAACCTCTTTTAGTTTACGTACTCCTAGTTCATAACGACTTTCCATAATTGAATTACCTCCTCATATTTGATAACATTATCTTATATGCTGGAGTTAAGTCCATGTCAATAGGAAGGTGAGTATGTTTGAATTATTATATTGGGGAATTTTCCAAAAAAATTGGATTAAGTATTGATACATTACGATATTATGAGAAAATTGGCCTGATTTATCCTAATAGAGATAAAATAAATAGACGAGTGTATTGTGAAAAAGATATAGAATGGCTAAATTTTATATTTAGGTTAAAAGAAACAAATATGCCAATTAAAGAAATTCAATATTATTCTAAGCTGAGATATGAGGGAGACAGTACGCTGAGGGAACGTCTGAAATTGTTAGAAAAGCAAATGGACAGATTGTATACTCAAAAAAGCAATATAGAGAATAATATAGTACATTTAGAGAAAAAAATTAATACTTATAAGAAAATGATTAATAAAACTGTATTAGATGACTACGAGCCCTTATCTTAAAGGTATAGGCTTTTTTTATATCCAAAATTTAAGAAGGGAAGAAACCTATGCTCCATAAACAAAGTTTATCCTACAGTAAAGACTTAATAAAATGAACAAAAATAGAAATTACCTTTTCATTTTACAAAAAATTTTACTAATTTCTATTGACATGGAGTTAACTCAAAGTTGTAACATTATTTTAATTAGGTATAGGAACAATAACTGGATGGAAGCGGATATGATTATTTTTATCTATGTTGTCATCGAAATGGAGGTGCACTCAAGTGTTATTCAAGCAGATATATTATTTTGTTAAAGTAGTGGATTGTAATAGCTTTACAGAAGCAGCAGAAGAATGTTTTATATCGCAATCTGCCATGTCTCAACAGATCCAGGCATTGGAATCTGATTTAGAGTAGAACTGATTGTTAGGGAAAACAGAAAATTCTCATTAACACCCGCGGGGGAGTATTTTTATAGACATAGTCTGCTTTTACTTGATGAAGTTGATAGATTAAAGCGAGAAACGCATCATATTGCAAGAAACAGGAATAATAGAATCAGCATAGGCTATTGCAAGTCATATGGTTTACAAGAATTGCAGCAGGCAATAGCAGTATTTTCTGAAAAATATCCCAACATAGATATTCGGACAATAAATGGAAATCATGAAGAACTGTATCAGTATTTAAAAAATGGAGATGTGAGTCTTGTAATAAATGACCAGAGGCGTGCCCTATCGGATGAATATGTCAATTATCATTTATGCACTGCTTATAGCTATGTAGAAGTTGCTGGCAGAAGTACTCTAAGTAATTTTGAAGCAATAGCGATAGAAGAATTAAAGCGAGTTCCCTGCATCCTTGTTGCGTCTAAAGAGCAGCAGGAAAATGAGCGGGAATATTATCAAAATACTCTCGGATTTGCTGGTAATTTCCTATTTGCAGAAAACTTGGAAGAGGGAAGGCTTTTGGTAGCTGGGAATAAAGGATTCTTGCCTGTTGAGGGTAGTAACAGACTTATGCAGGCAGGAATAGCAATAAAACGACTGCCGCTATTTCGAAGTGGAAATCAGATACAACGTAATTACTTTGCTTTCTGGAAAAAAGATAAAGATCTAGATTTGATTAGAGAATTTGCAGATATTCTACGCACTATTTTTCAGAGAAGTGAGATGGAATAATTTCGGATAAGTTTTACTTATGGATTCGATTAGAAAGTGAAATTGCTCTTTTAATAGCTAAAAGATATCATAAAAGTACAAAAGAAAGAGGAGCAGTTAAAAATGGAAACAACTTTAGGAAAAAAACGATTTTTTTCTAATCATGATTTATTTACGTTGTTTTTGCCGCTGGTAATAGAGCAGGGACTTGAATATACTGTTGGAATGGCAGCATCCATGATGGCAGCACAAGTTGGAGAGCCGGCTGTATCAGGGGTGTCATTGGTAGATTTTATTATGGTACTAATCATCAGTATAATCTTGGAAGGCTGATTGTATTAAGTGTTGTTTCAATGTTTGGAACGGCATCAATTGCAGCTAATTTTGTTGCAGGAGCTATTGTAATGTTTGAAGTGCTGCCGGGTATGGCAATGAACTTGGGACTTTCCGTTATTATATCCAGATGTGTTGGAGCTGGGGATGCAAAATTTCCAATGGTAGTCAGCATTTTGTCTATGATTTTTTGCAGAATTGTATTGTCTTATATATTTGCAATAGGATTTCATATGGGTATGTTGGGCACTTGGGTCGCTATGTTTGTAGACTGGGTGGTAAAATCAGTGATTTATGAATGGCAAATGTGAAAAGATATGTCCACAGCATCCGAAAATTAGAGATTATCTGGAAGATGTCAGTGCAATATTTAATAAAAGGAGTTGAAAATTATGAAAGTAATAGCGATTAGTGGAAGTCCACGAATTGGTGGCAATTCAGATGTATTATGCGATCAGTTTTTAAAAGGTGCAAAAGAGGCAGGATGTGAAACAGAAAAGGTTAATCTTGCAAAAATCAAACTAAATCCTTGTTTAGCTTGCTATGCATGTGGAAAAACGGGAAAATGTATACAAAATGATGGAATGGAAGAGACTCTAGATAAGTTAATACAGTCAGATGTTATTCTCCTTGCCACTCCGGTATATTTCTATTCCATGAATGCACAGATGAAGATGTTTATTGATCGTTGTTTACCAAGATATCAGGAAATTAAAGATAAGAATTTTTATTTTGCAGTAGCCGCTGCTGATCCTGTTCATGAAGCAATGGAGCCTACGCTTTCTGGATTTAGAGGTTATACAGCGTGTCTCCCGGGAGCGAAAGAAAAAGGTGTGTTTTATGGAACGGGGGCATGGGAAAAGGGAGATATCCTAGGACTTCCAGTTATGCAGCAGGTATATGAAGCTGGCAAAAATCTAAAGAACAATTAAAGACAATATGGTTTAATATATTGGAAAGTGAGGATAATATGGCAATTACAGAATTTTCAAAACAATACCATGAGAGAATGTTTCCAGGTTGCGTATCCGGGCTTTTGGAGACGGAGCCTGAGTTCATTGAAAGATTTGATAACTTTGCATTTGATGAAGTCATCAATCAGAATAATTTAGATGATAGAATAAGAATGATGGCTATTTTAGCTACACTTCTTGGATGTCAGGGGATTGAAGAATTTAGAGCATTGCTTCCAGCGACACTTAACTTTGGAGTAACTCCAGTGGAAGCAAAAGAAATTGTATATCAGGCAGTGGCCTATTTAGAAATTGGAAGAGTATTCCCATTTTTGCATACTGTAAATGATGTGTTGACTGCAAGGGGAATTAAGCTGCCCCTGGAAGGTCAGGCTACCACTACTACTGCAAACCGTCTGGAGATGGGGATTAAAGTACAGATTGACATTTTTGGTGAAGTCATGAAAGAATTTTATAAATCCGGACCTGAAGAATCCAGACATATCAATCACTGGCTAGCTGATAACTGCTTTGGTGATTATTATACAAGAAAAGGACTTGACTATAATCAGCGTGAAATGATTACATTTTGCTTTTTGGCAGCACAGGGAGGTTGTGAGACACAGCTTATAAGCCATGCTGCTGCAAATATGAAAATAGGAAATGACAAACAATTTCTAATAAAGGTAATATCACAATGTTTGCCATATATAGGATATCCGCGTTCCTTAAATGCTCTATGTTGTGTAAATGAAGCTGTAAAACAAATTGACCAAAATTAAGAAATTTAGTTTAAGAAAATGAATGGAGGTATTTTAACATGAGTGGAACTACAGATTTAAGTAAAGGTGCGATCTTTCCAATAGGAGAACCTCTACCAGAAAAGTTCAGCAAGTTTTTTGTTGGAAAGGCATATTTAAATATGCTGACCACTACAGGTGTAGGTGTGGGAAATGTGACATTTGAACCAGGATGTCGTAATAACTGGCATATCCATCACCAGGGTGGGCAGATTCTTCTCGTGACAGGTGGTAGAGGCTACTATCAGGCATGGGGAGAAGAAGCAAAAGAATTAAAGCCAGGAGATGTAGTAAATATCCCTGCAGAGGTGAAACACTGGCATGGTGCTGCACCGGATAGTTGGTTTGCACATCTGGCTATTGAAGTGCCGGCGGAAGGCGCAAGTAATGAATGGCTAGAAGCGGTGACAGATGAAGTATACAGTAAGTTAAGATAAAATTGGGGAATTAATAAGTATTTTTATTTCAAAAATTATGGAGTAGTCAAATATTTTTCAAATAGAAATAATATGAGGAGGTTCTATTATGGATTTAATGAAGGAAAAAAAATTTGGTTATGGATGTATGCGATTGCCTTTGCTAAATAAGGAAGACCAGACTTCTTTTGACTATGACCTAATTAACAAGTTATTTGATACCTATTTAGAAAAGGGATTTACTTATTTTGATACTGCTTACACATATCATGGTTATCATGGTGAAGAAGCTGTGCGTAAGGCTTTGATAGAACGCCATCCCAGAGATTCATTTCAGTTGGCTACAAAATTACCGCTGCGTGACTTCAAAGATAATGAGGATATGAAACGCATCTTTGACGAACAGTTGACAAACTGTGGTGTTGATTTCTTTGACTATTATCTTCTGCATAACATGGGCTCTAATGTTTACCAAAAGTGCTGCAAATATGATGCTTTTGATTTTGTTGTGAAAAAGAAAACAGAGGGTAAAATTAAAGTTGTCGGTATGTCTTTCCATGACACACCAGAGCTATTAGAGGAAATTTTATCAGAGCATGGTAATGGATTGGATTTTATTCAACTACAGATTAACTATATTGACTGGGAACAGCCAAATGTTCAATCACGCCGTTGCCTGGAAATTGCCAATAAGTACAATAAACCAGTAATTGTTATGGAACCTTGCAAAGGTGGAACTCTTGTAAATATACCAAAAGAGGCTGAAAAACTGATGAAAGACTATAATCCTACTGTTTCTACTGCAAGCTGGGCACTTCGTTTTGCAGCCAGTCAAAAAGGAGTATTTCGTGTATTAAGTGGAATGAACAGTATGGAACAGGTAGAGGATAATACCTCATTTATGGCAGATTTTATACCCTTAAATGAAGAAGAAAATGCTATCATTCGAAATGTTGCCAAAATCATTAATCTAAATACAGCCGTACAGTGTACTGCTTGTGAGTATTGTACACATGAATGTCCAAAGAACATCGCTATTCCCAAATATTTTGCACTGTACAACAGCATTATGCGTACTACCGGTAGTTTCTCAAGTCAGATGGTATATTACAACAATATTGCTATTAACCATGGAAAAGCAAGTGAATGTATTGGATGTAAACAGTGTGAGCGTGCTTGTCCACAACATTTGCCAATTACTACATATTTGAAAGATGTTGTAGAAAAGTTTGAAAAGAACAGTATTATCCCTACAAGAAAATAATTATTGATGAATGAGTAAAAAGGTATTAATAATAACCAAAGTACACGAAAGAGTGGAATATCAAATTTTAGGAAAAATAGAAATTAAATTTTTAAGGTGCTTAATTAAAATAATTGGAGAAAAATTAAATTTAGGAGGCCAACAAATATGTTATTACAAGAGAAGTTTAAATTATTAAAGGGTAATATTAAAAAGCGAGGTAGTGCAGCAGTTGCTTTTTCAGGTGGAGTGGATAGTACCTTCTTAGTCAGAGTTGCACATGAGGTATTGGGTGATAAATTAATAGCAGTTACAGCTACTTCATCGACTTATCCCGAAAGAGAACTAAAAGAAGCAATTAAGTATGCTGAGGATATGAGTGTAAAACATTTAATTATATCTTCAGAAGAGTTAGATATTGAAGGGTTTGCTAGTAATCCTAAAAATAGATGTTACTATTGCAAAAAAGAACTTTTTACAAAGATAAAAGAAGTAGCTAAAGAAAATGGCGTTGAATGTGTTTTTGATGGTTCAAATTTTGATGATACTGGTGATTATAGACCGGGAATGCAAGCAGCAAAGGAATTAGAAGTAATAAGTCCACTTAAGGAAGCGAATCTTACCAAGGCAGATATAAGAGAACTTTCAAAAGAGCTGGGACTTCCAACCTGGAATAAACCTTCCTTTGCATGCTTATCTTCCAGATTTCCTTATGGAAAGAAAATTACTATTCCAAAGCTTAAGATGGTAGATGAAGCAGAACAGTTCTTACTTGATATGGGCATAAGACAAGTAAGGGTAAGACATCATGGAGAAATAGCTAGAATTGAAGTTTCTCCTGAAGAGAGAGTCAAATTTTTTGATATTGAAGTAATGGATAAGATAGGGAAAAAATTCAAAGAGATCGGGTTTACTTATGTTACTTTAGATATCCTGGGATATAGAACAGGAAGTATGAATGAAGTACTTTCAGCAGAGGAAAAGACAGTTTAAGGACATATACAAGGAAATAGATGAAAGGAGCAAGCTATGAAAGTATTATTAGTAAATGGAAGCCCACATGAAAAAGGATGTACCTATACAGCGTTAAATGAAGTGGCAGGAACTTTAAATCATGAAGGGATAGACACAGAAATATTTCAAATTGGAACAAAGCCATTGGTGGGATGTATTGCCTGCAAAGGCTGTGTCAAAATAGGTCAGTGTGTATTTGATGATAAAGTAAATGAATTTCTTGAAATAGCAGGAAATTTTCATGGATATATATTTGGTTCTCCGGTACACTATGCAGCTGCCAGCGGGGCAATTACTTCTTTTATGGATCGTGTATTTTATGCAGATTTATGTTCGGGTAAACAATCTTTTTATTTGAAACCTGCAGCGGCTGTGGTATCAGCCAGAAGAGCAGGAACTACGGCAACTTTCGATCAGTTAAATAAATACTTTACATTAATGGAGATGCCAATTATTTCTTCACAATACTGGAATATGGTACACGGTCATACTCCAGAAGATGTAGAAAAGGATTTGGAAGGGCTGCAGATCATGCGTACATTAGGTAGAAATATGGCATTCTTTTTAAAGTGCAAAGAAGCCGGAATAAAAGCAGGTATTGCTTTACCGGAAAGAGAACAAACCATATTCACAAATTTTATTCGATAAATAAGGTGCTTTTCTATAAAATGAATAGAATATAGTAAATTATTATAATATCTGTATGAATAATTATCCCCCGGCTATGTCAGGGGATAATTATTAGGAATAGAACTTTATTTATTATGGATTTCCTTTATTCCGGCCTCTACCACAGTCTCATAATATTGTATTTTGTGGTTTATTGTTTTCATGTGCATTTTCAGTTCATTCATCTGCTTCTCTACAACTAGCTTATGATTTCTAAGGAACTTCAGACGTTGTTCCAGTGTTGTATTTCCATGCATGCATAAGTCAATAAACTCTCTGATCCTCTTGATAGGCATACCGGTGTCTTTTAAGCAACTAATGGTATTTAACCACTCAAAATCGCTTTCCTTGAAGGTCCTGATGCCAGATGGAGTACGGTCCACAAAGGGTAAAAGTCCTTCCTTATCGTAAAAACGCAATGTATGGGCAGTTAATCCGCATCTTTTAGCTGCTTCTGTTATTGTATACATTTTGGTCACCTTCCGTTTTTTGTTATAGGGGTTATCATATGTATTCTATATCCTGGAGTTAACTCTAAGTCAAGTTATTTATAAAAAAATAGAATTTGGACTTGACTTCGATATTACTCTAAGGCTTAAGATGATAAGAAACAATAATATAAAGAGGAGGTCTCAGATTTGAACATCAAGGAACTTAGAAACATTGAAGAATATAAAAAACGTTTTCCCACCAGTGAATTTTTATATCGAAAGGCCCTCCAATTTTTACCTGCAGGGGTGAACAGTACAGCCCGGATGGTAAAATCAGGATGGAGACCTTATCCCTTATTTGTAAAAGAAGGAAGCGGATCTCGTCAAAGATATCAGCACGGGTAGTAGGACTTGGCCCGGTTTTCCAGGTATGGTTCTCTGAAGCAACTATATTTAATTATCGAGATGCTGAAAAGTATGCCAATAAAGATATTTTCACTTTATGGTGGGAAGAAATGCTTTTTAGAGGCGTGCTGTTCCATCCCGACAATTATGAGAATATCTTTGTTTCTACAGCACATAGTGACCAGGATATCGAGAGCACGTTGTTTAAAGCTGAGAAGGCTATATACGCTGTGGAGAGAAAGCTGGGTTATCGTTAAAATTTAAAGATAGAGGGTGGTGGCACATATGGTTAGAGGGGTCATTTTTGATGTAGATGGTGTATTATTCGATACTGAAGTGCTTGAAATGCAGTGTGCTAAAATTATTGCTGAAAAAATGGGGTTGTGTTTAAAAGATGATATTTTTATTGATTCATGCAGTGCAACAAACGAAGTCTATGAAAATAGATTAAAAAAAGAATTCGGAGAAGCTTTCGATTTTGAATATTTTAATAGGGAAGTTTATCGTTTAATGGATGAAAGTATTGGAAAATATGGTATACCTGTTAAGGAGGGGGTATATAGGTTACTCACTTTTCTTAAGGTAAATAAGATTAAAGCGGCAATTGCTTCTTCCTCATCAAAAAGCAGGGTTTTATGGTATCTCTCAAAATCGAATTTGACACAGTATTTTGATTCTATATGTTGTGGAGATATGGTTATGTGGAGCAAACCATTTCCTGATGTGTATCAAGCAGCCGCTGCAAGTCTTGGGCTGCCTGTAAATGAATGCTTAGCTATTGAGGATAGCAGAAACGGAATTATAAGTGCGGTAACTGCTGGTTGTATTACCATAATGGTACCAGATATTACTCCTGTTGACGAAACTATTTGGTCAATGTGTTTTGGGGTTCTTGATAGTCTTGATAACGTTTCGGAGGTAATTACTTATATTAATTAAGATGCAATTATGGATGAATCATCTACAACGATTATTTAGGGAATTCCGATTCATCATTTGTCAACAGAAATATAGACTCCTATAGTAATTGAGAAAAACGCATGGGTAGGTGTGGGTGCTATGGTAATGCTCGATGTTACAATTGGAGAAAAACATTATATAAAGAATGGAATTTTTATAAATTACTTCTTGACTTAGGGCTTACCTGAAATGATAAGATAACATAGAGAGAAGTTGTCATATGAATTCTTATCAGAGGAGGGCATGAATGGAAACGAGGACTATATTGAAGAATAAGTTTTATTTGTATATGACAGAATTTTTTGCAGGAATGTCAGTAATGGCAGTGGAACTTGGAGCGAGCAGACTTTTGGCACCGTATTTTAGTTCTTCACAAATTGTGTGGACAATTATTATCGGAACTATCATGATTGCAATGGCATTGGGCAATATCTGGGGGGGAAAAAGTGCAGATAAAAATCCTAATCCAGATAAGCTGTATATGCGAATGATTATAGCTGCTATATGGATTGCAGCAATACCGCTTCTGGGAAAGTATATAATTTTAGCTGTATCTGCAGCACTTGTTTTAACAATAAGTAATAACTTTTTGATTTTAGCAACCTTTTTAACATGTATGATAATTTTTGTATTTCCGCTTTTCTTGCTGGGGACAGTTACACCTTCTTTAGTAAAATATACGGTAAATAGTTTGAGTGACAATGGAAAGATAGTGGGTATGTTAGGTGCAGTTAATACAATTGGAAGCATTATTGGCACATTTTTACCTACATTTGTTACGATCCCGGCAGTTGGAACATCCGTTACATTCTTAATATTTTCGGGAATTCTTCTGGTGCTTGGCATGATTTATTTTATAAACATAAGAGCAAAGAAAGTACAATGTATTATAAGTATTATTTTGTTCATCTTTTGCAGCGTATTTGGTTCCTCGGATAGTTTTGCATTTTGGGAGAAAGATCTTTTGTATGAAGGAGAATCTATTTATAATTATCTGCAGGTGAAGGATACAAATGATAGTGTAATTCTTTCTACCAATGTACTTTTTGGAGTTCAATCCATTATGAAAAAAGATAATGGTTTCACGGGAATGTATTATGACTACGCACTTGCGGCACCCGTTATGTCCGGAATTCATAAGAAAAAAAATGCAAAGATTTTAGTGCTTGGTATGGGAACAGGCACTTATGCAAAACAGTGTCAAAAATATTTTCCTAATGCTTCCATCGAGGGTGTAGAAATAGATCAGAAAATAACCAATTTAGCCAGTAAATATTTTAAACTCCCAAACACTATAAAAGTAAATACTTATGATGGAAGAGCATACTTGAATTCTGAAAATAAAAAATATGATGTGATTATGGTAGATGCATATCAGGATATAACCATACCTTTTCAGATGTCTTCCAAAGAATTCTTTACTATTGTTAAAAATCATTTGGTAGAAGATGGTATCATGGTTGTAAATATGAATATGCATACTGAAAAAAAAGGAAATATTACACAGCATTTATCAGACACCATAGCAAATGTTTTTAATGAGGTATATACAGTGGATGTAGATGGCTCAACCAACAGAGAACTATTTGCAACGAAGAATATGGAAGCAGCTAAAACCTTTGAGCAGAATACTAGAGGGTTAAGAAACAATGAATTAAAGACATTGATGTATAACATTGCAGATAATATGGACACATATGTAAAAGGAAATTATCTTCTGACTGATGATAAGGCACCAGTGGAACTTTTAGGAATGAGGGTAATCGATGAATTAATTCAGGATGAACTAAGTTATTACAAAAAAATATTCAAAGAAAAATATAAAGATCTAATGATTCAAGGCGGTGAAATAAATAGAGCAGAAGCAGGGGGCCTTGACTTTCCCAATTAGGCATGCTTTCATAAATAATTGGAGAAAATATATTTTCGTAAAAATAAATTGATTTATGCAAAAAAATATTGACTTGGAGTTGACTCTAAGTAGTATTCTTATATTAAGAAATTAAAATTATTTTGTGAAAAAGGGGTGTTAAAGTATGCATATTCCAGATAATTATTTAAGTCCATCCACTTGTGCAGTGATGGGGGCGGCTATGATTCCAATATGGGCGATATCAGTTAAAAAGGTAAAAAATGAAATATCTAAGGTTAAAATGCCATTACTTGGTATAGGCGCTGCATTTTCTTTTCTTGTGATGATGTTTAATGTACCGCTGCCAGGAGGTACAACGGGGCATGCTGTAGGAGGGACGCTGCTGGCTATACTTTTAGGACCATTTGCAGCATGTATTTCAATTACTGTGGCTCTTCTTATTCAGGCGCTGCTTTTTGGAGATGGTGGAATACTCGCATTTGGAGCTAATTGCTTTAATATGGCATTTATAATGCCTTTTCTTGGTTATTTTATCTATAAGTTTATCAAGGATAGAACTAATTCTGAAAAAGGTGAATATGTTGGAATAATATTAGGAGCTTATATAGGAATCAATTTTGCAGCTTTTATGGCAGGAATAGAATTTGGTATTCAGCCTCTCCTATTTAAAAATGCGGTCGGACAAGCATTATACAGTCCCTATCCATTGTCTGTATCAATTCCAGCCATGCTTGTTCCTCATTTACTAGTTGCAGGCGTAATCGAAGTTATATTTACAGTGGCGATTTTTTCATTTATAAAGAAAGTTTCTCCAGGCACAATATATGAAGGAGCCAAGAGAAAGACAAAAATTGTCTATGGATTAATTGTTGCTTTAATTTGTTTGACACCTATAGGACTTATTGCAACCGGAACAGCATGGGGTGAATGGGGAACTGATGAAATAAAGAATGTATCGATTGGTGGTAAGACACTTGGTTATATCCCTGAAGGAATGAAAAATGGATTTAGCTTTAATACCTTTATGCCAGATTATGCAATTAAGGGACTGCCAGAGACTGCTGGATATATTTTATCAGCAGTTACAGGAGTAGTAATTTTAGTAATTTTATTTAAGATTATAAGCAGTTTAAAGAAAAATAAGACTGGAGACATAATTGGTAAAAGTGAGGAGAAATAATATATATGCCTGAGTGGTTGTTAAAAGATGAAAATTATATTCCTAAATCAGATAAGGATACTTTTATTACAAAAAGTATTCTGTCCATATTGGAAGTTCTTTCGAAGATAAGAACTCAAAGCGGATATAAAAAAAATAAATTTAAGATAAATGTAACCTTGAAAGTCACATTTACATTTATACTTATATTGTTAGTTTCTATTACAAGAAGTTTTACATTTACAATTATTATTAATGTATATTTATTAGCGATATTGAGTATGATGGATGGCGAAGAAATTATAAAAGTTTTAAAAATCAGTCTGATAATGTCAGCTTTCACGTTTATTATACTCTTACCGGCAATCTTTTGGAACAATGGGTTTAGCAGCATTATGATTACATCTAAGGTATTTGCAACAGTAACTTGTGTAAATATACTTTCTCATTCTACAAGATGGAACTTTATAATCAGTGCATTAAAAAGATTTTTTGTGCCGGATATTTTTATTTTTGTCATGGATATTACTATAAAATACATAGTTATGCTGGGTGAATTTTCATTAAATATGTTATATTCATTAAAGCTTAGATCAGTTGGTCAAAATAGTAATAAATATGCATCGCTTTCAGGAATTGCTGGAACAATGTTTATAAAGTCCAAGGAAATTGCTGAAGATATGTATACTGCCATGGAGTGCAGAGGTTTCACAGGAGAATATCGAGTTATTAATAATAAAAATAAATTAAATTTTACAGACTATATATATGTAATAATTAATGTACTAATAATTATTATTTTTATATACATGGGAAGGGTCTAAAATGTATGATTGATATAAGTAATGTATCGTATTCGTATTCAGGTATTCCTGCTTTAAAGGATATAAATCTTCATATAAATAAAGGAGAAGCTGTGGCATTATTAGGAGCCAATGGCAGTGGTAAATCAACATTGCTGAAGCTAATAAATGGTATTGTTTTCCCCGATAGTGGGAGTTATAAGTTTAATAATGAAGAAATAACTCATGCTAAACTTCAAGATACAAAATTCTCAAAGCTCTTTCACCAGAAAATAGGTTTTGTATTTCAAAATTCAGATACACAATTGTTCTGTGCTGATGTTTATGATGAAATTGCATTTGGACCCAGACAGATGGGAATGAATGAGAATGATGTAGATGAAAGAGTTAATGATTGTCTATCATTGTTAAATATTACTGATTTCAAGCATAGACAGCCATATCATTTAAGTGGTGGAGAAAAACGAAAAGTTGCTGTTGCTTGTGTTTTAGCCTTAAATCCAGAAGTTCTTGTCCTTGATGAACCCATGAACGGTCTTGATCCTAGAACTCAGAGATGGCTTGCGGAATTTCTAGTTAAATTGAATAAAATGGGGAAGACATTGATAACTTCAACACATAATTTAGAGCTAGTACAGGAAATATCAAAAAGAGCTGTACTGTTTGGAGAGGATCATTGTATTGCAGCTGATTTACCAACAGAGAAACTGCTAGCAGAGATAGATTTACTGAAAAAAGTAAATCTAGTAGATGAATATTATCACTGTCATGAAGGAAATCATCATGCACATTTTCACATGCATAACTATGAGCTATAATTTTCTTTATTGAAAATCAAATTGGGAGTAAATATGATATTTTAATGTTTAGAATAAATATCACATTTATTCCCAATTCAAAGTTGTAGAGGAGTATTGGGCAGGAGATAATAGATAGTGTTATTTTCACATCTATATTATTTGGACTGAACCCTTGGAAATGGACATTATGATCAAGTGATTCTTAGGTTCAGGCGGAGTTTGCTATAGAAAAATACTTATCTCCATCTGAACCTTATTAACAGTATTCTTAGTGTCTTTAGCACTTAGAATACGTTATCCTTTAGGGGAAGAACTTATCCAGGCGCGTAGCAGTGCTTATCTCCCACTTTGAAGAAGATGGGAGTATTAGCAATGGCAGCGTTCGGATAAAACTATTTCTTCACTTCTTCTAAGTTTACCTATCCTAGGGAAGATGTGTTTACAAACATAGTCATGCTCTTCTTTTGATCCCGCTGTCATTGCATCTTCCACAAAGATTTGATTATAACCATGTTGAAAAGCTTCTCTTGCCGTGGTATCTACGCCAATTCCGGTGGAAATGCCGCATAGTACAATAGTATCAATTCCACGACGTCTTAATTGTAAGTCAAGATCAGTACCATAGAATGCACCCCATTGTCTTTTGGTAATAGTATGAGCATTTTTATTATTTGCTATTTCAGGTACATAGCTATCCCATCCTTCTGGGAATTGTGTTGGATTAATCTTGGAATCTACACTTGGCTTTAACATATCTTTTCCATCTATGGAGGAAACTCTTACAAGAACTACAAAGGCTCCCTTTTCTGTGAATACATTGATTAATCTGCTTGCATTTTGAACAACCTCTACACCAGTATGAGGTGAAAGCTCCCTATTCACAATTCCATTTTGTAAGTCTATGATTACCAGAGCTGTTTTTTCTGATTTTATTAATTCAGTTTCTCTTGATTTTAAATCTTCCATTTCTTTATCTCCTTTTTTATCTTGTGTACAAGGTACTGTAAGCCCCTTGTCATGGCTATTATACATAGACTATAAATATAATATAGTTTATAATTTCATTTTATATTGTGATGATTATTAATTTAAGCTGAGTTTTTTATATACTTTAAAATAAACCCACACGGCATTTAGCAGCAGCAACGTACTTGTAATAAAAAAAATATATCTTATACCTAAATAAGCTGCCACTTGTCCCCCTAAAATTGATCCCCCAAATATGCCTAAATATTGGGCGGATATATTAAAACCAAAAACTCTACCTGTAAGAGAATCTGGTGTAATTCTTTTAACTAAAACATTAACAGAAGGATTAAGTCCCCCCATCGCCAGTCCTAATAGAAAGCGAAGACCCATTAGCTGCCAGGGATTTTTTACAAAGGCCTGTGGTATAAAAATTATTCCTGCCACCACAAGTGCAACTAATATAACTTTCTGCGCTCCAATTTTATCAGAAAGTTTTCCAAGTCTTGGAGCTGCAATTATATTTGCTAATCCTGAGACTGAGAATGCCATTCCAGCTAACAGAGCAACGTGATTGCTATTACGAGATAATTGAGCAATATATACTGTTATGATTGGTTCTATAGAATATAACGCTAGAGTTAATATAAAAGAGGTTACGAACATTATAATAGTTAAACTTTTGTTTGGAATAATACTCCATATTTCCTTAATACTGCTCACTTTTTTATTCTCACGAGTAAAGGATTCCCTTACAAATAAAGCAGTTGTAATGAATGTAATCATCATAAGTATACCTGTTATAAAAAATACATTTTGTAAACCAAAGTTTTCTCCAATATATCCGCCAATCATTGGTCCAAGTAGTGATCCTGCGATACTTGATGTTGAGAGCGTACCTAAAGCCCATCCTGCATGTTCCTTATCTGTCTGAGTTGCAATCAGTGTAATACAAGCTGTACTGTAGCCTGTGATAATACCTTGTAATACTCTTAATATTATTAGTTCATATACATTTTGTGCGAAACCCATGCTGAATATAACTATCGCCATACCAAGGCTTGCTCGTAAAAGCATTGGCTTTCGTCCAAATTTATCAGCAGCGTGTCCCCAGATTGGTGAAAAAACAGCTGAAATTATAAAGGTAATACCAAAAGCAATTCCTGAAAATTGTTCAATTAAAGCTGTATTAGAAATGCCAAGATGTTTTATATAGAGGGGTAATACCGGGGCAATTTGACTCATTCCTACACTGGTTACAAACATTCCAAACCAACAAACCATTAAATTTCTTCTCCACATTTTCATAATATACCTCTTCTCTTTGCTATAACTCAACATAAATAATGCTGCTATCTACAATACATAACGAAAATAACAATTAACAAATAACTAAAGGGCAATAAAATGTATACTGCACTATGTATTACTTCTTAATATTATTATAAATTATAAGATATAACATGTAAACTATATTTTATAGTTTGATAAATATATTTTTTTATGATAAACTATTTTCATAAAGTGAAATTATACGAAGGAGTTATAGAATAATGCGAAAGCGAAATTTAACCAAAGAGAAAATTATTCAAGTTGCTTTTTCATTGGCTGATGAAATTGGACTTAATCAAATTACTTTCCCAAAAATTGCAGAAAAGCTGGACATAAAATACCCATCTTTATATAATCATTTTACTAATATGGATAACCTTAAAATAGAAATGACAATATACCTTTTAAATAAATTGAATTTGAAATTAATGCAAAGATTAATTGGCAAAAGTGGTGGAGATGCTATTAGAGAGTATGCCAACGCTTATAGAGACTTTGCTTTTGAAAACAAGTCTGCTTATGGGCTTATTATGAATATTCCAAGTACAGAAGATAAGGAAGTACATCGTTTAGCGAAAGAAACTACCAGTATTATTCGTCAAATTTTACATTTTTATATTGAGGATGAAACACATTTGGTTCATAAAAGCCGGGCATTAAGGAGTTTGTTACATGGCTTTATTTCTTTAAATTTCCTCGGGTATTTCCAAAATCCAGTAAGTTCAGAAGACAGTTTTCAACTGATGATAGATGATTTTATTTTGTCAGTTTCAAGAAATTTGTGTTAAGTCTTGTATTAACTAATAGGTCCTTTGGCCTTTTGATTGGATTGTTGTAAATAAATTCTAATAAGTTATGATTTTTAACAATGAAATCTAATCTATTACTCCTATGACATTTAATTCTTAAACAAATTGAATGTTTCACATCTATAATGTCAAGTTCTATAACTTGGCCATTTTTTATGTATCCATAACATGTATAGTGAATGTAAATTTTATATTTTCGAGAAGCAGGGCTTTAATTATTTAAGGAAGTTTCCTGTAGGTTAACTTATTTCACTAAAATCAACTATAAATCCATCGACAGGGAATGGCTCAACACATAAAATATCATTAGAGGTGATGGATATGAGAGAGCTAAATATAAGTAGATGTATTATTCAAAAAAGAAAAGAGAAAGGAATAACGCAAGAACAGTTAGCAGATTATATTGGAGTTTCTAAAGCATCTGTTTCCAAATGGGAATCAGGATTGAGTTATCCTGATATTTTACTTCTTCCTGAACTTGCAACTTATTTTAATGTTTCAGTAGATGAATTACTGGGATATTCTCCACAACTTACAAAGGAAGATATTAAAAAAATTTATAATAAACTTTCACATGAATTTGCTACAAAACAGTTTGAGGAAGTAATGGAGCAGTGTAACAAAATGATAAAGAAATACTATTCTTGTTTTCCATTTTTATTGTCTATGATTCAATTATTATTAAACTATTTGCCTTTAGCAAAGACTGAGGAAATAAAAAAAGAAATTATTCACCAATGTATACTTCTGAGTCAGAGAGTAAAAGAGGAATCAGAGAACATTTCTGACATAAAAAGTGCAAATACTATGGAAGCATTGGCAGAAATGATGCAGGGAAATAGCAAAGAAGTTATTCAATTATTAGATGACAAATTAACTCCTTATAGCGGAGATGATGTTATGCTGATTAATGCATATCAAATGCTGGGAGAAAATGCTCAAGCGAATGAGGTGAATCAAATATTACTATATCAAAATATAATAAATACATTAACGCTCTTAACCAATTATCTTTCCATGCACATGACGGAACCAGCTTTATTTGAGCAAATATATTCTCAGGGGATTCAGATTATCAACTCTTTTCAGATGAAAGAGATTTTGACAAATGCGGTCTTTGGAATTCATATTGTTGCTGCACAAGGATATTTGATTCAGCAGAAGAAAGAAAAGGCAGTAAATGCATTAGAAGAATATGTGAGCATTGTTTGTGGATATCAATATCCATTGAGATTAAAAGGAAATGGATATTTTACCAAGGTAAATAAATGGCTTGAGGATAATATTTGTATTGGAACAAACACACCATTAGATGAGATAACAATTAAGAAAAATTTCATTGAGGCTATTACTGAAAATCCTGCATTTACACCGTTAAAAGAAGATGAACAGTACAATATGATTATTAAAAAATTGAAAGAAAAATTATTTGAGTAGGTGTTCCAGAATCTTATAACTTTATGACTGTCCAAGAATATTTAAAACTTTGTGAAAAAATTACTAGAGTTTATGAATATCATAAAAAGCGCTTAACTTATTTAATATTAAATAATATAAAAATATATCATTTAATATACATCCACGTGGATGTATGGTATAATAAAATTAATAAGTGAGCATAATAAAAACAGGGTGTAGTAACACACTGTAGTATACAATTCTAGTTGCTTAGGCAACTGGCATCACTAAATTTTTGTAAGTAAAAAATAGTAGCATCCAATTGCGGTAGGGGCTACTATTTTTTTATTTTTTCTATAAGTAACACTATAAATGTTAACAGTGCCATTAAAAATAAGCCTGCTTGAAATAATAATGTTAATAATTCGTTACTCATAAGTATCACACCTTCCTTTAAAGAGGGATGAGTGATACCAGTAGCCCGCTTAACTGTACTGAATTGTATTTATAATACAATTAATCAATAATTAGTTATGGTAGATGTAAAATAAAACTTATTTATATTAGCTTTATGACTAAAAATTAGCATAGAGCTTTTTTAATATTATTTATCCCAAATTACTGAAACAAATTTCCCAATTACATCTGAATCCTTCACTTCTATATTAATTGCTTTGCAGTTTTCCTCATGTTCTTTTCTTAGTTCTTCTGGAGCATCTTTATAGGTATATGTTTCCAAAGTTACTATTGAGCTTCTCTTTACTACTATGCTTCTGTCTGTATAATCACTATTGTTTTGATTCAATTTTTTTTCAGCTACAGTATTAGTGGTATTTTCCTCAACTATTGCTGATGCTTTATTGATATTTAATGCAAATAGAGATCCACCTATAACAGCCAATGATATAGCAGCAGCAGCCATTCCCTTTTTTCTTGATTTCAAATTTAACATATTTTCTATCCTCCTTTTCGTTATATTTACTTTTTTATTAGTTAACTGTGATGACATCATAGAAAGTTTAAGTGTATTTCTATACCTGGCGCATTTTACTAAAAGCAATGCGTATTCTTTAATATCCTCCGTCTTAGATCCACTAATAACTGCTTCATCACAGGATAACTCACATTGTTCGCTAAAAAATTCTCTAAATATATATATTAATGGGTTGAACCAATGTAATGATGAGGATAATATCATAAGAAGCTTTATAATATTATCTTTTCTTTTAAAATGAACTAGTTCATGTCTGAATATCCATTTTAATTCATTGTTTGAAAATTCTTGATCCGGTACAATTATTGTAGAACTTAGTATCCCTATTATGGCCGGTGAAGAAATTCCTTTTACTATTTCTACTTTTATATTATTAGTTATATTGAAATTTATTTTTTCATTATTCAAAATTTCTACTATTCTTCTATCCTTTATAAAAGTCATATTATTTCTGATTTTAAAATAAAATTTTCCTTGGAAATAAGCATAATATAGTAAGGTTACTATTAATCCCATAAGCCAGATCAACATTGCAATATAAGTATAGTCAATTACATTTATACTGTTTAGATGGTATTGGGCTAAATTATATATAATTCTATGATAAGCAGTGTAATTCTTGTTTATAAAATCACTTATATTAAGTTTAATGCTGACTACTAAAAGCATTCTTATAATTATTATAATAGCTAAAAAGTAGTTGAATTTATGACTATACTTAGTTAAAAACTTATCTTTTGCAATAATTATTCCAAATATTAATATTCCTACTAACAAACTTGTTCTTAAAACTTCTAAAAAAATATCTTTCATAACAATTACCTATTCTTTATCCAGTTTTCAAGCTCATCTAAGTCTTCATTAGTAATTTCATCACTTTCCTCAAGGGTAGATATTATACTTTTTAAGGACTTTCCATGAAGATAATTAAAGAAATCTTTAGTCTCAAATTTTAAGTAATCATTTTCCTCTACTATTGATGTATAATAACATTGTTTACCTATTCGTTCTGCAGCAAGAAATTCTTTTTTTACAAGCCTTGATAAAGTTTTAGATGTAGTACTGAGTTTCCAACTTAGAACATCTTCCATATGTTTGGCTACCTCCTTCGTAGATACTGTATCCTTTCTGCTCCAAATAAATTTCATTATTTCAAGTTCTGTTTTAGGAAGTTTTTTCATTTTATAACCAACCTTTCATTCACTTTTTATCTTAGTTAAAGTATATACGACAATTGTCGTAGAATCAATATTTTTATAAAAATTTATTTATTATAAAATAATAAACTTGAATAATAAATGTTAAGTTAAATAGAAAAGAAGCTGCTGCATTGTTTCCCTTGCATAGACAATAAAAAATAAAATTAATACTATAATGTGTATATATGTCATAAGGTAGATACTATTAAATCAGTATTTATTTCTATTTTGTTTACAAATAGTTAATTATTATGCCATTAAGTTGTAACAAATACTACTTATAATTATAAATGTCTTTAGTAATAAAACCTTAGTATTAAATAAATAGTTTGTAATTAATACCCCAAGTGTAAATTTAAAATAGTGTCTGTGGTTGCAGGGCACTTTAAACTTAAATGCAACTGCCAGAAGTTCGTATATTAAATTAATCTTCTTTAAGAAAGTTAAGTACCTGTTGTTTAGGGTGCTTATTTTTTTTAGAAAAACTTGGTTAATGGAATATTGTGGATAATGTGAATAAACTGTGGATAAGTTGTTGGTAAGTTAGAAAGTCTTCAAATGATTTAGTCTGATAGGCAAACTTCACAACTTCACCTGAACGTAAGAATCACTGGATAAGGGTGAATATTTTAACCTAAAAATAATATAGACTTAAAAAGATTATAGTAAAATATGAAAAATATAGTAATGAAACCTCCCACCAGGCTGCAGAGGCATCTCAAGAAATTGCAGTTAATTCAGGAGAATAGGCAAAATAAGTTGATAATAATTTTAAAATTTGCAGTCAATTGATTGATAAACTTTCGGATAAATTTAAGGAAAGTAAAAAAGCCACGGAGGATGTGGCACTGCAGATAGATAAACTGTCTGAAAAATCCAATTCTATAAGAGAAATAATGGAATCAATTAATAGTATTGCAGAGCAGACCAACCTGCTTGCGTTAAATGCTGCCATAGAAGCTGCCAGGACGGGAGATGCAGGGCGCGGTTTTGCAGTTGTAGCAGAAGAAGTCAGAAAACTTGCGGAACAGTCTGCAGAATCAACCCATGGGGTGGATTCCATTCTGGTAGAAATAATGGATGTAATAGACAAAACCCAGGGTACCATGGAAAATAACAAAATTGTTGTAGATGAGTCCCATGAAAGATTGGGTGCTACAGTAAAATCTTTTGATAATATCATTTTATCGTCGGATAATGTAATTGGTATGATAAATTTTCTAAGTGATGAATTAAATAAAATAAAGGACTTGAAAAATACTTTGTTGGAATCAATGAAGAGATTGTCATCAATTTCTGAGGCTTCGGCGGCATACACGGAGGAAACTGGTGCATCCATGGAAGAACAAGCAGCTTCAGTGGATAAGTTTGTTAAAGCCATGGATGAAGTCAAGCTTACCAGTGATAAACTTTCTGAAATTTTAAGTAGAAATTCATAAAATTTAAATACAGCAATAGGAAGTTCTAAAGCAGTTAAACACAACAATAGTCTTATTTGTGGCAATTTGAAATTAGTAAATTTTATCATGAGATACAAGTATAAATTTTATTTAACTAAGGAGAGATGTTAATATGATAAATAATGCAGTAATTAAAGGTATATCTAGTTACCATCCTGATAATGTAGTTGACAATAATTTTTATATAGATCATTTTGATGAGAAAAATATTGATATACGTGGATTATTAAGAGTAACAGGACGTAATAAGAGGTATATTTCAATGGATGAAAATGAAACAACATTGACTATGGGTATTGAAGCAGCTAAAAGTGTATTAGCCAAAACTATGGTTAAAGTTTCACAGATTAATTGTGTAGTAGTGGCTTCCGGTACTCCTGAGTATATATCACCTACAAACGCATTGAAAGTACACGCTGCATTGGGTATAAGTAGTTCTACTTCCGTATATGATGTGAATGCCAACTGTATAGGTATGATAGTAGCTTTAGAAGAAGTTTCCAGAGTGATGAGAAGTAATAGTTACATTAAATACGCATTGGTTATAGGTTCTGATCAGTTAAGTAAATATGTTGATTATGATGATTCATTTACATATTCCAATTTTGCAGATGCAGCTAGTGCAGTAATATTGGAGAATATGTACAATACTGATAGAGGTTTTATAGATTCTGATTTTTATACGAATTCAAGCAATCATAATAGGGTTCCGTTTCCATTTAAGGGTGAATCAGCCACTATTCACGATAACTCTTTACATATAAAGGATAAGTTATTGCAATGGGAGCCATTTAAGTTTGATGGTGCGTTTCATAGTGCTAAAATTTCAATAGAACAGTTGTTATGGAGAAATTCTCTTGAAAAAAAAGATATTAAATTCTATTTTGTTTTTCAATTTGCGAAACAAAGTATTGAACAAATTTGTGAAGATCTAGACGAGAGCATGGATAAATTTATATTTATTGGCGACGAATATGGATATACGGGTGTTTCCAGCCCTTTCCTCGTATATGAAAGGGCAATTGCAGAAAATAAACTAAACATTGGAGATTATATTATATTTTGGTCGGTTGCAGCTAGGCGTATTCTTTCAGTAAAAAGAAGTGTAATTATAAGCTCCAGTGCAAAATACTATAAATTTGACCAGGGAATCTACAGTATGGTTGAAAATAGAAAACTAGATTGGTCCTATCTTCTAGAATGTCTTTCTTCTTTGGACAATGCCGATGTTTCACAGATTCTTAAAACTTTTGAACCTGAAGAGGTATTGATTAGGGATTTTAATATAGATATAAAGCTTGATTTGGAAAGTGTAATGGGTAATATTGATATTTCCACTTTGATTATAGCAGGAGCAGATGATATACTGGCCCTGCCGGAGTATTCAGACAAGATCCATGCAGCAATAAAAAACTCTAATCTGGTAACTGTTCCAGGTGTTAGACACATGCTCCCGGTAGTTAAAGAGAAATATGTTGCCCAATTGATTAAAGATTTTATAACTAAATGATTAATTAGGTTTAAGATAGAAATTATTCATGTTGTAAAAATATTATTTGAAGATGTACTTTGAAAGATCTAACAGACCTATAAAAGTACATTTTCTTGTTTTTTGAAATATTTTTGTGTGAAGCTGATTTATAATGAAATATTTTACTTTTATTTACGATTGATTATACTAGCTATTTGATATTTTAATATGAGTATAATATAAGCTTAAAAAATTTGTAGTAATATGAAAAATATATGAAAATTTTTTTGCTATTTATCATTATATTCTAATTTTATAGAAAGGCTGTCGGATATGCAAGTAGTTTTAAAAAAGATATAATGCCAAGGCTCAATGGTTAATTAAGTTTTGTGCTATTGAGCAAAGAGAAAGGAATGTATACAAAAATGAAAAAGATAAGATACAAAATACTGGTGGGTATATTAATATGTGTACTATTTGTAGCAGTTGTTATTGGCGCTTTCAGTATTATCGGGAGCAGGGCAATTATTGAAAAATATGCAAAAAGCAATATATTAAATACAGCAGAATATTATACAAGCAGAATGAATGAGAACAATCAGAGAATTGAAACCAGTGTGAAAGCTGTATCAAATGTTATTTTGTCAACATTTGATATAAATAGATCGAAAGACAAAGAGTACCTTGAGGAATATACAAAGAATATAATTGAACCGATAACCAAGAAGTTCTCCATGGAGACCAAAGGAACACTTGGTGTGTATACTTATTTAAACGTAGAAATGTTTGACGGTATCTATGCGGCATGGTTTTATGATGACAATAGAGACGGTACTCTTGAAAAGTATGACATGACAAAAGAGGATAGGAGTATCTATTTGACGGAGAACAGAAATGATGAATATGAATATTATTTTACCCCAATTCTTGATGGAAAAGATTTATGGCAGGATCCATATTTGGATTCGGATTTAAATATGAATATGATATCTTATGCAATACCTATCAAAAATGAGGAAAAAACGATAGGAATGGTAGGTATTGATATGACCTTTGAGGATACAGAGGACCTTGTGAAAAAATTAAAAGTTTTTAATTCAGGCTATAGCTTTTTATTAAGCCAGCAGTATAATCTTATCGCCTTTCCAGAGTTTATGAAAACAGGAGAAGGTAAGCAGTCAGAAGGAAGTGAATCAATTACTAATCTTGCTTCAATGGACAATGGTGTGTATAAGGATGTTATTAAGGATATGGATAAAAACACTTCTGGGGTTGCAGAATTTACAAAATTAGGGATAAACTATTTGCTGGCCTATTCGCATCTGGAAAACGGCCAAATTCTATGCATTGCTGTACCCAAGAATGAGATTTTCAAAGAAATGGACAAAATGACTTTTTTCATCATAATTGTAATACTTATGTCGTTAGTGCTTGTCTTGTTTATAAGTAGAATTATTTCCAAAAACATATCCGCACCTTTAGAAAGTATGATTGATGACTTTAATTGTGCTTCACAGGGTGATTTAACGGTTGAAGGTAAGTTTTTGACGAAGGATGAAATTGCTAAAGTTACGAAAAGCTTTAATCAAATGATTTCAAATACAAGAGGATTGATTTATAAAGTCGTAAAGGCCGTAAATACGGTTTCTGAGAGTGCTGCTACACTATCCTTTGCAACAGAAGCATCAAAAACTAATTCCAAGGAAATCTTGGATGCAGTACAGCAGATTTCAAGGGCATCTGAGGAAAATTCCTCTGAAGTTGAGAATGGAGTGGTTCAAATGCAGATTTTAGGGCAAAAAATTCACGAAGTTACTTCAGACATAGCTGCAATGAATGAAATTGCTCATGAAACAGAAGCGCTCAGCGAGAAGGGAAGAATAATTGTAGAAGAACTGATAAGAAAATCAAGAGAAAGGGCGGAAAAAGATAGTAATGTATCCCTTAGTATGGATGAAGTTGGAAAGACAAGTAAAGCTATTACGAATATAACTCAATCAATCATGGATATAACACAAAAGACTAATCTGCTTTCATTGAATGCAATGATTGAAAGTGCAAGAGCTGGAGAAGCAGGCCGGGGATTTGCAGTTGTTGCTGAAGAAATATCGAAGCTTGCAAATATGACAAAGGATCTGTCCAATACCATCAATGAACTTATAAAGGAAATCCAGGATAATTCAGACAGAACTTCAATCTTGATGCAGGAAGCAGAAAAAATTTCGATAGAACAGAAACAAGCAGTTGATGACACAAACAGCTTATTTACAAATATATCTGAATTAATAAATAAATTATATGACAGGATTTCCAATACAACAAGTAGTAGTATGGAAATGGATTTAAAAAAGAATGAAATTGTTGCAATGACTGAAAATTTGTCTGCAATCTCTGAGCAGACAGCCGCAGGTATTCAAAATACGATAGTAAATATAGAAGAACAAACTATGGCAGCGGAAAAAATTGCGGTTCAGGCTAGTATACTGAAAGAAATAATTGCTTCACTACAAATCTCCTTAGATACATTTAAGATTAAATAAAGGTTTTAAGAAGCAGAAATGGATGCTCAACTTGGATATGATAAATGCAATGTAACTGAAAAACAGACACCTAACATTAGGAATGGTTACTCTAAAAAAACTATAAAATCTGAGCTGGGTTCTGTTGAGCAATATATCCCGGGGACTCTGTCCCCGGGACCCCTGAGGTTTATCACATATTAAAATTATTTATTTAAAGAAAGAAAATACACATAATTATTTTCACAGCCTTTTTCTATTTTGCCATACCTTCTTTTTGTCTTTCAAGTAAATTAATACGTTCAAATTCTGCAATAGCATCTATCATTGTAATCATTAACTTTCCAATATCAGTTGATGTGTCCATATTCTCTTTATAACTTACTAAATGTATTCCTTTTAATTGTAGTTCTTTTACTATGTTTAATAAGTCTTTTGTTGACTTTGCTAGCCTATCTAAACTATAAACATATATTGTATCTCCTTCCCTGGCAAACTTTATCATTGCTTTTAATTCTGGTCTATCTGCATTTTTAGCACTAATCTTTTCGGTAAACACTTTATCCATATTATATTTTTTTAATACTTCAACCTGCTTTGATTCATTCTGTTCAACAATACTAACTCTAATATATCCTATATTCACTATTAATGACTTCCTTTACTTGGATTCTCATTTATAATATATCATTTTGTATATTTCAAATCAAAGATTATTATAGATAAATATTTATAAAAACAATTCTAAACAAACAGATCCCATGCATTTATATTTATTTACCCAAGTTTTGTGCAAATAAGACTTAGATATTATGGAATTTGAACCTTTAGATAAGAATACAAAATATAAAATAGTAACTACTGATTTAGGTGATTGTGAAATAAGAAATGACTTGAAGTTTAGAATAGATCTTGGTAATAAATAATAGAGATTAAAAACTCATTTATGCTTTAGAGTGTGGGTGGGTTTTTAAATATTATAAAGTACAATCTCAAAGAAAAGTTCATATTTAATACTTTAACATTGTAGAAATTTTATAATATAAGAAATAGACAATGCATTGACTAAATGTAGGGTCTATAGATTATATAATTTTATGGAGAAGATTTTCAAAGATTTTACCGAAGAAGAAGTAGAAACCCTATGGAAATTATTAACCAAACTATATTGTTTTGATGGTGTAGAAATGGATGGATTTGAAGAGAATGTTGAAGTTCCAAATATTGATATGGATGAAGAAGTAAGAGTGGGAATAGAAAAGTTTTTAAAGAGAAGAAATGTTAAGTTTAGTTGACAAATTTCCATCCTCATTTGGTAGAAAACAATTTTTATTTCAAGTATACTGTATCTACAAGTTCACTTGAAATCAAGTGATTTTTGGGTTCAGATGGAGTTTACTTATAAGGATGACTCTCTCAAGCTGAACCTTATTAACAGTATTCTTAGTGTCTTTAGCACTTAGAATACGTTATCCTTTAGGAGAAGAACTTATCCAGGCGCGTAGCACCTCTTATTCCCCACTTTGACAGAAAAGCAGAGAACCCAAATTTTAAATTTTGTGTGAATCGCTTTCACAGAGTGCGATGGGTATGTTAGCAATGGTAGCGATCGGATAAAAGAGAGGCGGGTAATTATTATGTTGTTAGGTGAAAAATTATTAGATTTGCGTAAAAAGGAAGGTTTATCTCAGGAAGATGTTGCTGATAAATTAGGTGTATCCAGGCAAACAGTAAGCAAATGGGAAACTGGTCAAACAGTTCCAGAGTTAGCTAAAGTAAAATTACTAAGTCAATTGTACAATATAAGTTATGATTATCTTATCAGTGGAAGTCATTTTGGTGGAGATGTTACAAGCATTGAAATGATAGTTGATGAAATTGACTGGACCGGTGCGTGGAGCAAAAAATATCCAATTTTAGCATCTTATCAAGATATACAAGGAATAAATACTTATTGTGATAAAATATCCAAGTTATATGACGAGTGTAAAAATGAGTTTAACTTTAATGATATGGATACTGTTTTAGTTTTGAAAGATATTCTTTATCAAAAATACGAAATGGTAAAAAAGAAAAGTGAGTAATAATTTATGGTATAATATTTACAAGTGTTATTACGGGTTTGTAATTCAATGCATATCTTTACTAGATTAGAGATAAAAACACAGTTTTGGTTGGTAGTCCAAACCTGTCTATATTGTTATAGATAGAAGTAACCTTCCCTCCTGGGGTCGTCCATTCTCTATGTTAAATTTTATTTTACAGGAGGAAATTTCAAATGGAAGTAAGTATTAAGTTCACTGTATTTTTTGAAGATATATTTTGGGTAGGTGTTTTTGAAAAAGTATCCTTCAATAAATATGAAGTTTCAAAAGTTGTATTTGGTTCTGAACCAAAAGATTATGAAGTATATGATTTTATATTAAAGCACTTTTGTGATTTAAAATTTGGTAATTCTTTATTAAATGATGAGTCTAGAGACAAAAAAATAAATCCTAAAAGACTTCAAAGAGAAATCAAAAAACAAACACAAACTAATGGCATAGGAACGAAAGCACAACTTGCCATGAAATTGCAATATGAAGAAAACAAAGCAGAAAGAAGAAAAAATTTTAAACAGAAAAATGATAAAGAAAAAGAGTTTAAGTTTCAATTACATCAACGTAAAAAGAAAGAAAAACATAAAGGACATTAATTTGTAATGCTAAAAGGCAGCCCCAGTGCTGCCTTAACTATGTTAATGCAGTAAGTAGTGAGCCTTTAGATTGTAGGTAGTGGAATTATAGTTTTCATAATAAAACGAATTGGTTAAAAAGTTTTAAATTAATTTAAATTCCCTCAAATTTCATGATATACTAGAATCAGTTATGAATGAATTTTAGAAATATTTAATATTAGGAAAGAGGGAGTTATGTGGAGATTGATTATGTAACTATTATTATTACAGTCCTTAATTTTATTGTATTATTTTCAATTATAATAGTCGTATATAAATCAATACGAGGATTTAAAAATTTCATTAATAGAAATAAAGAGATGAATAAAAAGATAGATGTTATTTTAGACAAATTAGAAAATAAAGAAGATAATTGATACTACTAATTTAAGTATGTAATTATTTTTATTTCGGACTACTATTATTGCCTATATTGCCTAGGGGAAGTACATATACGGGTATTGATATTAGTGAAACACTTTAGGTGAAGCAGAAAATATTTTTGCAAACTCAGGATATTCTACGAAATTTATTAAAGTATCTAAATATAGATATTAAATCTAATGAGTAATATTCTTAAATATAGTGAACTAATTTTGAAATATAAAGGGGAATAACGTTGAAAAGCAAATATACAATAATTAGATTTATACTTGCAATAGTAACAATCATATTAACCATAAGTATATTAATTGGTAATGTTAATAGTAAAGTTATAATGCCTTATATGCTTACTTGTCTGGGTATTTTTCAAGTTTTCAATGGGTTACACTTTTACAAGGAAGGTAAAAAAGCAGATGGCATCCTCTTGATTTTATTAAGTATATTTATTTTTGGCGTTGTCATCAAAATTATGATGCTATAATCAAGTTCGATAATCGTAAACAATTTTCTTATATGTTTTATTATGGTAAGAATGCTCAATTCTTAATAGACAGAGAACAACTGGCGTTTCCAATTCGTGCAAAATATGATGAAGTTGATTATCCAACTATATTTGCTAAGCCTATTAAAATTACTACACAAACATTAGAAAGTAATGCTAATTGTATTGAAATGGTTAAATTTAAGTTGCCTACATTGCTGTAATATTATTGATAATGGTAAAACTAATGCTAATATCTATATTTGCTTTGCAGCTTTAGGCAATTTTTTTGCAGTAACGGTCTAGAGAAATTAGGCATTTTTGATGATAATATTCCTAAAGGCATTATCAAATAATACTACTTTAAAAGCTTTATCTGAGGAGGAGAGGTATATGATTCATTTATCCAAGAAAGCCGTCAGTTATGTATTTATTATATTAGGGGCTTTGGGTGTTTTAGATTTCTTATTTTTAATGTTTTTAAGGGCGGCAATGAATTTTGGAATAATATTTCCATGTATTGTGGCAATTCCGTTACTTATTGTGGGTATCCAGCTCCGAAAAGATAAATTCACTTTTTTTCGAATACGAAATACTGCCTATAAGAGAATAATTGTAATAATATTTATTCTGGTTCTAGCATCATTTATATTAGTTGAAATATTGATACTGTCCGCAATTAGAACAGATTCTAATGTGCGGGTAGACTATGTTATTATACTTGGTGCTGGCTTGAAAGGTGACCAAATGACGTTAACATTTAGAAATCGCATGGATAAGGGTATTGAATTTCTGCGGGAAAATCCAGAAGTAAGAGTTATCGTTTCAGGTGGTAAGGGGCTTGGTGAAACTATACCTGAAGCAGAAGCGATGAGCAAATATCTTATTAAAAACGGTATTGATGCAAGTAGAATAATCAAAGAAGAAAAATCTACAAGTACTATGGAGAATTTTAAGTTTTCAAGAGAATTGATACAACAACAGGGAGAGAACGAGAAAAATGAAATAATGATTGTTACTAGTGATTTTCATATGTTTAGGGCTAAGATGATAGGAAGACGTAATAGATTTATTACGTATGGTTTGCCTTCAAGAACGTGGTGGGGGATATTACCCAATTCTTGTATTAGGGAATATTTTGCTGTAATTAAATCGTTTTTCGTAGATAGATAGGGATCTCATCGGAGTGTTATCATAGCAATTATCTTTTCTATTCATGCTGCATACAAGCCCATACTTCTTAAGTAGTTTTTGGTAGTGGTTACTAGCATGAACGACTAAAGAAAAGGGATTACTCCCTCGTTTAAGAATCGTATGTGAGAGTTTCCCTCTCACATGGCTCAAGCATTTCTTCACTTTTGCGGGTGGCAACAAATAATTTTAACTGCAGCTTTCTTTTATGTTCTTAAGCACATAAATAATATCTGATAAATTTGAGTCTAAATTGTTATGTAAAGTGAATAAAAAATAAAATAAAACGGAAGTATAGCTTTCCTTTTTCCATTTTAGCTAAGGTGATTGTCATCCTAAATATAATATTTACTGACATTGTAATTATCTTTTAAATATGTTTTTATAATAAAAGGGACAAGGAGGTAAGAAATGAAAAAAAGGTTTTTTATGATGCTTTTAGTTTTAATTTGTTTAATTATTATAGGTTTTAAACTTTTTATACAAAAAAATGTACTTTACAGTAAAAATACAGCAAAGGTGCAAACTAAAAGTACATCCAGTAAAGAAAAGAATGAAACAATTGACGAGAAGTTAAAGAAAATAATAGTATTAGTAAATTCAGACAAAGATAAAGATGGTATAAAAGATCAGGAAGATATACTTCTTGGAGCAAGAAAAGAAGCAGATAAAAAGGTTAAGTATAAAGGGGGATACTATGTAGGAGGATATCCTCCAGAGAACGAAGGAGTATGTACTGACTTGGTATGGAGAGCTTTTAAAGATGCAGGATATAATATAAAAGATATGGTAGATGAGGATATAAGAAATCATCCTGGTGATTATAACAAAATTGAGGGTAAACCAGATCCCAATATAGATTTTAGGAGGGTACCTAATCTTTATGTTTATTTTAAAAAATATGCAGCTAGTATTACTACTGAGTTGAAACCTAACGATATAGAGAATTTAAAGGAATGGCAGCCAGGTGATATCATAACTTTTGATCACAGTGAACACATAGCTATAGTCTCTGATAAAAGAAGATCAGATGGTATTCCATATATAATACATAATTCACCACCTTATGCTAGAGAAGGTGATGAGATTATGTATTGGATGCCAAAAATAACAGGTCATTTTAGATTTCCTAAATAAATAGCAAGCTCAGACAGTATGTATACGTGAGCTAAGAATATTTTCAATATTTCCAGCTGCATTAAAGTTTTTTGTTTCCTTAGTTTACTTAATACCTTATAGGTATATGTACACAATTTTATTCTTGCCAGCAATTAACGTTGACGTCAATGTAAATGGAATGTTATTCTATTATAGAATTAATGACTTTGGAGGGCTTTTATGGATTGGTTAAAAATAGATCAGGTTTCAAAAGAAAGTGGTTTGACTAAGCGGACGATTAGGTATTATGAGCAAATTGGTATTTTACCACCACCTATGCGTAGTGAAGGAGGGATTAGATGCTACACTCAGGAACATATTGATTTATTGATAAAGATTAGAAATGCTAAAGAGGCTTTGGGATTTTCTCTTCAAGAGCTGCAATATTTCATATCACTTGGCAGTGCAATAGAAGCCAATAAAATAGATTACAAACAATCATTTGAACCAGCTAAGCAAAAAGAAAAATTGATTGAGATTATAAATAATATAGATCAAAAGCTTATACTCATTGAAAAAAAGATTGATAAGATTGAAAATGTACGTAAGGAGTTACTGGATTTAAAAAAACGAGCTCAAACAGTTGTTGAAAAAATGAATATGGAGAACTTTGAAGAGTGAGAAAGCATTAGTCACTCATTGAAAGTAGATAATTTAATGCTGGAAAAATAAAGATTCCAGTGATAATAGGAGGGTATTATAAATGAGTATTGATAAAGCGTTCTATCATAATGTCATGAAGAATATGTTTGCTGACCCATGTGAAGTAAAGTATTGGGATGGAGAGGTAAAAAAATATGGTGATGGAGAAGCTTATTTCAAGATTTATTTTAATGACATCATTGCAAAATCAGAGATCATAAGTGATCCGTCTCTTGCATTTGGCGAAGGTTATATGCATAACAAAATTGACATTGAGGGAAGTGTACAAAAAGTTATTGAATCCATCTATAATAATTATAGCAGCTTTCTCCATGACAAAAAACCTTATGTTAAATTGGCAAAAATACTATCCAATACCATTCGTAAAAGCCAGGATGATGTCCAGTTTCATTATGATATAGGTAATGATTTTTATCGTTTATGGTTGGATGATAGTATGACTTATTCTTGTGCATATTTTGAATCGCCGGAAGACAGCTTGTTTCAGGCTCAAAAGAACAAAGTGGATCATATTTTACGTAAACTCAATTTGCACCCTGGTCAAACGCTGCTGGACATCGGCTGCGGGTGGGGAGAACTTATTCTTACAGCTGCTAAAACCTATCAGGTTAAAGCCTTGGGAATTACACTTAGTAAAGAGCAATACTCCCGGGTTTTGGAAAGAATTAAAGAAGAGGAATTACAGAACCTGGTAGAGGTCCAGCTCATTGACTTTAGGGAATTGAGGAATAGGACTTTTGACAGAGTAGTGAGTGTGGGAATGATTGAACACGTGGGTAAAGAAAACCTTGCAGAGTACTTTTCTGCTGTTAAATCACTTCTGAATGATGGTGGTGTTTCTCTCCTGCATTGTATTACCGGTTATGATGGAGCGGGAACAAATACTTGGATTAATAAGTACATATTTCCAGGTGGATACATACCTGCAGTTCAAGAGCTTGTTTCCATAATAGTTATGAATAAGTTTTATCTTATGGATTTTGAGAGTTTGCGTGAACATTATACTAAAACTTTAGAACATTGGGCTCGAAATTTCGAGGAGGCTCTTCCAGATATCAGGAAGATAAAAGATGAAACTTTTATTCGCATGTGGCGCCTTTATTTAAATTCCTGTGCGGCATCGTTTCATTGTGGCAACATCGATATTCATCAGTTCCTATTTACTAAAGGTGTAAATAATAATTGGCCACTGACTCGTAATTATATATATGAATGAAAATAAACTAAATACTTGAAGCCCAATCTTAACAAGAACACATAGGATATATTAAATACAAATAGCTTAAATGTAGAAGAGGGGAATTTTATGTGTGCTGTAGTGAAAAAAATAATATCCAGAAAAGAGTTAACTACAGAAAAAATAATATGCAAAAATGCTACTTTACCAAGTGAAGAATATGTACTTTTAAAGGGTGTGGTTTATAGTCCACAGAGAAGGCCACTGCCGCATGCAGCTATTGATATAATCCAAATCGACAGTAATGTAACACCACAAGTTAAAAAAAACATAGGAGTAACTTTTACATTAGAGGATGGTTCCTATGGTGTACCACTTTTATGGAAAAAAGGTTATGCCTATGAATTAACTGCATATTCTCCAGCATAAGAACTGTAACTAATTTCACAGGTTATATATATTATATAATGGAGTAAATAATACTCAAAATGTAGATTAAAGGGGAGAATGCTATGGCTAATTATAGACCAAAAGCAGTTACCGTTGCGGCATCTCTTGCAGATTCAGGAACATCATATACTAAAGATATCAGCACAAGTACCTGGGGCATGTTTTTATTAAGAGGAACGGCCTTAAGTCCTACTGGAGCTGCTATGCAAAGTGGTGCTGTCCAAGTTTGGGAGAGTACTGCTCCAACAACTGAAGAAGCACAACACACTACTTTTACAGATGCAGTGGGCAGATATGGCGTAACTTGTAAGGCTAATGTTGCCCTAGTAATTAAGTTCTTTGGAGTTTAATAATTAGATCTTTAGTAACATTATCAAATTATACAATATAATTTAAAATACGGCTGTCCCAGAATAACTTTAAAGTTTATTTTGGGACAGCTTTTCTATTATATTAAGGTATCAGTAACAAACAATACAGTTTTTAATATTATAAAATTAAAGGAAAAAATATTCTAAAGAGATAATATAGGGAGATAATATGCAAAAGATTGAAACGTTGGATGGTTATCATGTTTATTATGTAAAAAAGGGAAAAGAATATTATTATTTAGCAAATAAAAATAATTATAAAAAAGATATTAATGATTTATTGAAAACTATAGATGATATTAAGTTTGATTCGTTAATTATTATTTTTGGCATTGATACATGTGAATATTTAAATGCTTTATATAATGTATTGTGTGAAAAAAACAGAATATTAATTTTTGAACCAAATAAGGAAATTTTTAATGAAGGCCACAATAATATAGATAATGATAATGTAAGATTAGTTTTTTATGATGAAAATTCTGTGAGATCCAAATTGTACAGCGTGATAAATAATACAAACTTTAATAATCTATATGTTCATACCTTTGGAAATTATTCCCGTGTATATAGAGAAGAATATGAAACATTTATGGAAAATTTGGATTGTGTTTATTATACGGCATGTTCTTCTATAAGTATTGCAAATAGATTTAGTCAAATATTTATTAAAAATTTAATAGGTAATCTAAAATCATTAAAAAGTGCAACGCCGGTTAATTCATGTGAAAATATAAATAGAGGCATTCCAGCAATAATAGTATCTGCAGGACCCTCTTTGGATAAAAATTTAGCAGATATGGTGAAATATAAAAGTAAATTAGATGAATATTTTATAATAGCAGGAAATAGAACACTTAGGGCAATGCTTAAAAATGGGATAAGACCGGATATGGTGGTATCAATAGATCCTGTAAATGACAATTATGATATGATGAAGGACTGTTTAGAGGAAGATATACCACTAGTATTTTATGAATACAGTAATAGATATTTAATAAGAGATTATAAAGGTGAAAAAATATATTTGTCAACATTATTGTCAAAGACAATACCCAAGCTATGTGGACTTAAAGGAGTGTATTTAGGAGGTTCGGTAGCTCATACCTGTGTAGATATTGCAAACATTATGGGATGTTCACCCTTGATATTGGCAGGACAAGATTTTGCTTTTACCTATGGAAAACATCATTCGGAGTCAGCTGTTTTTGATAGTGATAAAAAAAATAACTATAATACCGATTTAACTGTAAAGGATGTATTTGGTGACAAAATAAAGACCAATGTAACACTTAATCACTTTAGAGCAAAAATAGAAGAGTATATAAAATTTCATAGTGAAGTCAACAATGTAGAATTTATCAATGTATCTTACGGGGCTGAAATTAAAGGTGCACCTCACAGGGAATTATGTGAAGTATTTAAAATATATAATACGGATAGTAGAAAAAAAAATTGCATTATAGATAGAACAATTGAAATAGATGCAGAAGGTATAACTTATGATATATTGAATTATGTAAAAAGATGTACAACTGCGGCAGAAGAGGGAGCAGAGTTATGTAAAGATTTACTGTCCAGTGAATTTGATAAATCTTTAATGGATATGGATGAAGATGATGAAGAACTTAAAAAGTTCATATATGTTATGGGAATAGTAAATGGGTTTGAATCATCACCAGGAAGACTTTATTTAGGGGGATATTTTAATAAGTTTTTATTTGATATAAAAGAAGAAACTTTTAATATGTATGCTAAAGATTATGATTCTTTGACTTCAGACTTGAGATATCAAAGTAAATGTTTTTTAGCTTATTTTCATAAAATGAGAGATTTTTTAAAAGAAGTTGAGTCTTTAATATTAGAGACACTGGAGGAGTTTTATTAAGACATTTCTAATAGTTAATTTGTAACAATATATGTTAATGGAGGGGTATAATGGAGAAAATCATAAATGGGAAAGTTTACAAACAAGTAAAAATAAGCAAGATGGTGATTAATGGTAAGGAAAAAGAAGGCTCAATAATATCATCGGAGGATACGGATGCAGGTAAGGATACAACAGTGACTATATTTACAGAAGATATAGATGAAAAAAATAATGGCTAATAGTAAAAACACTATAGAGTTATGTGGAAAAAGATCTATACTAATAAATACTAATAATTTAAACCACTGCAGTAAATATAATTTGAATGTAATTTTAAAATGTCATAAAAGAGTTATTGTTAAAGGTACCGTATATAATTCAAATAAAATACCAAGTATTGGCGCTGCAATAGAAGTAATTCAAGTCAATTGTGACAGCAATGTTAAAAAAATAATAGGTTATGCATACACTAATAATAGAGGAGAATATTTATTTTGTCTGGAAGTTTTACCGGATATATTTTATGAAATGAATATATATTCTCCTTTAAATATGTAGTAAGTAGTGAATGGGAGGGTGAAATTTTGAAATCATATGCGGAAATTATTATAACTCCACAGGAACTACGTTTATATGAAATATTAAATAAAAGAATTGTAATAGGAAAAAGTGAGGATATATTAATAGAGGGAAAAGTCTTGGATTCAAATTATAATCCAGTAGAGGGAGCAGTTATTGGCATTAAAAGTATAAATTACAATTATAGACCCCCTAAAGAAACAGAAATTGGATATGCAATTACCAATATTTCTGGAGCATATGCCATAAATATTGAAAAAATTCATAATGTTAACTATGAGTTGTATATATATGAACCAATAATTGAACCCTTATGTTTAGAAGAAACAACAAATTAAATGGAAGGAATGCTGAAATGAAAAGTTGTAATAGGGTATTGGTAAAAGGAAAAGTATGTTATAGAAATGGAAATCCAGTTAAAGATGCAATAGTGTTATTGGAAGCATTCCTTCCACATACAGATTATAGAAAGTTTTGTGGATATACACTTACAAATTGTAATGGAGAGTTTTGCTGCTTAATTTACAATAAAAGATATTATTATAGATTAAAAGTTTTTAATAATGAATGTGGTGCTTTAAGTGATGTAAATTGCAGTATACACTTAGAATAACATATCAAGTAATAATATAGGAGGCAATTAATGAATAAGGTTCTGGTAACAGGAGCAGATGGATTTATAGGCAGCCACCTGGTGGAAAAACTTTTAAATTCAGGATATAGTGTTAAGGCTTTTGTATATTATAATTCATTCAATTCATGGGGATGGTTAGATACATTACCAAAACATATGCTAAAGGAAATAGAAATATTTAGTGGTGATATAAGAGATCCAAATGGAGTAAGAGAAGCTGTGAAAAATATAGATGAGGTTTATCATCTCGCAGCACTAATAGCAATTCCCTTTAGTTATTATTCACCGGATTCATATGTGGATACCAATATAAAAGGCACATTAAATGTGCTGCAAGCAGCTAAAGAATTAAAAACAAAGAGAGTTATCATAACCTCTACTTCAGAGGTTTATGGCGGTGCTAAATTTGTGCCAATAACCGAAGAACATCCCTACCAGGCACAATCACCATATTCAGCTACTAAGATAGCAGCAGATAAATTAGCAGAATCTTTCTATAGAAGCTTTTCTTTACCTATAACAATAGTAAGACCTTTTAATACCTATGGCCCCAGACAATCAGCAAGAGCTATAATACCCACAATAATAACTCAATTGTTGTCACAAAAAGGGGAAATAAGATTGGGCTCACTAAGTCCAACAAGAGATTTTAATTATGTAAAAGATACTGTAGATGGTTTTGTTGAAATTGCTAAAAGTGATAAAACAGTAGGAGAGGTAATAAATATAGCCTCCCAAAAAGAAATATCTATAAAGAATCTTGCAGCAGAACTTATAAAACAGTTAAATCCGAAAGTCAAAATTGTATGTGAGACAGAAAGAATTAGGCCTGAAAAAAGTGAGGTGAATAGATTGTTAGGATCAAATGAAAAGGTTAAAAGGTTAACAGGATGGACTCCAAAATTCACCTTTGAAGAAGGTATAAAAGAAACCGTTGATTGGTTTAAGGTAGAGAAGAATTTAGAAAAATATAAAACGGATATATATAATATTTAATTAGATTAGAGAAGTTTTTTATTATATTGTTAAATTAAGCAATAATCGGGAGGAAAGTTTATGGAAAAAATAATATTAATTGGCGCAGGGGGCCACTGTAGAAGTATTATTGATTCTATAAATGGATTAAACAATTTTCAGATTATGGGAATTGTCGATAAAAAATATAAGAAGGATAGTGGATTAAATATAGATAAAGTGTGGTGCGATGAAGACCTTCATTCACTGTATAAATCTGGCGTAAAAAATGCATTTATTGGAATTGGCTCCATTGGATATCCTAAAATTAGAATAAAAGTTTATAATTTATTAAAAAGCATAGGATATAATTTTCCCACCATAATTGATAAAACAGCTGTAGTATCCTGTAGTGCAAAGATTGAAGAGGGGGTATTTATAGGAAAAGGAGCAATTGTCAATGCTAATGCCTTAATAAAAAAGCAGTGCATTATAAATTCAGGAAGCATAGTGGAACATGATTGTAAAATGAATGAATTTGTTCATTTAGCACCTGGAGCAGCATTAAGTGGAGGAGTTTCAATTGGACAAGGAACACATGTGGGAACTAATGCTACAATTATTCAAAATGTTAATGTGGGAAAGAATGTACTTATAGGGGCGGGTTCTGTTATTGTTAAAAATGTTAAAAATGGAATTAAGGTTTATGGTAATCCAGGTCGGGAGGTGGAATGTCATGAGTAATATTTTTATAATTGCTGAAGCTGGAGTTAACCACAATGGGGATTTAAATACAGCAAAAAAAATGGTTGATAAAGCAGTGATTGCAGGAGTGGATGCAGTAAAATTTCAAACCTTTAAAGCGTCTAATCTAGTAACAAGAGATGCAAAAAAGGCTAACTATCAAATTAATAATTTGGGTGAGGAAACTTCCCAATTGCAAATGTTAGAAAAGTTGGAACTAAGTTATAGACAATATATAGAATTAAAGAATTATTGTGATATGAAAAAAATAATGTTTTTATCATCCCCATTTGATTTAGAAAGCATTGATTTATTAAATAGTATTGGAATGTCAATTTTTAAAATACCTTCTAGTGAAATAGATAATGTTCCATACCTGATAGAGATAGCAAAGTTAAAAAAGAAAGTTATACTATCAACAGGTATGAGTAATTTATCAGATATAGAATTTTCACTAAATATCTTAAAAGAAAATGGCACAAAAGATATTGTTGTACTTCACTGTAATACTGATTACCCAACTAAAATGGAAGAAGTGAATCTGCTTGCTATGCAAACTATAGAAAATGCATTTAAAGTGCCAGTTGGATATTCGGATCATACAGAAGGCATAGAGGTAGCTGTGGCAGCTGCAGCCTTAGGTGCCAAAGTTATAGAAAAACATTTTACATTAGATAAAAATATGTATGGTTCAGATCATAAGGCCAGTTTGGAGCCTTTTGAACTTAATAATATGGTCAAAGCAGTGAGAAATATAGAAAGAGCCCTTGGAGATGGAATAAAAATTCAAACCCCTTCGGAAAAAATAAATAGAGTGGTGGCAAGGAAAAGTTTGGTGGCTAAAGTTTTCATAAAATCTAAAGAAGCATTTACTGAAGAAAATGTATGCGTAAAAAGGCCTGGAACAGGTATATCACCAAGAAATTGGAGTTATGTTATTGGAAAAAAGGCAAAAAGGGATTTTAAAGAAGATGAGCTTATAGATCTATAAGGTAGGGGAATTTAGTGGAATTTAAATTTATAGATAAAAATGAATATTTAAAAAGAATATCAGAATTTCAAAAGTTATTTAGGAGTTGTTTTACTAGAGAAATGCCTGAAGAATTCTTGAGGTGGAGATATATAGATAATCCTATGAAAGATATGCTGGTTAACGCTGCACTTGAAAATAACAAGATAATAGCAAATTATTCTGTATCGCCCTGTAAAATTTGTATTAATGGAAATATAGAAAAGGCTGCATTATCTATGACTACAATGACACATCCAAATTTTAGAGGAAAAGGATTATTCCCTAAATTAGCTAAGGGATTATATAAAAGAATGGAGGAGAGTGGTTACAAAGCAGTAATTGGATTTCCTAATAGCAATTCTCATCTCATTTTTGTAAATAAATTAAATTGGAAAGACATATATGAAATTCCCACTATGAAATTAAATTTGTTAAACATAAGCAATTTAAACAATTATAAAAATTTTAATGTCATTAACGATAAAAAATTTTTATTAGATTACTCTGGGCTTATTAATAACAATAATAATAAAATAAGAATATATAAGGATTTAGATTATTTAAAATGGAGATTTAGGGATAATCCAATTAATAAATATGATAATTATGTAGTAGTTCAAGGACAAACTGTAATTTCATCAATAATTACTAAGAAGTTTAATAATTATGAAATTGATATAGTAGAAATCAATTCATTAGATGATTGTTATACAAAAGAAATATTAGAATGGGTTATTGAAAAAGGGAAAAATAATAATTTTAAATATATCAATATGTGGTGTCAGTTGAATGATAATGTACATGAAATAGCTGAAAGAATTGGATTTGTCAACTGTGAACCCATTTCTTATTTTGGAGTTAAAGATTTTAAAGAGGAATCTACTGATTTAAGTATTTATAATAATTGGAATATACAGATGGGAGATTCGGATGTGTATTAAGAAAATTTTAGCCTTTACTGGAATTAGGTCAGATTACGATCTGATGAGTCTTTTATATAAAAAATTAAATGAAGCAAATGATTTTGAAATTAAGCTTGTAGTATCAGGTGCGCATTTATCAGAAACTTATGGATATACATTAAATAATATAGTGGAAGATGGAATACCCATAATAGCCCAAATTGAAAATCTTATTGATTCTAATTCTAGGGCTTCTAGAATTAAATCACTATCCATATTATTGCAGGATTGTATTCATACAGTAGCAGCATATAAACCAGATGTTATTTTATATGCTGGAGATAGGGAAGAAGTGGTTGTTGGAGGATTAATAGGCACATATCTTAGAATTCCAACCATACATTTTTTTGGTGGAGATCATGCTTTGGATGGGAATATTGACAATCCAGTGAGGCATGCAGTATCTAAATTGTCATCTCTTCATTTTGTCAGTAACGAAGAATCAAAACAAAGATTAATAAAAATTGGAGAAAATAAAAATAGAATATTTAATGTTGGAAGTCCAGCTTTAGATAAATTTATTTCTACTGAGTATATAAGCAAAAAAGAAATTGTTCATATCTTAGGTAAACCTCGTTGGAACAATTATGCAGTTATGATATTTCACCCCCTGGCAGGTGAAGAAGATAGAGCAGGTCAATATTTTGAAGAAATTCTGGTTGCTTTAGAAAAAAAGTCTGTAAATGCATTTGTAAGTTACCCAAATGTAGACAGCGGAAACAAGAAGATTATAGAAGTAATAAAAAAATATTATAATAAGGAAAACTTTAAATTTTATAAAAATATCCCTAGAACCTTATTTGTAAATTTATTAAGGAATAGTATGTTTATGATTGGAAATTCCAGTGCCGGATTATATGAGGCACCAATATTAAAATTAGGTGCAGTTAATGTGGGAAATAGGCAAAAAGGAAGATTATGTGCAGAAAATGTGGTTTTTGTTCATCAAGGAGTGAGTAATATAGTAAAAGGAATAGAAACAGTTTTAACTAAAGAATTTAAACTTTTATTGGATAAAGTACAGTCACCCTATGGTAGCGGAAATTCAGTTGAGAAGATTATAAGTTTAATGAGAAGCTTGGATTTTAAATCTTATATAGTTAAATCAGAGGATCCATTATTGAGGGAGGTTGATAATGAGTAATGTATTGATTATAGCACCACATGCAGATGATGAAACCTTTGGTTGTGGGGGAACCATATTAAAGTATGTAAAAGGGGGTCACAGGGTTTATTGGGTTATAGTAACTTCAATGACAGGGGAATTGGGGTTTTCTGAAGAAAGAATAAATAGCAGAGAATTAGAAATCGAAAAAGCAGCTAATGAATATAAATTTGCAAAGGTATTTAGATTGGGATTTCCTACTACAGAATTAGACAAAGTACCTTTTAAGGATTTAGTGGATAAAATATCTGAATGTATTATTGAAACAAAATGTGAAGTTTTGTACATCCCTAATTATGGAGATATACACAGCGATCATAGAATTGTTTCAGAGGCTTCCATGTGTTGTACTAAGTGGTTTAGGCATAATACAGTTAAAAAGGTATATGTTTATGAAACATTATCGGAAACTGAGTTTGGAATAAATAATTCTATAGATAGTTTTAAACCTAATGTATTTGTAAACATAGAAGGATTTTTAGAGAAAAAGCTGAGTATTATGAATATATTTAAAAGTGAAATAGGAAAAGCACCTTTTCCAAGATCTGTGGATGTAGTAAAAGGGCTTTCTACATTTAGAGGAGGAGCTTCAGGTTATAAAAATGCTGAAGCATTTATGCTATTAAGAGAGAGAGTAGAATAGGAATAGTTTTCAGGCAGATATGAGAGGAAGATAATTATGATACCATTATCTGTACCAAATTTGAAGGGTAATGAAGAAAAATATGTGGTAGATGCCATAAGAAGTGAATGGATTTCTACATCAGGCAGTTATGTAAATAGATTTGAAAATGATATAAAAAAATACTTGAATGTAGATAATGCTGCTGCTTGTCAAAGCGGTACGGCAGCAATCCATTTAGCGTTAAAGCTCTCGGGAGTTTCTGTAAATTGTGAAGTTATAGTGCCAACGGTTACATTTATAGCCACAATTAACCCTGTTAAATATCTAGGGGCAGAACCTGTATTTATGGATTGCGATGATAATTTAAATATGGATTGCAGCAAACTTGAAGAATTTTTTGAAAATGAATGCGTCATGACTGACAATGGATTGAAAAATAAAAATACCAACAGGTATATTAAAGCATTAATAGTAGTCCATGTGTTTGGAAATATGGCCAATGTTGAAAAAATAAAAGAATTAACAGATAAATACAAAATAAAATTGATAGAAGATGCTGCTGAAGCTCTAGGGACCTATTATACTAATGGAAAACATAAAGGGAAATTTGCAGGTACCATAGGTGATTTTGGAGCCTATTCATTTAATGGAAATAAAATAATAACAACCGGAGGAGGAGGAATTTTAATTGGAAAATCCTCTGAGGACATAAAAAAGGCTAAATATTTGTCAACTCAAGCTAAGGATGATGAATTATATTATGTACATCATCATATAGGATACAATTACAGAATGATTAATTTACAAGCAGCACTGGGAGTAGCACAACTTGAAAGATTAGAAGAATTTATTGAAATAAAAATTAAAAATTATAAGTTGTATAAGTCAAGAATAAATAATATAGAAGGATTAACACTTCTGGAATTTAATAATAATGCAAGAAATAATCACTGGTTTTATTCCTTGTATATAGATAATAACAGTTTAGATAGAGATGAACTGTTAAAATACCTTTTAAAAAATCAAATCCAAACAAGACCCATTTGGAAACTAGTACACACACAAAGACCATATATAAAAAATCAAGCCTATAAAATTGAAAAAGCCATTAAATATTACAATAGGGTATTAAATATACCATGTAGTACCAACTTAAAAAGAGAAAGCATAGAATATATCATAAGCATGCTAGAAAAAGCTCAATAGGTTAGGGAGTGTTCTTATGGATATTCAAAATGTTTTTATAGATAAAAAAATATCAATACGACAGACAATTGAAAAGTTAAATAAAACTGCAAAAAAAATTCTGGTTGTAGTAGAGAATAATAAATTGATAGGTGTAGTTACAGATGGAGATATAAGAAGATGGATTGTAAAAAGCGGAGAGCTATCATCTTCAGTAGAAAATATAATGAATGTACATCCTATATATTTAAATATAAAAAATAGAAATAGAGCAAATGAATTAATGAAAAAGTATCGTATTGAAAGTATTCCACTGATAAATGAGTACCATGAAGTTGTAGATATGATATTTTGGGATGATTTATATGATAATAAATTCAATTGTAATAATGCTAGGGATATATCAGTTGTTATAATGGCTGGCGGAAAAGGTACAAGGCTCCATCCATATACAAAAATTATTCCAAAAGCACTTATTCCAATTGGAGAGATACCTATAATAGAGAGGATAATAAACAGATTTCTAGAGTTTAAATTTGAAAATTTTTATATTACTGTTAATTATAAAAAGGAAATAATAAAAGCATATTTTAGTAAAAAATTATCATATAAAATATCATTTTTAGAAGAAAAAAAACCTCTTGGTACTGCAGGAGGATTGAGTCTAGTGGGTAACAGAATAGGCAATACTTTTTTTGTGAGTAATTGTGACATATTGGTTAATGCTAATTATTCTAAAATTTTAGAATATCATAAAGAGCATAATAACAAGGTAACAGTGGTCACAGCTTTAAAAAATTATATAATTCCATATGGAATTTTGAATTTAAACCAAAAAGGAGATATAGCCTCAATTGACGAAAAACCCAATTATGAATTTTTAATTAATACGGGTATGTATGTATTGGAAGTAGATGTATTAAGGCATATTCCTAAAGGCATCTATTTTAATATGACAGATTTAATAAATATCTGTTTGTCAAAGGGTGAAAAGGTGGGTATATACCCTGTAACTGATAATGATTGGTTGGATATGGGGGAATTTAGAGAAATGAAAAGTATGATAGAAAAATTAAATATTTGATTTGAAAGTTTTTATAATTTAAGGAGACAGGCAATGTATATGGATAGAAGTTTTTTGGCTATAATACCTGCAAGAAGTGGATCCAAGGGTATAATTGATAAAAATATAAAAGAAATAAATAATAAACCTTTAATGGCTTACACTATAGATGCATGTATAAAATCTAAAATTTTTGACGATATAATTGTATCCACTGATTCTAAAAAATATGCAAAAATAGCAGAAAGTTATGGAGCTTCAGTTCCATTTTTGAGGCCTGATGAGCTATCTACAGATACTGCATCAAATCATGATGTCATTTTACATGTATTAAATGAAGTAAAAAAAACTGGCAATTCATATGATTATATTGTTCTGCTGCAGCCTACATCGCCTCTTAGAAATGAAAAGCATATATTGGAAAGTGTAGACAAGTTATTAAATTATGATGCAAATTCAATAGTAAGTATATGTGAAGTAGATCACCCATCAAACATTAATATAGTTTTGGATTCAAATATGCGTTTGGATTTTCTTTTTGATGACAGCAAAAAAGTAAGAAGACAGGATATGAAGAAGGAATATAGAATAAATGGAGCCATTTATATATGTAAAACAGATTACTTTTTAAAATATAAGAGTTTTTATAGAGAGAAGAGTTATCCATATATAATGGATAAAATATCATCTATAGATATAGATGATATTTATCAATTTGAATTTGTGAAATTTATAATAAATAATGATTTTATGATGAATAGTTTTATTGATTAAATTTGGAGGAGTAAATATGCATAATAACCAAAATTCAGTTAGTATAAACTATTATGTTAATGGTTTAAAACACAGTCATTGGGAAATTATTGAGGATAATTGCTTAGGTGATTTCATTGAGGATGATTCTTTGGATTGTTTTCATGAAAGATATTTAAATAATAATTGTTCACCTGTGTATCACAGAAACAATTATAATCCTAAATATAATTTCTGTAATATTTGTTCTCCAGGATTTGCTGGAATAAATGGGGATGAATATTGCATGGCAGGATTAAGAGCCGTTTTAGGGTATTTAAAAAATGTTGGAGCAACAGATATAATAGTTGAAACAATAGCTTCTGAACCAGCTGTAAACAATCAGAGTATAATCAGATTTTATCCCGATGCAAATAATATATATACAGCAGCACTAGCACAATTTTCAAATGGAGAAATTGTACCTATTTGTCAAATGGAGCTGATACAGAGCACTTTTTTAATTGGTAATTCTTACGATTTTAAGACCAGTACCCTAAAAACTGCATTAGATACAACTATTTCTGAGATTCCAAAGGTATATAAACAATGTTGTCAGGAACAATTAAGAATACTTTTTGCAAACAATGTAGGAAATAGGGTTTTAAATATAGATACAAGTAAAAATAATGTAATTTCAGGTGAAGGTAACATAGTTAGGGCAACAGGTGCAAATACAGTACTAATTAGTTTACCAGGGAATGATGGAGCTGCAGTGAATTTATACTTTGTATCTTCCGTGAGTTTTTGAACTGCAAATGTTTATTTAAATTTTATTTTTTTTAATATTTACTGATTTTAAATCAAATTATAAAGAGAGATTTTTATTTTCAAATCTTAAAGTAAATGACAAACAAAGGCCCACTAAAACTAATATTACTAAAACTAATGAGGCCACTCCAAACCCGGTAGTCAAAGCAACTTCCTGTGAAGCTGAATTATTTAAGGCTTTCAGTTGAGAAGCTGACATTGTACTACCGACTCCTCCATAAGAATATTTAATGCAACATTTAATATAGTTTCATTAAATAGTGCTATAAATGCACTAAACGCCAATACTGCTGGAATTGCTTTTGTATTGATCTTTGTTTTGGATTTTATTATTTTTTCTTTTTATGAACAGTCTACACAAGAGATACTGTACCCACTTCTTTTGCCACACTAGCTTATTAGCTATTTCAGAGAATATACAGAGAAAATTGCAGCAGAAAATAAGCTGCCAGTGATGTTAGAAAGTCGAAATGTATATCGTGCAACGGGTGCACAAGCTCTGAAGAACTTAAGTGCATTTTAAATAAATAAGAAAGGGATGAAAAAGAGAATAAATGTCATTGCATTATTTTGTTCTCAGATACTACGTGGCAGGATTTTCCTTTGATTATCCTGCCCATTCTTGTGGGATTAAACGCTGTATATGAAGATTATATGGAATGAAATTACCCGTAAAAATAAGACCTATTATTCTAAATCATTGTCTGTACATTTACAGCAGGATGGGATTGGTAAGCCTGTATCATAGGCTTGGCAGGCATCATGATAATAATCGAGCTTTTGGTGAATCAATCGAAGATATTTTCTTAAATCTTCAATTTGCTTTAAAATATCATCTTTGTGTTTTACTAACATGTCATTGCGGGCGTGGAGTGTATGATTCCCCTCATTCTGCCAGTCTGTAAATTGCTTTATTTCCTTAATAGGCATTCCGGTATTTTTAAGACAGCATATGAGGGAAAGAGTTTCCATATCATCCTTTGAGAAGGTACGGTTGCCTGACTTATCCCTTTCGACATTGGGAAGCAGTCCCTCACGGTCATAGTATCTTAATGTATATGTTGTTAAGTTCATTTTTTTTGCTGCTTGTGTTATGGTATAGTTCATATTCATCACCTTGTATAATGAACATATAGTAAAAATTCATTATACTTTTCCTTTCTTAGAGATTTTTACTATAATTATCATAAGACGCTGTGGATTAGTTTTATCACCTATAGCTGGACTATTTTAATTGAGGATCTAACCACTGTCTTATGCTTATCTGTTAATTAGTTAGATAACGCATGACGTTTTATATATAGCAAGGATACATTTGCATGAGATTTGTGGAACATGGCGTATAATACTATAAAGGAGTTGTTCTTATGATTTATATTGGTATAGATATAGCAAAAAACAAACATGATTGCTGTATTATAGATTCAGATGGTGTTGTTTATAATGATTCTTTACGTATATCCAATTCCCGTCAAGGCTTTGAATTACTTTATTCTTCAATACTTTCCATTCTGCCTGACAAGGACATTTCCAACGTAAAAATAGGACTTGAATCAACAGGTCATTACAGCACCAATCTCCAAAACTTTTTGTATGCTAAAGGCTTCAAGCTCTCCATTCTCAACCCTTTAGCTACAAATCTCTTCCGTAAAGCCCAGTCTCTTAGAAAAACTAAGACTGATAAAACGGATGCATTGGTTATTGCTAAAATGCTCTTTTCTGATGATACAAAATCCTATTCTCCTGTATCATACCAGATTCAAGAGCTAAAGTCACTAACCAGACATAGATATCGCTTAATTGGATATAGGTCTAAGTTGAAAACATCTGTCAATAGATTGGTAGATATTATATTTCCCGAGCTGCCCGATCTTTTTTGGTCAATTCATCAATCTTCTTCCTATGCCCTTTTATCCATACTTCCAAGCCCAAAAGATATAGCTGGCTGCCACCTGACCAAGCTAACAAACATACTAAATACAGCTTCCAGGGGCAAGTATGGAAAAGATAAAGCTATTTCTCTAAAGGAGTCTGCTGCAAATTCTATTGGCACTAACTCAAGGTCTCTAAGTTTTGAACTCAAGCAAACCATTAGGTTAATACAGTCAGTACAACACGAGATTGATTCCTTAGAGCTTCTCATAAAAGAAATCGTTGTTGAGATCAATTCCCCACTTATTAGTATTCCAGGAATTTCATATACCCTGGCAGCTATAATATTGGCAGAAATCGGCGATATTAAAAGATTCACCACTCCCTGTAAACTCCTGGCCTTTGCCGGATTAGATCCCTCCACCTATCAATCTGGAAAGTACACTGCATCCCATACACCCATGGTCAAACGGGGTTCTGCCTACCTTAGATGGGCCATACTTATGGCTGGGAGAACTGTTTCAATGAGAGATGCCACTTTCTCTGCATATTTGTCGAAGAAACGCTCTGAAGGCAAGCACTATTATGTTGCCATGAGCCATGTTGCTAAAAAATTGATACGTATAATATTTCATCTTCTAAAGACCAATGCAACTTTTGCTCCACAAATATAAACTTATCCATAAAAATTAATATTTTTCAAAAAGCAATTTTCCATTGCTCTTTTTGTCATGCTTTCTTTTTTAAATTAAATAACTATAAAAATCTTTTAATTTTTACTTGACTTCATATAGTTAGTCTCAAATAGTTTTGTATATATTATATAACTTACATTTAGTTCTAAGTCAAGCGTGATTATAAAAATTTTTTTTACATATACTATTGACTTACAGTTAAGTGTAAGGTCTATACTAACCGTATAACGGATAAAGGAGTGTGAAATTATGAAAGTGATAGCTATTAATGGTAGCCCACGTAAAGACGGAAATACAAGTCAGGCACTGAATATTATGGCAGAGGAACTGGAACAGCAGGGTATAGGAGTTGAAATCATCCAAATTGGTCAGTTGAATATTCATGGGTGCATTGCCTGTGGATACTGTTGGACTTCTGAGGAAAACTACTGTGTTTTCAAAGATGACATTGTCAATGAGGTTACAAAAAAAATGCGTGAAGCAGATGGCTTTATCCTTGCTTCGCCAACCTATTATGCAGGAATAGCAGGAACAATGAAGTCTTTCCTGGATAGAGTATTCTTCACAAGTTCAGATTATTTCAAATATAAAGTTGCAACTTCCATTTCAGTTGTAAGACGCGCCGGTGGTGTTGATGTAATACATCAGCTTAATAACTATCTTAATTTAGCCCAGACCGTCATACCGCCATCTCAATACTGGACAGTAGCATACGGTATGGAAAAAGGAGAGGTTCTTCAGGATGGAGAAGGTATTCAGACCCTTCGTAAAAATGCCAGATCAATGGCCTGGCTCCTGAAGGTAATTGATGCAGGAAAAGAGATAATACCTGTTCCTGCGGAAGGAGAACACATTATGACCAATTTTATACGATAAAAAATCACAGTAGTATGCGAAGAATTTTTTCACTGTTAAGAAAAGTATATTGACTATTTCAATATTTTTTGCTATTATTTTAAAAATAAGAAATTTTAATAATTTGAAGTTTTATAGGGTTCCGCAGTTTGAAATTGATAATTGGTCTGGTCCAAGATAAAACGCACAGTTTACTGTGTTCACGGAAGGATAAAAGCCTGGGAGATATTTCATTATATCATCCATGGCTTTTTTATTTTAATTTTAGGAGAGGAGTGAAATTATGAAATGGTTATTATTAATTGTAGCAGGGATTTTTGAAGTGTGTTGGGCTGTGGGTTTGAAGTATTCACAAGGATTTACAAAACTTGTACCCAGTATACTTACTATATTGGGAATGATAGCAAGCTTTTATTTCTTATCATTAGCTTTAAAAAATCTTCCACTAGGAACTGCATATGCAATCTGGACAGGAATTGGTACAATTGGTACTGTAATTTTGGGAATAATATTATTCAAAGAACCTATTGAAATAATAAGGTTAATTTGTATTGGATTTATAGTAATGGGGATTATAGGATTAAAACTTGTATCTCCTCGTTGAAGTATATATAAAATCATGATAATATTAAGGGGGAACTGAGTCAATAAAGTGGACACAAAAAATCGAATATTTAAGCAGATTTTTTGCAGTTGTCCTCACATTTGTTGAGGTGTAATATACCCTATGAACCCCATGTATTCTATTTCTGTTGTATCATGATTCTATGTACTGAAATACGGCTAATTTGGCAGAATTATAATCATAATATTTAACAAGGTTTGCTTCTTCTTTCTTTAATGATGCATGGAAAGACTCAATACAGGCGTTATCATAAGTGCATCCTTTAGAACTGAAAGAATAGGCTAAAGGCTATTAAATTAGTACTTTTGAGATAATTTTTAAATTCAGAGCTTGTATATTGACTTCCCAGATCACTATGGAAGATAAGGGGTTTAACTGATCTTTGAAGGGTGAGGACATTTTTAACAGCATCTATAGCAAGTTTGGAATCCATAGTTCTGGAGAAACTATAACCAATTATTTTCCTGCTGTAGAGATCCATGACAGATGCAAGATAGCACCATCTATCTTTTATGGTGTGTATGTAAGTTATATCTGTTACACCATTTTTCGTTAATAGTACTTGCATTGAAGTCTCTTTTTAAGATATTTTCCCTTCCTTAGGGCTAGGTTGAACTGGCCTAAATTTTTTACCAATTTTTCTTTGAAAATATGGCCATAGCTTTTTTTAATATCTCATTTTCTTTCTCCAACCTGGCCATTTTTTTCATCAATACCTGATAATCAGCTGTCGTAATAGTTTTGTTATTATCTATCTGTATAGGTGTTGATTTTTTAACCCATGATTTTATTGTTGATTTAGATGCGCCATGTTTGCTGTTTAATTTACTTAAAGATTTACTTGATTTGTAAAGTTCTACTATTGTATTTTTGAAATCTTCTGTGTATCTTTCGGATTTATTTGACATATTTGTAGACACTCCTTTTCTTTTATTTTATATTGTTCGAATTTTTGTGTCTACATTTTTATACTAGCACCACTGTAAGGGTTAACAAGAATAAAAAGACAACAAGGGTATACAGTCTGTCTAGAGTCGGTTCGAAATGGTTTAAGAGATGTTACAATGATTATAGAGAAAAGTATAGGCTTAATTTTGACTTTATCCTACATGAGAAGTAATTAAAACCATAAAATATTTCAAATAATGTATAATAGAACAAAGAAACAATAATACATAAGTGGCCAGGGTATGATAAAATATTCAGAAATAACTCTCTGCTAAAAGGTATAGTAACTAAGAGAATACTGCATTTTAGTATCAGGGCTATTCTTTTTTATAAATGATTTTTTACTGTTTAGGAGGAATAAATGATGAATATAAATGATTTTAAAAAGCATATAGACAGAAAAATTTTAGATAGAGGATATGCATATTATAGCGAAGGAAATATAATTGAAACTAATAATCAGGGAAACAATGAATATATTTTTCAAATTCAGGGAAGTGAAGACTACGAAGTTGTAGTAAAGATAGATAATATGGGAGAAATACTATATTCTCAGTGTGATTGTCCTTATGATTTTGGGCCTGTATGCAAACATGAAGCAGCAGCTTATTTTGAACTATCTGAGATTTTAAATGATGAGGGTAGTACCATAAGTGTGAAAAGAGAAGTAGTAAAGCATCAAGGATTGAAGGAAGTGTTAGACAATCTTTCTAAAGAAGAATTAATTGGAATTATAATAGATATGACGGAAAAGGATAAAATCTTGAAAAATAGTCTTATTGTCAGGTACTCAAAAGGTAATGACAAACAGGAACTTGAAAAATGCAAAAATCTTATAGATTCTATTGTAAGAAAATATACGGGAGGAAGAGGCTTTATCGAATACAGTAAAACTTATGGTTTTGTCAGTGATATGGGAGATTTATTAGAAAAAGTAAGAAGTACACAGGATACACTATTAGCTTTGAATATTGCTTTTTTATTACTTAATGAAGCCGTTGAAGCTTTCCAGTATGCAGATGATTCTAATGGAGAAATAGGCTCTTTGGTAGGAGAAACTATGGAATTGATAGAAGAAATTGTAACGGAAATAAATCCTTCACATGTAAATCTAAGAGAAAAAGTATTTAATAAGATATTACAACAAAGTGATAACAAAATTTTTGACGGGTGGGATGAATATAAAATTGATATACTGCAATTATGTGCAAAATTTACTGATGTAAAAGAATTTAGGGTGAAATTAAGAAAAAAAATAGAATATTTCATAGATAAAAATTCCAATAGAAAATATAATGAATACATCAATGAAAGTATGCTGAAAATATTATTTGATATGATAAAAGAATATGGTACGAAAAAAGAAGCAGATGATTTTATAAAAGATAATCTTATATTTACATATTTCAGAGAACTTCTTATAAATAAACATATTAAAGAAAAAAACTACCACAAAGTAATAGAATTGACTTTAGAGGGAGAAAAACAAGATAAACAATATGCAGGGCTGATATCAAAATGGAAAAAAATAAGGTATGCAGCTTATAAAGAGCTTTCATTAAAGAAAGAACAATTCCAATTGGCAAAAGAACTTTTGCTTGATGGGGATTTTGAATATTATAATGAGTTAAAAGAAATAGCAGCAGGAGATAAAGTAGTATTATATAATAATTTAAAACAAGAATTAAAAAATGATAAAGGCAGATATGGAAGAAGTATTTACCTTAAACTTATAGTAGAGGAAAATGATTTAGATGAGATAATGGAATTTATAAGGGAAAATCCAACAAATATAGAAGAATACGCACATATGTTGGTAGGTAAGTTTAAGGATGAAGTTATAAATATTTATAATAAATATATAAAATCCTCAGCAAATTCCTCATTAAATAGAAGGGATTACCAGAGAGTATGCGAAATACTTAAAAGGTATAAAAAAATAGCTGGAGAGGAAAAACAGAAGGGTATGATAAATGAACTAAGTGGTTTATATAGAAAAAGACCCGCATTCATAGATGAACTTAGTAAAATTAGGTAAGTGAAAAAACACTATTAAAAAGCATACAAACAAGGGGGACACTTAACTTGAAAAATCATAATGAACTTGAAAAATTATTGATGTCTATAGATGGGCGTGGGTATTCTGCTTATAAAGAAATAAAGGGAGCATATAAATTTGGAACCTATCAACTTTTTGTTGACCATGTCCAGGCAGATCCATATGCTCCTCCATCTAAATTCCACATTGTAATTAATCGTGATATTACAGGCATTCCAGATGATCTGATTGATTCCAAAGATAAAATAACAGCTGTTTCGGATTTTCTAACGAGAGTCTTCTGGAAGAATATCCAGCACTTAAATAAGGGTATCAGTGGCACAGGGGGTAGTGGACTTCTGCTAATTGATCATTGTGGGCAAGAAATGCTTGAGAGGACAGCTGTTTTGATTAAAAATAATCGTATTGAAGTGAGATTTGAAGTTGGTCTGCCCGCCGCAGGAAGACGGGTTTTGGGTAAAGCTGCCAACCGTATCTTTCAGGAGATCCTTCCTAAAATAGTAGATAGGTCCTTGTTTTATAGAAATATTGATCAAAAAGCACTAAAAAATCAAGTGAATTTAATTTTAGATCAAATGTATATTCGAGAGGAATTAGAGAGAAAAGGCCTTGCTGCCTTTATTGGTAATGGCTCCATTTTGCCAAGGGAAAGTGGTATATCAGATAAGCCGTTGTTTAAAGGCCAAATTCCATTTATAAGCCCGGAAAAATTTGAAATAGAAATTTTACTGCCTTATAATGGTAAAATTACAGGAATGGGGATACCCCAGGGAATAACTTTAATTGTAGGTGGAGGTTATCATGGAAAATCTACATTGTTGAAGGCACTTGAACTTGGTGTATATAATCATATTCCCGGTGATGGCAGAGAATTTGTGATTACCAGGCAAGATGCAGTAAAAATTCGTGCTGAAGATGGACGAAATGTGGAAAAAGTTAATATTAGCACCTTTATCGGCAATTTGCCAGGAAATAAAGATACTTTTAAATTTTCTACGGAAAATGCCAGTGGAAGTACTTCTCAAGCAGCAAATGTTATGGAAGCTTTAGAAGTGGGAACCTCACTTTTATTGATTGACGAGGATACCTCTGCTACCAATTTTATGATACGAGATGGACGGATGCAAAAATTAGTTTCAAAAGATAAAGAACCAATAACACCTTTTATTGATAAGGTAAAATCATTATATGATGATAATGGGGTTTCAACCATATTGATAGTTGGAGGTTCAGGGGATTATTTTGATGTGGCACACCAAATTATTATGATGGATGAATATGTGCCAAAGGATGTAACAAGTACTGCCAAAGAGATTGCAAATTCCCATGGATACATACGGGAACAAATCACAAATAGTAAATTTGGAGAAATTACACATAGGATTCCTTTAAAGGGGGGATTTTTAGGAACAGGGAAAGAAGATCGTATTAAGTCTAGAGGGAAATATAAGATTTCATATGGAAGAGAAATTATTGATCTTTCTGCTTTGGAACAATTAGTAGATGATAGCCAAACCAATTGTATTGCTGTAATGATTGATTTTTTGAGAAAACGTATGTTGGACGATAGGTCATCTGTTTTTCAAGCTGTCAATAGACTATATACGCAGATAGAAAAATTTGGATTAGATTCTATTTCACCCTATACAGGTCATCCAGGCAATTTGGCACTACCTAGGAAATATGAATTCTGTGCCGCTTTGAATCGTTACAGAGGATTGAGGGTAAAGATGTCTGAGTGATAAAAATTAGTTTTAAAAATAAACGAAAGGTAGAGAAAATAATGAATACACTTTTTACACCACGTAAAATTAGAAATCTAGAAATAAAAAATAGAATTATACTGCCTCCTATGGTCTGTTTTGGTTTTTCAGATAAGAATGGTTTTGTATCAAAGAAAAATATATACCACTATGAAAGAATAGCTAAAAGCGGTACAGGTATGATAATTGTGGAAGCAGCAGCAGTTTCCGAAAGTGGAAGAATATTTCCAGATCAGCTGGGAATTTGGTGTGATGATTATATAGAGGGGTTGGATAAAATAGCGCACATTTGTCATACATATAATGCAAAAGTTATTCTTCAGCTTCATCATGCAGGACTTAAAGCCTCCAAACTTGTTAATAAAGATACTATTACATCTTCTGATTATATTCATAGGAATATATCTGCCAGGGCTATGACAAAGCATGAACTTCATTTAATACAACAGGATTTTATAAGTGCTGCCCTTAGAGCCCAAAAAGCTGGCTTTGATGGAGTTGAATTTCATGGTGCCCATTCCTATCTTATGACACAGTTCTTTTCAACTAAGATAAACAAGCGAGTGGACGAGTATGGCGGAAGTTTAGATAATAGATTAAGATTTACAATGGAGATCCTTCAAGGAGTTAAACAAAAGGTTGATGCTTCTTTTGTAGTTGGAATTAGGATGGGATGTAATGAGAGTGATTTGGAAACCAGCATTAATATGGCAAAAAAATTTCAAGCTTCAGGTATGGACTATATTCATGTTTCTACAGGATATGATAATACACCAATTAAAGAAGAAGTACCAAAAGATTTTCCCTGTAACTGGATTGTATATGGCGCAGCTAAAATAAAAGAACAGGTAAATATACCTGTAATTGCAGTAAATTCAATTAAAACAAAAGAGCAGGCCAATTATTTAATTGATAATAATTTGGTGGATTTTGTCGCCATAGGTAGAGCGCAGCTTGCAGATCATGATTTTACAAGTCATATAAGAGAGGGAAAAAGTATTATTAAATGCTTAGGATGTAAACCCTGTAGGTGGTTTACGAATGGAGATAATTGTCCAAGAAAATTTTGATTTTTTAAATAAATCGGGTAAGTATTTTTAAACTAGATATACTATAAAGAGTAATTTATAAACAGAAGGTGAATTTTAATGAAGCTTAAAAGTAAACCATTATTTAAAATGAATGAAATTCAAATTTTGATATTGGGGTTTTTGTTAATAATTATAGTAGGTGCCATTTTACTATGGCTTCCCCTATCTTCTGAAAATCATACATACACCAATTTTATAGATTCATTATTTGTAGCTACATCTGCAACCTGTGTAACAGGGCTTATAACAGTGGATACAGGAACTCATTGGAACTATTTTGGGAAAACGGTAATTTTGGCTTTAATTCAGATTGGCGGGCTTGGATTTATGGCGTTTTCCACTCTTATTGCATTGATTTTAGGGAGAAAAATTACATTAAAAGAAAGATTGTTAATTCATGAGTCACTTAATTCCTTTAATATACAGGGGCTTGTAAAAATGTCAAAGTACATATTATTGTTTACTTTTTTAGTAGAAGCTGTGGGAGCAGTTATTTTGTCTTCTCAGTTTGTTCCTCAGTTCGGAGTTTATAGAGGGCTTTTTTATTCAATTTTTCACTCTGTATCTGCATTCTGTAATGCTGGCATAGACTTAATTGGAGAGGGTAGAAGTTTAATGCCTTATTATAATAATTTTACAATAATATTTACTATAAGTGTATTGATTATCATTGGAGGATTAGGATTTTATGTATGGCAGGAAATATATAATTTAAGTTTTAAGTATACAAAGAGACTTTCCCTTAATTCAAAGGTTTGCATAACAATGGCTGTTGTACTTTTAGCCTCTGGAACCATATTGTTTTTTTTATTTGAATTTAATAATCCAGCTACTATGAAACATATGACTTCAAGAGATAAGCTGTTATCTTCATTTTTTGCTTCAGTTTCTGTGAGGACTGCAGGATTTAATTCGATTTCTATTTCTGACATGAGTGAGAGCAGTAAATTTTTAACTATTGTATTTATGTTTATAGGTGGAGCTCCAGGTTCTACAGCAGGGGGGATAAAGACAACTACTGCAGCCTTAATTATAATGACAGCTGTATCTGTAATAAAAGGCAGACAGGAAACTGAAATTTATAAAAGAACCATAAAAAAAGATCTGGTATATAAAGCTATTGTTATATTCATAGTTTATATAATTTTGATTTTTATATCTGCTTTGATATTAGGCGTAACGGAAAAGGATGAATCCTTGGAAACTATAATTTTTGAGTGCATATCGGCCATTGGAACTTCAGGGTTGAGCTTTGGAACTACACCTGACTTGAGCATTATAGGAAAAATAGTTATAATTATAAGCATGTTTTTTGGAAGATTAGGGGGTCTCACTATAATATTATCCATGATAAATAGGAAAATTCCTAAATCTATAAAATATCCCGAAGATAAAATATTAATTGGATAAAACTTGAGAAACGGAGATGATCTCATGAAAAAAAAACAGTATTTAGTAGTAGGCTTGGGGAGGTTTGGAAAATCAATAGCTAGAACTCTTTATGAACTTGGAAATGATGTACTTGCAGTAGATTCAAGAGAAGATAATGTTCAGGATATAACTCCTTATGTAACACAGGCAGTTGAGGCAGATGCCACTGAGGAGGAGAATCTGAAGGCACTTGGGGTGAATAATTTTGATGTAGCTATAATAGGAATAGGTGCCGACATTCAAAGTAGTGTTATAGTTACCTTATTGTTAAAAGAAATGGGTATGAAATTTGTACTTGCCAAGGCCAATACAGATTTACATGCAAAGATTCTATATAAAATAGGAGCTGATAAAGTTGTTTTTCCTGAAAAAGATACAGCTGTTAGAATTGCTCATAATCTGGTATCAAATAATATGCTTGATTTTATAGCATTATCCCCTGAATATAGAGCAGCGGAAATACTATGTATAAAAAAATGGATTGGGAAAAATTTAGAGCAATTGAATATAAGGTCTAAGTATGGAATAAATATTATAATGATAAAAAGAGGGGACAATATAAATGTATCACCTGCTTCGGATTTTGTATTTTTGGAAGGGGATATAATTGTAGCTATAGGGGGACAAAAAGAAATTGAAAAATTGGAAAATAGCATTTGATATTATATAGTTATTATTTTAATAATGCCATCCCTATATTGATTTTTTAAATAAATAATGCTAAATGCTAATAATTTGCATTTAATTTAATATTATTATAATATTAAGTAAATTTATCCGAATAAGGAGGCATGTATTTATGAAAACTAGAGTTGATATTTTTTCAGGATTTTTAGGATCCGGGAAGACTACTCTTATCAAAAAGCTGATTTTTGAAAAAGTATATACAGGAAATGTAGCCATAATAGAAAATGAATTTGGAAGAGTACCAATAGATGGAAGATTTTTAAGGAAAACAAATATAAAAATAAAAGAAATAAATGCAGGTTGTATATGTTGTACTATTGCAGGGGATTTTAAAAAAGCTATAGAGGAGGTATGCAGTAAATATAAGCCTCACAGTATTATAATAGAACCTTCCGGCGTTGGCAAGCTTTCAGAAATATTGAAGGTTATAAGCAGTAGGGAGCTTAAAGGGATAGTAAATTTGAATCTGGTTATAACCTTGATAGATGTAACAAAATTCAATGCCTATATAATAAATTTTGGAGATTTTTATAAGGATCAGATTAAAAGTGCTAAGTGTGTTGTCTTAACTAGAACAGAAAATCAAAGCAGTGAAAAGATTCAATCAGTAACGGAACAAATTAAAAGGATTAGTAGTGGTTGTAGTATTGTTACTACCCCTATTGAACAGTTAAAGGGGGATAAAATTGTTAAAGCTGCCAAGGAAGATTTTAAGGCTGAACTTCTAAAGCAGGCAGTAAGACTTGAAAGGACCAAATTAAATATAATTGGTACAAAAGTTTCAAATAAAAGCCCAAATAATGTAGATGAAGTTTTTGATAGCTATGGAATTGAAACTTCAGTTATATACAACAAAAATAAGCTGTTGAATAATTTAAATAAGCTGAGGGATGAAAAACTTACTGGAATGGTGCTCAGAGCAAAGGGTATAGTTCAGGTTGAAAATAAAAACTGGATAGAGTTTGATTATGTCCCAAATGAATTAAATATAAGGGAAACTACATCTGATTTTACTGGAAGAGTATGTGTAATAGGCTGTAAAATAAATAAGGATTATATAAATAAGCTATTCACTGCTTAACATGGGGTATAATAGATGATGAAAAAAATTGATATAGAAATAGTTACAGGGTTTTTAGGGGCTGGAAAAACTACTTTTATAAATGTTCTTTTAGGCAATACTTTATCCCAGGGAGAACGAGTGCTTATATTTCAGAATGAGATTGGAGAAAAAAGCATTGCAGATAAATATATAAACAGTGGACAAGTTGCTGTGGAAGATGTAATTTCAATGGATATAATTAAAAGTTATAAACCTCATAGGATTATTATTGAACATAATGGAGCAACTTTATTGCAGGAACTGTTAGATACATTAAATCAGGATGAAATAAGAAAAAACTGCAATATATCCACTATATTTAATATATTAGATGCAGAGAGTTTTGAACTTTATTTGAGTAATATGGAATCCTTGATTTTTCCACCTATATATAATAGTAATTTAATAATAATGAATAATTTTAAAACAATGGCAAAAAAAGATCAAGTAAGGATTAAAAAGAAGATTGAAGAGATTAACTCCTATGCAATTATATTGGGAATTGAAAATGTTAATGATTTAGAAGAAGAACTTTTAAAAGCTAATATATTGAGAAAAAAAATTTTAAAAAATATACAAACAGTTACAAAAAATTATTTTCAAGGAGAAGATGAAAAAGCATTAGGAAGCTCAGAAGCAGCTGAATCAAATAACGGAAAAATAATTATATATATGATTTTAGGGGTATTACTTATTTTTGTCTTTAATGGAATAAGAGGATTAACTGATTTTAATTTTAATTTGAGATTTACTAACAGCTTTTTTACTATATTTATTAGCATAATGCTGGAGGCCATTCCATTTATACTTTTAGGTTCTTTTATATCAGCAGTGATACAGGTTTTTGTGTCAGATAAAGTTATCTCAAAGGTGCTGCCTAAAAATAAATTTTTGGGAATTACGGGAGCTTCTTTAATGGGATTTGTATTTCCAATATGTGAATGTGCTATTGTTCCTATAGCCAGAAGGCTTATGAAAAAAGGTGTTCCAGCTAGTATAGCTGTTACATTTATGCTTGCGGTACCTATAGTAAATCCTGTTGTGCTGTTATCTACTTATAGTGCTTTTTACGATAGACCCAGTGTTGTATTGTTAAGGGCAGCATTTGGAGTTTTAGCAGCTGTAACAATAGGCTTTCTTATAGAAGTTGTTCAAGGTAAAGACATGCCGGTAAAAGGGAAAGAATTTGAGTCTGACGGTGATATTCTCTGCGGATGTGGCTATAATCATCAATATAGTTTAAAAAGGTCAAAAATTTTAAATGTTTTGGAGCATACTACAATTGAATTTTTTGATATAAGCAAATATTTAATAATAGGTGCTGTGTTATCCTCAGCATTTCAAACATTTGTACCTAGAAGCATTATAACTCCTCTTGGAAAGCACACTGTATATTCTATAATTGTAATGATGCTTTTAGCATTTGTGTTATCAGTTTGCTCTGAGGCAGATGCCTTTATTGCAAGGACATTTTTAAATCAATTTACACTAGGCTCTGTTTCTGCCTTCATGATTATAGGTCCTATGCTGGATATAAAAAACACCATAATGCTTGGAGCAAGCTTTAAAAAAGGCTTTGTAATAAGATTGATAATATACATTTTTTCTGTTTGTTACATAATTGGCTGTTTAATAAATATATTAACCACCATGGGGGTAGTGTAATGAGAAAATTTAATATTGAAGAGTTTGTAAAATTTATTATTTTTATAGCTTTTAATGCCCTTTTATGTTATTTGATGAAAACAGGAAAGATTAATAATTTTATTAATCCTAAAATGTTTATATATATAAAGATCACCATAGTGGCAATTTCCATATTAGCTTTATTTCAATTGACAAAAATATTTACAGTAGTGACTAGAAATAAATTCAGGATAAGTTATTTAATGTTTCTTGCAGTAATTCTAATTGGATTTACAGCAGTTCCAAATAATTTAAATACAGAAATTGCTGATAATAAGGGGGTCACAATAATCAATTCAAATAATAATGGTTCAACCAATGAGAATATAGAAGAAGATATCACTGGCGATATTATCTTATTTGATGATCACAATTATTATGAAAATATTTTTAAATTAGAGGGTAAAGTTCAGCAGTATATTGGAAAGAAGGTAATAATAAGAGGTTTTGTCTATAAGGAAGAAAACTTTAAGGAAAATGAATTTGTCGTTGCAAGAATGCTGATGAGCTGTTGTGCTGCTGATGCTCAAGTCATAGGATTAATGTGCAGATGGGATAATGCATCACAGCTTAATAAAGAACAATGGATAAGTGTAGAAGGTACCCTTGAAAGTACTAAATATGGAAATGAAGATATAATGCCCATAATAGTTGTACAAAAAATAGAAAATATAGAGACTCCAGAGAATCCATATGTTTATCCTTGATACTGATATATTTTTAAATTTAGTATTTGAGTTCCTAATTTTATATAAAAAATGGGAACTCATTTAAAAGGCAGTTTTTCTATTTTATCTAATGTCATATTATCACTAAGTTTTCATAAGGATTTACATGATTATAAATCAAACACCTGCTAATAATTGCTTACATATGTTTCCTAGCATGTCCATTTCATCTACCACCTGGAGTAAGGATGTTCCAATTTATCAAGTAAATTATCAAATAAGCTATTAACTTGTTTAACGTAAATATCAGTAGGAATAAAGTTCTGTTCCAATGATTTTGCTGTCTGATCTGACAGTCTGTTCATGGTTACAAGTTCTTGACCTGCCTGTTCCAAAAGCTGCAGATAATTATCAATAATAGGGCGTAATTCCTTATCTTGAGTATTGAGAAGAAGTCCTTGCGGAGCATATATTTCTCCAAGTACTTCCGTATGATTGTAGAAAGCCAATTTATTAACCCATTTGGAAATTATTTGAAAATGATCTCTGGTAGAAAGAGCACCGTTAGCCATCATTACTAGTTTAGAACGATAAAAAGATGACTGTGCTTCTGCTGCTGCTATTTTTTTCGGGTGTCTGATTCCTATTGGAGTTATTTCAAAATATGGATTGCACAACACCAGCATTCGTTCAATAAAAACTTTTAGCATACTGGATATGTTAGCATATTTAAGCGGTGTAGCTAAAATAAGAATATCTGTTCCCTCACCTTGAGCAATAATATCTGATATATCATCTTTAATCACACATTGTCCAGGATTAACGAACCAACAGGAAAAACAACCTAGACAATGTTTAATTTCTTTTTCTGCCAAGAAAATGTTAACAGTTGTTGCCCCTGCCCGCTTTGCCCCCTTTAAGAAAGCGGTAACCATTATATTAGTATTGCTATCTTTGCCTTTAGGACTTCCATTAATAACGGTAATCTTCATTTCTATTCTCCCCCTTTTCTTAATCCAGTTCCAGCCTTGGTCTTTTCTTTATTCAGGGTTTCATGTTAAAGCCATTTGTTGAGTTAACATTCTTTATGCCTACAAATGAATGACTAAGTGGACTTAAAGCGTTTACTACCATCTGAACCAGAATATATTACTAATTCCACAACATATGTGTTCTTGCACAAAGTACTGTTTATGTATTAAAAGTAAATGAATTTTGTGGATTTATTACTAGCAGGAAGCGGATTGTAACAAGTTGCAATTATTTGATTTTTAAGATTGTAGTAAATATATTACAAGTCTGTATTATAAATTTAACATACACAGTGTTAAAAGTATACGTTAAATTTTAAATTTGTTTAGGGTTTATTTACATCATACCTAAAACATAGGTATATAAGGTGTTTATCCCCCATCTTAAAGAAGCTGGGGGTATTAGTTAATTTTATCATGGGATAAATTAAAGCATTATGGATCTAAACTACAAAAGTCAACTATATCTAGGTACCACAAACTAATAATATAGACCTAGTAATAGACCGGCCGCAAGCAATCCCAGCCAGGAACTGTTTACATGCCCTAGTCTGTGCCCCCTCATATCATGGATATGCCAACCATTGAAATAACACGCTGGATGGCCGTTACGTTTATAGATGGTTCCATTTTTTACGTAGCCTATTCGTCTATAATTTGCATCATAAAGTACGGGAGCATCAATATATCCAACAACTCTGTGATATCTGTCATAAACAGTATCATTGTGTTTTAAACATCCTACCCTTATATCATTACTATCATATATTCTTTCCATATAACCCTCACCTTTTCCTATTGTGTTTAAATAAGTTGTAATAGTTATTTTTATATGCTATATTATATGAAAAGTTAGTCCCATTGCTACAAATTTACACTTATAATGAATATTGGAGGGATTTTTATGTCAGCCAGAGCAATAAAAAAAGTCATAAAAGGCAATATAGAAAAAGATGGAGCTGGAGTGAAGCTTGTCAGAATACTATCTATTGGTACAGTAAAGGAGTTTGATCCATTTTTAATGCTTGATATTTTTGATTCTACTAATCCAGAAGATTATATAAAAGGTTTTCCGTGGCATCCCCACAGGGGCATAGATACAGTAACATATCTTATAAATGGGAAAATAGAACATAAAGATAGTATGGGGAATATAGGTGTAATTGAAGATGGATGCTGCCAGTGGATGACTGCAGGGAGCGGAATAATTCATCAGGAAATGCCACAGATCTCTGAGCTTATGATGGGATTTCAACTGTGGATAAACCTTCCTAGAAAAAATAAAATGTGTTCCCCAAAGTATAGAAGTATAGAAAGAAAAGATATAGGTGAAGTGAAAGAACAAGGATGTAATATAAAAGTTATATCTGGAAAATACAAAGATACAAGTGGGGCCTTTGATGGAGGATATGTAAAAGCAAATATTTTGGAAGTTAAAATGGAGGCTGACTCAAAATGGTCTTTTGAAACGAAGGAATATGATACTGCATTTATATATATTTTTAGAGGATATGGTTATTTTGATGGAGGAATGAAAAATCCAATATATGAAAAAAGTGCGGCTCTTTTTGAAAATGGTGATAAAATAGAAGTAAAGTCAGGTAAAGAAAAAATTCATTTTATTTTATTTACAGGAAAATCTTTAAATGAACCTGTTGCATGGGGAGGGCCTATTGTAATGAATTCAAATGAGGAACTCACTGAAGCTTTTAATGAACTTGATAATGGAACTTTTATTAAGTAATTTAAAGATTCAGATGGAGTTTTTGCATAGGTAATGACCTTATCTGTCTGAGCCTTAGAAAAACTTATAAGGGATACATGAGTGTTCATACTGGAGAAAGTGGAAAGATAAAATACAGAGATAGGTGGCAATTATAATGAAAATAAAGATATTAAAATAAAATATGGAAATGGGGAGAATTTTTTGGACAAGGAGTTGTATATAGCCGATGTCAGATGGCAGGCCTCTTTTGAAGATATGATTGAAAAAGTTCAAAGGGAGGAAAATAAGACGGCTTATTATTACAATGAAAATTATATTAAGGGAAAAACTGTGCAGTATGAAATATTTAAGGGTATATGGATTGTATATCATGATTTTGAATTAAAGGTTAATGAATTTCTTCCTGTGGAGGAAAAAGGCATTATAGAAATGAATTACTGCATGGCAGGCAGGTGTGAACTAGATTATTTAAATCAAAAGATATTTTATGTGGCACCAGGGGATTTTGCAATGGCGGTTTTGTCTAGTGGCAATCATAAACACAACTTTCCACTGGGAAATTATAAGGGCATTTCAATTACTACCACAGAAGAGAATCTGGATGATTTTCTGAAAAACATGTTTGGAAAAACCAGAATTACAAGTTATATGCTGCTTCACAAGATGAATGTCCATGGAAAATTCATGATACTGTCCAATAACAGGTACATACAAAACATAATGGGGAATATAATATCAGAGGATGCTTTTTGGAGAGAAAGGGCCATTGTTAAATTTTCAGAACTGGTGCTTTTTTTGATTGACAAGGATATACAGGTATCTGAAATAAAGGGAAAATATTTTGATAGAAGGATTATAAGCAAGGTAAAACTTATAAAGGAAGATGTTACGGAAAATGTGGAAAAATATATTACCATAAAGGAAATAGGCAATAAGTATGAGATAAATACTAGGACATTTTCGGAGTGTTTTAAAGAGATATATGGTAAAACTTATTATGCATTTATAAGGGAATTTAGGATAAAAAAAGCTGCGGGAATGCTTTTGAATACTAAAAATACTGTAGGGGGCATTGCAATGATGGTGGGCTATGAAAATGCCAGTAAATTTTCAAAAGCCTTTCATGATATTATGGGAATGACTCCAGGTAAATTTAGAAGAAGATAATTTATGGGCGGTTTTGGAGCATAAATGTATAAATGGAGTAGATAAATAAGGGGCATAGGGATATAATTCAGTATAGTTAGATGGAACTAACTATACTGAATTATATCCCTATTTTTTTCTTTAATAATATAAGGAGGTTGAACATGAAAAAAGATAGCACTTTTAGAAGATTGATGTACTTTGCTTCTCAGTGCAAGGACAAAATGACAGTTTCGGTGATTCTTGCCGTACTTGGTGTGGCCTGCGGCATGATACCCTATTTTGCTGCTGCAAACATTACGGTGAAAATTATAGATGGAAACTCTGACTTCAGGCAGCTTTCATATGTTGTCCTTGCTGCTTTGGCAGGATATACAGGAAAAGTAGGCTTTAATGCACTTTCCACTTCTATATCCCATAGTGCAGCCTTTACAATCCTAAAAAATATTCGTGTAAAGTTTGCTGAAAAACTTTCAAAGGTTCCTCTTGGATATGTACTGGAAAATCCATCTGGAGAATTGAAGACAATAATGGTGGATACGGTTGAAAAACTTGAGGAACCTCTTGCCCATGTAATACCAGAAATGACATCAAACCTTCTGGTACCGATATTTGTGCTTTTATATTTATTTTACCTGGACTGGCGTATGGCTCTTATATCCCTTGTTACAATACCTATAGGAATGCTGCTATATAAGCCTATCATGAAAAAATATGTGTACTATTATAAGAAATATGTCCAGGCCGGTAATCTGATGAATTCCAATGTAGTGGAATATGTAAACGGCATTGAGGCAATAAAAGCATTCAACCAGTCCTCAACTTCCTACAAGAAGTATTCCGACTCTGTAGAAAACAATTGTGCTGCAGTGACAGCTTTTTTCAAAAACACACTGTTTTTGTATACAGCTGTCATGTATGTTACTCCTGAGGCACTGCTTTTTGTCATACCTTCAGGACTTTATTTTTACATAAATGGAACTTTGGCTCTCTCAGTGTTTATAACTTGTATAATATTGTGTTTTGGACTTTTGACACCCCTTGTACAGGCTATGCAGTACACTGACAGCATAGCTTCTATGGGAACTATTATTGGACAGGTATACCAAATATTAGATAAGGAGGAATTAAAACGTCCATCTCAATATAAAAAATTAAAGAACTATAAAATAAAGTTTCAAGATGTGACATTCAGCTATGATGATACTGAAATTTTAAAGGGAATATCTTTTGATATAGTCCCACGTGGAATGACAGCTATTGTAGGGCCATCAGGTTCAGGAAAATCAACTATAGCAAAACTTATCGCCAGTTTCTGGGAAGCTTCAGGCGGGAGGATAACCATAGATGATGTGGATGTAAGAGATATTCCACTTAAGCAGATAAGTGATGTGATATCCTATGTATCACAGGAAAATTTTCTGTTTAACACCTCTATAAAGGAAAATATCCGAATTGGAAAGGAGGGTGCATCGGATAAGGAGATTATAGAAGCAGCTAAAAAAGCCAGCTGTCATGATTTCATAATGTGTCTTCAAAATGGATATGAAACAGAAGCAGGTGAGGCAGGCAAGCATTTTTCAGGAGGGGAAAGGCAGCGTATTTCAATTGCGAGGGCCATATTGAAAAATAGTCCTGTAATTGTACTTGATGAAGCCACTGCCTATGCGGATCCTGAAAATGAGGCCATAATACAGGAATCCATATCTCAGATGGTAAAGGGGAAAACTTTAATTGTAATAGCCCATAGGCTTTCCACCATTACAACTGCAGATAATATAGTTGTGGTAAATCAAGGCAAGATAGAAGCTCAGGGAACTCATGAAAAACTGCTTGAAAATTGCAATCTTTATAGAAAAATGTGGGAGGCTCATATAGGAACTAAAGATAGAGATGAGATAAAAGGAGGGAAAAAATATGCTTAACACCATAAAAAGGATTTTGATATTTTCGGGAAAGTACAGGGGAAAGCTGGTACAGTCCTTTGCACTTGATGTTATATTCTCTATTTGTCAGGCAGTGCCTATTTTTGCCATGGTGTATGCTCTAGACAGCATTATAGTTGCAAGAGATACAGGAGAAAATATTACTATGGAAACTGTATTTTTGGCATTTTTGATAATGGCTGTAGGGCTGACCGGTAAAATATTATTTGGTTATTTGGCTAATGAAAAAAGAAGTATTGCATGTTTTTCCATGTGTTCGGACAAGAGAATTGAAATTGGGGATAGATTAAAGAGAATGCCTATGGGTTATTTTAGTTCCAATAGGCTTGGGGAGATTTCTTCTGTAGTTACTACTACTATTGGGGATATTGAAAACAAGGCAGGGGATATTTTAGATAAGATTATTGTGGGATTTATTCATGCAGTTATAATAAGTATTGTAATAAGCCTCTTTGATTGGCGTATAGGTATTATATCTATTCTAGCCATTATTTTAGGTATGATTGTAAATTCCATACTTCAGAAAAAGAGTATTGATATTGCTCCAAAACGTCAGGAAGCACAGAGTGCTCTTGTTTCTGCGGTGCTTGAGTATATACAGGGAATATCCATTGTAAAATCTTTTGGACTTGGTGAAAAATCAAACAGGGCGGTGGATGAAGCCGTTGAAGAAAGCCGAAAGAGGAATATGGGCCTTGAGAAGGTGTTTAATAAGTTGATTGCACTTTATCTGTATGTTTTCAAGATTGCAGCATGTACTATCATTCTTATGTCCTGCTACCTTTTTTCAGGAGGCAGACTTTCTCTTTTAAGTACTCTCATGATGGTTATATCAAGTTTTGTGATTTACTCCTATATTGAGCTAATTGGCACTGTATCGGGAGTACTTAGATTACTTGACAGCAGCATGGATAAAATTCAGGCTGTAGAAGAAATACCTCTTATGGATGAAAATGGGAGGGACATTCAACCTGAAAATTATAATATAGAACTTAAAAATGTATCTTTTTCCTATGATGAAAGAAAGATTCTAGACAACATAACTCTTACCATACCGCAAAATTCAACAGTGGCTATTGTAGGGCCTTCTGGAGGGGGGAAAAGTACCATCTGCAGCCTTATAGCCAGATTTTGGGATGTAAATGAAGGTAGAGTTCTACTTGGAGGATATGATGTGAAGGAATACACATGTGAAAGTCTTATGAGAAATATAAGCATGGTATTTCAAAATGTATATTTGTTTCATGATACCATTTTGAACAATATAAAGTTTGGATATCCAGAGGTAACCATGGAGGAAGTAGTTGAAGCGGCTAAAAGGGCCAGCTGCCATGAGTTTATAGAAAAGCTTCCTGAAGGATACAATACGTTAATTGGAGAAGGTGGAAGCAGCCTCTCAGGAGGAGAAAAACAGCGTATTTCCATTGCAAGGGCTATACTAAAGGATGCTCCTATAATTATTTTGGACGAGGCCACTTCAAGTGTGGATCCTGAAAATGAAAACCAGCTTCAGCTTGCCATCCGAGAACTCACAAAGTACAAGACTGTTATTATGATTGCTCATCGTCTTTCAACAGTGAGAAATGCAGATAAAATTTTCGTGTTGAGTGAAGGACATATTGTACAAAGTGGAAAACATGAAAAACTTATAAATGAAGAAGGTATCTATAGGGAGTTTATCCAGATAAGGAAAAAGGCCATTGGATGGAATTTAGGATAATATTAAAGAGAAACTCAGGTTTGCTTATATCTTATAAAATATAGAATTTGTTCATGCCCTGAACCCCACGTTATGACGCGGGGTTTAAAAGCTATGGTACTGAGGTACATGAGGAAAAGGCAGTAGAAAACTGTCAGCTGTGTTATGAAAAATAGATCGAATTATTAAAATTGAATCTTTACATCAGCCTTTTTCCATTCCTCAGTTTTAAAGAAATCAACTGGTGTCAACTTTTGGAAGTTTGCCACAATGCTTGAGGGAAATACTGCCATTGTCGTATTATATTGCGTCACGATACTGTTATACAATCGCCGTGCTGCTTGCAAATGCTCCTCCGCATCACGAATGCCTGCTTGAAGTTCACAAAACACATCACTGGAGCGTAGTTCCGGGTACGCCTCTGCTATGGCGTTGATGCGGGATGCCATTGTGTTAATCTGGTTGTCTGCATCATTTATTTCGGATACTGACATGCCTTTTCTCAGGGTTATAGTTTCCATGAAAAGAGTTTTCTCATGAGATGTATAGCCTTTGGCTACATCCAATAATTTTGTCAGCATATCATAGCGTTTGGTCAGTGCCACCTCAATGCCTGACAGAGCTTCGGAAATCTTGATAGATGTACGCTTGAAATTGTTGCTGGTCATGATCCACCAAATGACCGTGATAAGCACCATGATTGAAATCAAAATAATAACAGATAGTATAATAGATGTTAAAAGATCCATGACTTATACCTCCTTGAATAATTTATCATTGAGAAGAAGTTCGTCAATAATTCCAGTCATATGGATAAGTTCCCTGCGGAAATCCCTGCGAATTTCTTCAAGGTCATTTACTCTTATGCCTTTAAGTTCAAAGGAATCCCGCCCACTGTGCAGAGCAATATGTACCTTGCCATCCCTAAAGCAGAAAAAAGATTGTGCTTTTGCAAAGGTGTCCGTGGATATGATGTGCTCCATAAAATGAGGAGTGAGCACATAAAATGCAGTATGTCCATCTGAGGTCAAAATCTGAAATTTCTCATTAAACTCCGGGTTTTCGGTTTGTATATCCGACTTGGACTTTGTGTACCCTTTGAAAATCATGCGTTTACGGTTTTCTCTGATCTGCAAGTAAGCTGCAAACTCTTTATGAAAATCACAGATAAGCCATTGGCCCTTGAATCTTGTCTCATAACGTGTTTGTGTTTTTCCCTCTTCGTCTGTTTCTTCAATCTTCTCCTGCAGATGAATATCAGAATAGAGAACATCTATCCCTTTGTATTTCCCTTGTAGGAAGTCACTGCCGCTGTATGTGTCCCAAGAGTGGATAAGATTGGAGGAATGAATTAAATTTACTTCAATTCCGGATTCAGGTAAATAGTCTATCACCTGGAAAATATCCTCCAAAATAGGTTTAGTGATGTTTTGACCTAACATCTTCTTCAGCTTGCTGGAGGAGGATGTCCAGACATTAAAACTTACAAAAAGAACCACAAACCCCAGGGCTACTGTTGCAGCCGCGGCTGCCCATACTTCCTGTATTGAAAAGTATGCGAGAATTGCAAATCCACAGGGAATGGTTGAGTAGAACAGGGTTTTGCCAACTAGAGACTTTATTCTAAGAATTTGTAAATTGGAACTAAGTTCGTTATCATGGACATCTGTTTCAACTACTGATTTTTCTGTCGTTTTCATTTGATCCCTCCTAAAAATAATTTGCTGGGCAACTGTACCAAGCAGAAGGACAATTTCATGCTTTATTCCCTGTGAAATATTTTGAGTTTAACATGAATTTTATCTTCTGTGTGAATTGTTAAGAAATCTTAGTAATTTTTTTAAAAATAGATTGGAGGTGTGCTTTAACTTCTTAGGCAGGATTTAGAGCAAGAAAAAGGCCGTAAAATATAAAATATATCCTACGGCAAATTTTGAAAACCAAAAACATCCTTATGGAATGGGAGTTTTCCATTTCCAGGATTTTTTCAATTTGCTTGTTTAAGAGAACTTTTCAAGTCCTCTTCAGGAGTGCTGATTGGTCTTATATCAAAGGTATCTACTAGATATTGAAGTATATTAGGGGATATAAATGCAGGCAAACTTGGTCCTAAATATATTCCTTTTACCCCAAGGGACAGTAATGCCAACAAATCCGCTACTGCTTTTTGTTCATACCAGGATAGTATTATTGTCAGTGGAAGAGAATTTACATCTGTGTCAAAAGCATCTGCCAGTGCTGTAGCTATTCTAACTGCTGAATAGGCATCATTGCATTGGCCCACATCAAGTAATCTTGGAAGGCCCTCAATTGTTCCAAAATCCAATTTATTAAATCTATATTTGCCGCAGGCTAAAGTAAGTATTATACAGTCATTAGGTACCATCTGTGCAAAGCTGGTATAGTAGTTTCTGCCAGGTCTTGCCCCATCACAACCGCCTATTAAAAAGAAATGTCTTATGATTCCTTTTTTTACGGCGTTTACTATTTCATTTGCATGAGATAGGGTTTCCTTATGACCAAATCCTACTAAAATCTCTTTTGTTTTTTCGTCTTCTTTAAATCCTCCAAGTTCCAGGGCCTTATTTATTATTACACTAAAATCTTTTGTTCCATCTTCATTTACATCTATGTGCTGAACTCCATCCCACCCAACAACACTGGTGGCAAATATTCTGTCTTTATATGTTTCTCTTGGTCTCATTAAACAATTAGTAGTCATTAAAATACATCCTGGTATTCCGTCAAATTCTTTCTGTTGGTTTTGCCAGGCTGAACCATAATTACCTACTAGATGTTTATATTTTTTTAGTAGTGGATATCCGTGTGCAGGCAGCATTTCTCCATGAGTATAAATATTGATTCCCTTGTTTTCTGTCTGCTGGAGAAGCATCTCTAAATCTCTTAAATCATGGCCTGATACAATTATGAAGGGTCCTTTTTTAATATTTACATTAACTTTGTGAACAGATGGATCTTTATATCTGGATGTATTTGCCTTATCTAGTGTCTTCATAACCTCTATGCTCATATCACCCGTTCTCATTGTCATGCGGATCATGTCCTGTAGGGTTAAATTATCGTTGGTGGTGGCTTCCAATGCTAAAAAGTAGAATTTATCTATCTGCTCACTATTGTATCCTATAAATCTTGCTTGGTGGCCATAGGCACTTATACCTTTTAAGCCATACAATATGGTAGAGCGTAGGGATCTGATATCAGCATCCAGATTTTCGTCGTACATAATTCCAGCTTTAACTGAATCTTTTAACATATCTTCTTTTGTATCACTTAAATTATATATAGCTGCATCTGGATATTTTCCTTCTGGAGATTTATTTCTCAATGATTCTTTTATTTTCTGTGATTCTTTTAATAATTTTACATGAGAGTTTGAATCAAAGTTTACATTTGTAAGAGTAGTAAATAAAGAATTCTCCAAAAATGTTACTATATTTTTATCTATAGTTTCTCCTCTGTCAATTAGTGTTTTAGCATAACAGGATATACCTTTCAATTGATATATCAATAAATCCTGTAAATTTGCAATTTCCGGGGTTTTACCACAAACTCCACTTTTTGTACATCCCTTTCCACCAAAAGTTTGTTCACATTGATAGCAAAACATAGAATTTCCCATTTTAATATCGCCTCCTGTAAATAATTATTTCATATAGTTATTATTATATTTTTAGCAATAATTATTCTATAGGCATTCATTATTAGTTTATTCTAGTAATGTCATTGTTTTATATATTGTCAAAAAGTCAAAAGCAAATAATGTATTTATTGAATTATTGAAGTAGTCTGGGCATTTTTCCATATAATTTATTACAGGCACCTGTGAAAAATATCTTGACATTTATAACAGGTACCAGTACAATAATATTAAAGGTACCTGTTATAAATTAATTAAGGAGGATTTACTAGATGGAAAATAATTTTAACGAACTTTATGAAAAAATGTCAAAACTCCAATGGCTTTTGCAGCGCCACCATTTGTTGAGTCATGCACAATACGGCCCAATGGCCGATCCAACGCGCGGGCAGGGCAGAGTTTTAGCTATACTCAAGCTACAGGAGAGAATTAGTACCAAAGACCTTTCCTATCTGTTGGGTATTCGGCAGCAATCACTTAATGAGCTGCTAAACAAGCTGGAGAAGAAGGGCTACGTTGTCCGTGTCCCGTCTGAGGAGGATAAGCGTATCATGTTGGTGACGCTGACTGAGAAGGGTAAAAATGAGCATCAGGAATCAGGTCTCAATTCCGAAAGTATTTTTAGCTGTCTCAGTGAAGAGGAACAGGCGGCATTCGGCAAATATCTGGATAAGATAATCACTGTGCTGGAGTCTCAACTTGGTGTTGAAGTGAACGATGACGAGTGGGATGAGTGGATGTGTGCTGCTCGTTCCCGTATGGGACATGAGCAAATTGAACGGCTCAGGTCCATGCGCGGCGGATTTTTCGGTTCAAGATTCCATGATATGTGGTCCAGGAAATCGGCACATGAGCCACCCAACCCAAATGACCACGATCCGCATGGTAACTGGCAGAACGGTTTTCACTTTGGTGGACAAAGGGATAAAAAGCCGGAGGATAAATAATAAGTAGATGTAAGAAATTTTAATATCATGATGTTGGTGCCGCATATCTAAGGGTCAAAGAGCGGCACCTTTGTTTATTGTAAATATTTCTATAAATTTTTATTTTGCATGGGGATCAAATACCTTAATATTTGAAAAATCAGCTTTATTAAACTGGATAACTGAAAGCAGGAAAAAAACAGCACACATGATGGAAATTATGAATAACCCTGCATAAGGCCCTATAATAAAACCGTGAATATTAAATGCCACTCCACTTTTTATCAATGCAGTTAAGGTTAAATTTTTCATATCAAGTGTAATATATCTGAAAATTGAAGTAGTATAGGTAAGTGGATTTATATACACCAAAGGTTGAATTATTTTTGGCATAATAGTAGTTGGAATATAGGCCCCGGATAAAAAAGTTAGAGGAAAAGTAAATACGGTTATCATTATCTGAAAGGTGGTAGAACTTTTTGCAAGGGAAGCCAAATATAGTCCAATGCAGCTAAAGGTTATTCCAACCAGTAACATAACAGCACACATCTGTAAAAATTGAAATATACTCAAATTAAGTCCCATAAACATACCCAGTATTATAACCAGTAAACCCTGAAAAAATGCAATTACAGTAGAGGAGAGAACTTGTCCTATGGATATTTGCCATCTTTTTATAGGTGATACAATTATCTCTTTCATAAAACCCATGGACATGTCTTCAATTATACTGGTAGAATTGCTCAATGCGGCCTGGAAAACTGTCATGATTATTATTCCAGAAATAAGATAGTTAAGAGGCTGGGCAATACCTACTGCAGTGGATTTCATAACAAAAGAAAATACAAAGAGAAAAAATACAGACATAATTATTGAAAATACAAGTCTCATTTTATCTCGTATAAAATTAGTTAGGTTTCTTTTTAAAATAGCAATTATTCCTCTCATTATTCTCTTATCCCCTTTCCTGTCAAAGTTAAAAATACATCATTTAGAGTACCTGTGCTAATTTCAAAATCACAGATTGATTCTTTAAATATGGTTATGATATCTAAAATATTTTTTAGTTCATTGGAATATATTTTAAATATATCCTTTTTCAATGTATACTCAATGTCCTTAATTTTTAAGTATCTTATAAGTGAATCGTTATCTGAAATTTTTATTTTAGTCAGTTTTGAAGTATACTCTCTTTTAAGATTGTGAGGAGTATCATAGGCAACTATTTTTCCATGGTCTATTATGGCTACTTTACTGCATATTTCTGCCTCATCCATATAATGTGTAGTTAAAAATATAGTTATATTCTTTTCTTTTTGCAATTTGTAAATATAATTCCATATATTTAATCTAGTCTGCGGATCGAGACCTTTGGTTGGTTCGTCCAAGAAAAGTACTTTGGGATAATGTACAAGTCCCCGGGCTATTTCGACTCTTCTTTTCATACCTCCCGATAAACTGCCCACAGGAGCCTTTCTCCAAGCTTCAAGATCTACAAGTTCCAGTATAAAATCAACTCTTCCCTTAATTTCAGGTTTTGGAACATTATAGAATTCACAGTGCAATTTTATATTTTCTTCAACGGTCAGCTTGGTGTCTAAAGTACACTCTTGAAATACTATGCCTATATCATTTCTAACTTTAGATTTTTCTCTTGAAACTTCACAACCATTAATTTTAAGTTCACCTGAAGTTTTATCTATTATAGTACACAGGGTATTTATAGTTGTGCTCTTACCTGCACCATTTGGACCTAGAAATGCAAAAATACTCCCCCTCTCTACTTCAAAAGAAACATCATCTACTGCGGTAAAACTCCCATACTTTTTAGTGAAATTTTTTACTTGAATTATACTTTCCATAATTTTTACCTCCCAACTTTTATACTAACGCTGTTATTATTTGCCTCTTATTTTCTTCAAATAAGAAGTGAGTATTACTAAGCGCCTGAATAATTCTTCTAGGATTTAGAACAAAAAAACATTTTTATGGACAAACTTTAGTTGAGTCTAAGGATCACTTCACATGTCTATATTAATTGAGCATATTAAATTTACTTTAAAAGTTTTATAAAGAATTCATAAAATTATTTTTTATAAATTCTTTATAATTACTTTAATGTATTTTTAATGTTTAATATTAAAATAATTTATAAATAAATAAAATTGGATTAAAATTATATATAGGCATTTCTCTAGAGCAAATTCCATCGGAACCTCAGAAGAACTTGATAAAAGATTAGGGGATATTATGAAAAAAACTGTGAAATTTATTGAATTAATTGATAAAAAAATTGAAATTGTACGTATATATATAAATGAGAAAAGAAAAAATCACCATAAAATACATGAGGTAAAAGAAAAAATGCGCAAAAAATTTGAAATAGAATATAAAAATAATAGAGAATTTGAATGGTACTCCAAGCATATGAGACATTCACATATGTTTATCATAATTTTTAATTTAATACTATGGTTTTTTATATTCAGATATTTTGGAGGAAAAACAGTAACAGTAATTATTGCCATAATTTTTGGTTCTATTGGAGTAAATCAAGTGTTATTCAGTAGGAATTTAGAAAATAATGTATTCAAACCAATAAATAAGTTAAAAAGTGCCGTAGATGAAATTTCCAGGGGGAATTATGGTGTGAATATAAAAGTTAACAGCACAAAGGAAATAAATAGTTTACTGAATTCCTTTAATGAAATGGCAGAAAAACTTTACGAGGGTGAAAAGTTAAAAAAGGCCTATGAGGAAAATAGAAAGCTTCTTATTGCAAATATCTCCCACGATCTTAAAACTCCCATTACTTCAATTCAAGGTTATATTGAAACAATGTTGGAAATGAGGGACTTACCTCAGGATAAAATAAACAAATATTATAAAATAATATATAATAATTCTGTTTATATGAATAAACTTATCGAGGATCTTTTTTTGTTCTCAAAATTGGATATGCAAAAATTAGAATTGAATTTTGAAAAAGTAGATGTAAAAAACTTTATGAATGATTTAATGGAAGAATTTAAATATGATATGGAAGATAGGGGAATTAAATTTAATTATGTAGATGAACTGAAAAAAGATTGTTATATAAATATTGACTGTAAAAGAGTTAATCAGATATTTAGAAATATTATTGGAAATGCAGTAAAATACAGTTGTAATAATGTTATAAAGATAGAAGTTAGATTATATGAAATGAAAGATTATTTATGTGCGAGCATAAAAGATAATGGACCTGGAATACCAGGGGATAAACTACAGAACATATTTAATAGATTTTATAAGGTGGACTATGCAAGAACTAAAGATTTGATGAGTACGGGACTGGGTCTTGCCATAGCAAAAGAACTTATGGAGTCTCACGGTGGAAGGATAGAAGTATCAAGTACACAGGGAGTTGGAACCTGCTTTACTGTTATGTTCCCAAGGAAGGTGGAGGATTCGGATGAAAAAAATTCTTATAATTGAAGATGATATAAATATAGCTGAAATGGAAAGAGACTATTTGGAGTTAAATGGATATAGTGTAGAAATTGTTCAAGATGGAAATAAAGGGATTGATATGATCATGGGGGAAATGTATGATGTAATAATTGTTGATTTGATGCTTCCTGGAAAAAATGGATTTGAAATAATAAAGGAAGTGAGAAAGAAATTTGAAATACCTGTAATAGTAGTTTCCGCAAGAAATGAGGATATTGATAAGATAAGAGGGTTAAATTTTGGAGCAGATGATTATATGACAAAACCTTTTAGTCCTGCTGAGCTTGCAGCTAGAATAAAATCTCATATAAGCAGATATGAAAGACTTAAGGGCAATAATTTTTCTTCGGAAATTATTGCGGTTAAGGGTCTTGAAATTAATAGAGCTTCCCACAGAGTAACTGTCAATGGGAAAGAAGTAAAATTAACTTCAAAGGAGTACGAAATACTTGTGTTTTTGGCTTCAAATCCCAATATAGTATTTACCAAAGGGAACATATTCGACAGCATATGGGGAAGTGAGTTTATTGGTGATTTGGCCACTGTAGCAGTACATATTCAGAAAATAAGAAAGAAAATAGAAAAGGATCCTCAAAATCCAGAATTTATAGAAACATTGTGGGGAACTGGGTACAGGTTTAAGTTATAAAAATATGAAAAGTATTGACTCTAACCTTTGGTAAGGGAGTATGATTATATATGAGGTGAAAAATTATGTTATACAAGGTTAAGGAAATTTCAGAACTTACAGGAGTTACAATAAAAACCTTATATTATTATCATAAAATAGGATTGCTAAAGCCGTGTAAAATAAGTGATGCGGGATATCGTCTTTATGGAGAAAAAGAACTTGAACGTCTTCAGCAAATATTATTTTATAAAGAACTTGATTTTTCCCTAAAAGATATTAAGAAAACACTTGAGAATGAACCAAGTCGTATAATGTGTTTAATTAAACAGCAAAAACTGCTTTTTGCGCGCAGGCAGAGATTGGATGTTTTATTGGAGACTATCGGCAATTCTATCAATCTAGTAAAGAAAGGAAAAACAATGAATAAAGAAGAAATGTTTAAAGGACTTAATGTAGATGAATGGGAAAATGCACTCTTAGAGCATAATAACTATATTAAAGATAACTATGGATATCAAATTCCTAAAATAAAATATGAAAATCTAGAAAATATGAATGAATATGCAAAAGAAGCACAAAGATTTATAGAATATTTGGCAACTGCTCTAAAGAGTGGATGGAAGGCAAGTGATAAAAGACTTCAAAAGGTGTTAAAAGATCATATTAAATTTTAAAACAATCATAGTATGAATATAAATTCAAAATTATTTGTTAAACAGGCCAGATTTTTTCTAGAAGATGATTTTCACAGAGATGTTTTTGAAAAGCAGCAAATTGGACTTAGTTATTATCTTTATACAATAGCTGAAATGTATGCAGAGTTAAATTAAGTTATAGTAAAGTATAGGTGATAAATTTATCACCTATACTTAGTTCATATCTGAATGTATCTTTCTGTAGAGAATAT